>DAIPML010000039.1:347-15441 GCA_036768735.1 Clostridiales bacterium | reverse complement strand
GTGTAAACTTTTCATTTAATCTAAAAATATCTCCCAAACGCCCTATCCTTGCTCATGAAATTTGCCACTATACCGCATTGCGTGATATTTTTAGATTAAATGAAAAGTTTACACGCCTTAATGTGGAAAAACCCTGGTGGATTGATGAAGTGATAAAGCTTGTCCGGCATAAGGGGCTTGAAAAAGATTATCCCAAAATGCTTGAAGCAAGCAGGAGATTCCAGTTTTTGAGCTGGAAGCTTGGAATTGAAGCTGCACGAAGAAGTAAGCTTTTAAGTGGGTTTCATTTTCTACAGCTTTCAGATACGGAACGTTATGAAAACAGCAACGGTCTTATAGACTGCTTTGATGATAAAACAGGTGTAAGCGAAAGTGAGTTCTTAAGCTTTAATGATGACAGTGTAATACTTGCAGATCTTCCTCGAAGGACATTTTTTGAAAATGAAAAGATAAAGATACCGGTTCTTATTTCACATTTTTCAAATGAAATACCCGACACTTTAGACTTTGCTTTTGAGCTTAAAAGCGTAAAACAAAAAAGTGTGGTTCTGTCCGGAGGTTTAAAAGATATTGATCTCACAGAAAAGGGTCTTAGAGAGATAGTTTCTCTGGAGATTAAAACCCCGTCAGCTGGCAAACCTGAGGAGCTTTTACTGGAATGCAGCCTTATTGATGATAAGCGTAAGGCACTCATCAAAAACAATTGGAGATTGTGGGTGTATCCTGATAGAGCGGAATTAATCCCACATATAAAATGCACGATAGCTCTTGACAATATAAGACCTGATCTAAGGTATTCCTGCTTAAAATCTACAGGAACACTTGATAATCCGGAAAAACTCTTAATTGTAAACAGGTTTACAAAAGAAGTCTTAACACATATGGAAAACGGCGGAGATGTTTTGATGCTTTACAGGATACCGGAAACACGGGACAGAAAAATCAGAGCACATAAAGAGGAATATTATCTGCCAACCACATGGGATCGAATGAAAGGCATAATTTGGGACAGAGGTACCAACCACGGAGGATTTATAAGGGAAAATAAAGCTCTCGAATTATTCCCAAATGACGGATACATTGACCTTCAATTCCATGATCTTATTGATGATTGTGATAAAATGGTGCTGGATGATTTCCCTTGTGATTTGGAACCAATCATACAAGGTGTTGATAAGGCCTCAAGAGACAGGTTTGATGTATACACCTTTGGTTTATCTGAACTACAACCGGATTGGACTATGAGAAGGTTTGGATATTTGTTTGAGCTTAATGTGGGGAGAGGCAGGCTACTTATCACCGGCTTCAACTTCACAGGTTTAAATAATAGCAAACCGGAGGTTTGCGCAATGTTTGAATCGTTGCTGCAATATATAAACTCGGATGATTTTAAGCCCAAGGCTTCCATTGAGACCGAAAAGCTGGAAGACTACCTATTAAGTAAAGGCAAACAGCCAAGAATAAAAGAAAGAAAAATGACGCAATATTGGCAGCTAAACGATGCTCCTCTTGAATCAGACAGGTATTGGAAGGAAGCAGAAGAGTATATAAGAGAAAGAGAGTAAATAAAGTAAAAGTGTATGGTGAAACCCCTGAGATGATAGTCTCAGGGGTTTTATCATATCACCCCAAGCTCCTTTTATTTACTGCCAGCAATTATGGACAAAGAGAGGGTCTTAGAATATAATAATAAAACACGGCTTAGTTTTTTCCATGAACGATGACAATTTCTAAGCCTTTGCATCGAAATTGATTATGCTTTTATTAAAAAATATGAAATATGTAAAAATGAAAAGGTGTATGATATGACTTATAAGGATAAATTAGTTGTAGTTATTAATGGTAAGGGCGGAGTAGGAAAAGACACGCTTTGCGGAATAATTGAAAAACATTATAAATGTCTGAATGTTTCAACAATTACACCTATTAAGCAGATCGCATCACAATATGGCTGGAATGGAGAAAAGGATTTAAAATCAAGAAGATTTCTAGCGGAGTTGAAAAGAGTTTTTGCTAATTATAATGATTTACCTAACAAATATCTGGTAGAAGAGTACAATTCATTTTCGAAAAGTGACAACCAAATAATGTTTGTTCATATCAGGGAAAAGGATCAGATTGAGAAATTTATAAAAAGCATAAATGGGAATTGTATAACCTTGTTAATAACAAGCTCCAGAAATAATGACAGTGATGCTTTGTATGGGAATGATGCTGACGATCTTGTTGAAGAATTTACATATGATTATATCTATGATAACAGCCTGCCGCTGGAACGGACGGAAGAAGATTTTCTGGAATATTTCAATAGAATTATAAAGGATCTAAAACTTAACATAACGTCTGTTAACTAATAAATAATACTGTTTGATTATGCTTTTAATTGGTATTCAGTCTTAACGAAATATTTATTTTTAATTGGTATCAGGCTTTGATGTAATGTTTTAAACTTGTGTTTCCATTCCAGAAAGTGTTAAATTGGAAGATAAAATTCTTTGGAATTACATAAATAAATGACGTTCACAGCGGTCATGAACTTTTAAATAGTATTTAGTCTTAACATAGTTATTATCCAGACGCATATTCAATCCATTAGCTTCTTGTAGTTTTCCATTAGTTCAATAAATTTCAAGCTATCACCGCCTGTATCAGGATGATATTTTTTTGCAAGCTCCCGGAATTTTTTCTTTATCTCATCACGGGCAGCGTCATATGGCAGCCCGAACAGGGCAAGCAATCCCGGATCATATAAATTATCACTAATGAAGCCATTTTCTTTATAATATCTGTAATAAACGCTAAAGAAATATTCAGTTATAACATCCTTGAACTGGTTTTTATCCATATAAGCTAAAGTAAAAAGGGAATATTTTTTCTTACTGTTGTAATCACCTTTCAAGTCAAAAAACTCATCCCAAACAAGCTTATTAAGCTTAGTTTTTGCAGTAATAAAACAGTCATCTGAAAATGATGAGACGCCAAAACGGATTTTGATCTCAATTTTTTTCAGCTTCCTGATTTTTTTTTTAATATCATCAAAAATCTTTTTTTCCACCAGAAAAGCCTCCTAGTTCATAAAAATAATTATATCACATTGAATCGAGGGAATGAATGATTGAGTTCCCGTTAGCTTTTAATCTCAACATACGATTTATCCATATTCCTCCAGAGGCTGGACCAGAACGGGTTGTAAACGACTTTAACGAACAATTTAAAGACAAAGGAATACAATTGGAGTATGAAAGATTCGTTAACGATGATCAAGGAAATCTGAAACTTGAAACAAGTTTAATGGCTGGTAATGAAGTAGATGTCTATGTTAACTACGCAACATTCCGACTGCACGGCAGTACTATTCTTTTGCGTATAGTCAAAATTTACCGAAATAATATGCAGGAATTTGACACCAAAGGTTAATTGCTGAGATTGATATAGCTATCTGCTATTCAAAGAAAGACCTTTATGAAAGCATTTTGGGAAATATTGATAAATCAGTTAAAAGTATGGCATTTCTTATAATTGCATTAAGTATTGTATTTTTATAAGGGCTGATGGGACATTGTCGTAAGGGTTTACGAGTGCAACCCAAATTTGAAAATGTGGAAGGTGCATTTAGAGTGGTTTTACCTAACACGCATGCGCAAGAGTTGAGTGTAGAAGATGAAAAGTATTTACCGATACTCAGATTATTTGAAAGGAAAAAAGAAATCACTCGTAGTGATGTTGAAGAAGTCCTCGGAGTTGGAACAACTCACGCAATTAATATGCTTAAAGAAATGCTGAAAAAAGAGCTTATCAAAAAAGTTGGCAACGGCAGATTGACAAGATATGTTGTAAAGTAAAAAATAGCACACTTTATATGTTAAAAAAACGGAAGGAATTGCTTGATCCGTTTTTTGCAAAGCAAAATAACGTACTTTAATTTATGTACTTGCGTAGCAAGCTATATTTTCAACACACCCAGGTTGCATGGGCGAGCAGCAAACGAAGTTTGCGACCAGCCATTTCAACGAGACTGGTCGCAGGCAGAGCCGCTGGTTACCTTAGAAATATTTCCAAAAAAATTGCATTAAAAAATTTTTTTTGTTATAATAAAAAACATGTTATTTCTGTTTATCCTTTATTAAGCATTTATAGCATATCGGTGTCCGATGGCTCTTGTTATACTAGCGCCTATTAGCGCTTCTGGGAACTAGAATTTTACAAAATCATGCGTATCATAAAAACAGGTGTTGTTGTAACACAAAAATTAAATAAGGAAGGTGAGGTTTATGATGTCAAAATTGTATGGCAAAGTCCCGAACAATCGTTTTGCTCAGCTTAAAAATGAAATAGCAGATTATGAGGAATTAAAAGCCGAAATTCCGACGGGTGTTGAGGACTATGAAAGGATTAATTTTCAAAAGAAGAAAATTTTAAATTACGTGAATGCAACTGAAGACAACTATAATGATTACCACTGGCAATTAAAAACTCGTTTTACGAATTCAAAAGGCTTGTCTGAACTTATTGCGCTAACGGAGCATGAAACAAGCACATTAGATGAAGTAGCTTCTAAATATCGTTTTGCCATTTCTCCTTATTATCTGTCACTAATTGAACCGGGTAATGCGAACTGTGGGATAAAAAAACAGTCCATACCGTCCGCCAGCGAGTTGGATGACTTGGGCGAACTGGATCCTATGGACGAAAAGGGACATTCTATTCATGATATTATTACGCGCCGCTATCCTGATCGACTTATAATTAAAATTACAAATGTTTGTGGCATGTTCTGCCGATTCTGCCAAAGACGCCGTTTGATTGGAGAATGTGATACGGTGGTTTCAAGAGAAAAAATTAAAAAAGCAATTGATTATATCCGTGATAATAAGGAAATACGTGATATTCTGATTACCGGGGGCGACGCATTTATTGCATCTGATGAAATGCTTGATTGGCTGCTTGGTGAGCTTAGGAAAATATCTCACGTTGAAATTATACGCTTAGGAACCAGAACACCTGTAACATTACCTCAGCGTATTACTAAAAGTCTTACAAACATTTTAAAGAAATATCATCCTATTTTTGTAAACACACATTTCAACCATCCAAGAGAAATAACACCCGAATCAAAAAAGGCATGTGAAATGCTTGCCGATGCCGGAATCCCTTTAGGAAATCAAATGGTTCTTTTAAACGGAGTAAACAATAACAAGTATGTAGTAAGAAAGTTGAATCAAAAGCTACTGACAATAAGAGTTAAACCCTATTATATTTTTCATCCAAAGAAAGTGAAAGGCACAAGCCAATTCTGGGCTAAAATAGAGGATGGTCTTGAAATTATGGAAAGCCTAAGAGGCAGAACTTCAGGCATGGCTATACCCACCTACATCATAAATGGGCCTAAGGGAATTGGAAAGACTCCTATTCTTCCAAATTATCTTTTATATCTTGGAAACGATAGTGCAGCATTCAGGAGCTGGCAGGGAAAGACCTTCAAAGTGAAAAATTAAAGGGCAAAAGCATGCACTCACCCTATGTTCAAGCTTGCATATGGATATAGCATAAACTCTGATACTAACTGTTGCTTCATTTTACAGCTTATTTTCACTCTGAGTAGAAAAAATGGAATGTCTTGATCGTATGTGATTTCAGGTATAAAATAGAAGCGATATTGCTGTAATAATTGGTGGAGTTAACATTTTATCGAACAGCCCTAATACCCTGTCTGATCCGGTCTAAGGGTGTTCCAGTGGGTCGGGGTTATCCTTCTTAATGGAGCGTTCCAGCGGGGTTAGAGTTATCCTTCTTGGGGGAGTGTTCCAGTGGGTTAGGGTTATCCTTCTTGGGGGAGCGTTCCAGTGGGTACGCTCCTTTGGTACGCTCCTTTGGTAGACACCTGCATTGGCACACAATTTGCACAAGCACTCATTGAAATAAAAAATAACGAGGTTTTTGAAAGATAATTATGAATGGTTGGGTTATATATAACGGTGCATTGGGAGTTAAAAAAATTGAAAATCTTGTTTTTAAGATTTCCGAGGAAGCCGAAAGAATGGGAATCGCTCTGGAGATAGTTGCAAACAATGAGTTGGTTCCGGTTGTTAAACCAAACGGCAGTATGTCTCTTAGAGCATTAAAGAAGCTACAAGATCCTATGTTTATTATTTTTTGGGATAAAGATATAACTTTAGCCCGGTATCTGGAGATGCTGGGCTACCGTTTGTTTAACAGCAGTATGGCAATTGAGGCATGTGATAACAAAGCGTTAATGCATTTGAAATTGGCCGGAATGAGAGTACCCAAAACAATAATCGGACCATTTGCTTTTTTCAATCAATCTCTGTCAGACGAATATTTTGAGGAAATAATTGGAGAGCTGGGAGAAGAGGTCATATTAAAAGAATCCTATGGCTCCTTTGGTATGCAGGTATATAAGCTAAAAGGAGTTAACCAGCTTAAAGCAAAAATCAGCGATATAAAAAACAGCCATTTTATTATTCAAGAGGTTGTGAAAACATCATTAGGAAGAGATATTCGCGTAAATATAGTCGGAGAGAAAATTATAGGAGCTATGCAACGAAGTAACGCAGCTGATTTCAGGGCGAATATAACACTGGGAGGTAAAGGTGAGCTTATTACCTTAACCGAAGCACAAAAGAAAACGGCCTTACAGGCACATGCAGCATTGAACCTTGACTTCAGTGGAGTTGACTTGTTGTTTGGAGATGATGGAGAACCTGTTATTTGTGAGGTTAATTCCAATGTTAATTTTTTAAGCTTTGAAAGTGTTTCGGGTGTTAATTTCAGCAGATTGATTCTGGAATATATTATGGAGAAAGTGAAATGAATGGTCTGATTATTTATCAAAAGCAAGATTATGAGAAAAATTGTGATTATGTTAAATGGCTTAAAGAGGTGGCGATAAAGAAAGGCTGCCACCTTACATTGATGTTCCTTGAGGATTTTTTCAACAATGGCTTAAGCCCGGACTATAATATAGATTTTGTTATTAACAGGAGCCGCAGCTATGAAGTCTCATTAATATTCGAACTTAATAATGTCAGAGTTTTTAACAGTTCAAACATTACTCTGCTCGGAAATAATAAGCTGGCAGCGTACAAATACGCTCATGATAAAGGTTTTAAATACCCAGGGGTTTATTTATCCTGGATAGGGAAAAAACATGTATTGTCAAAGCCTAACACCGGGCACGGGGGATATGGAATATCCATGCTTGAGGATGTAAGCAGCAATAACTGGACTGAGAGGCTTCAACAGGAATTAATAAATACAGAAGGTGATGTCAGGTTTTATATAATAAACAATAAAATAATTCATGCGGTACTTCGAAGACCTAATGGCAAGCTTGTGTCAAATTATAGCCAAGGCGGGGTTTGTGAGATCTTCAAATATAGCGAAAAACAAGAGAAAACCGTATACAGCTTTATCAAAGATTTATCAATAGACTATGCGGGGGTTGACTTTCTTGTAGATTCAGAGGGAGAGCTGATTTTTAACGAAATTGAGGATGTCGTCGGCAGTAGAATGTTAAGCTATTTAGGCATCAATAATACAACTGATCTTTACTTGGATCACATTATGGTTATCACCCAGAAAGTTACAAAGTGACTTTCTGGGGAGCAATCGCATTATTATATAAATTGAAAAAGAATTTAATTATATTTGGTGGTATTTGTAAGCCGCTTCTTTTTCAATTTATATTGCACATGTGCCTGTTCAGGGCTATGACAAAACAAATGGCACGTGAATCAATTCGTGTTTATATAAGTTGAATTTCAAATTTAACTTATATAGTATGATATCAAAAAAGCATAGTAATAAGTTTCAAAATGATACCGAACTCGTTGAACTGAGGTGTTGTTATTCCTTATATTAACAGATATGATTGCATTTTCTTTACAAAACATTGCCTAAAGAACCGTCAGAAAGTCATCTTACTTTGGCTATTTCAAAAAACAGATGGAAGCACATCGATTTATGTTCGTACCTGCATGCTGGAAACAGACAGGTTGGGTTACCTGCCTGTTATGGTCGATAATATGCACTATTTAACAACCGGGGGAAGAACCGGTTTTATAAAATGTTACACCACAAAGCTGTAAAATAAGGCATACTGCTGTTAAAAGGACTGATAAAACCCCAAGCCCTATCAAAATAAGACCGATAATCAGGGAAAATATAAATATAATCGCAAGTATACCTGAAATGATCAAATACAAGGATACCAAAGTAAGCAGCAAGCAAAACACACAAGGGATTTTGTTGCATTTTACCAAACAACACAAGATAAGGAGTAAAATACCTGCTACTATAGTACCAATAGTAATAAACCTAAGAGGAAAAAAGGTTGCAAGCAAATTTACGCCCAGCCCTATCAAAATCAAACCTAAGAGACCGACAGCTAAACAAAAAAATCTACGTGAATCCTTAATGCACATATTATTCACCTCCTTCAGTTTTAAAAGTGAACAGAAAATCCTGTTCAATAACAGTATATGAACAAGCCTTAAGAAGGTTACATAATATTTGTGGGGTGCCACATAACCGGAGGTTTGATTATTACATCCTTGTAAACTATTTTATACGACATAAATCCGGGAATCTACATCCTAAAGGCAGAACGTTATCTAGACAAAAAAATACCCGGTTATTAACCGGGTAATGAATCTACATCATAAAGGTAGAACGTCAACCATACATAAAAATATCTCACATTTTATACCCAGCCGCGGTTTTTAACAGCTTGAGCAACACGGTTTATAGCGATTACATATGCTGCATCGCGCATATATAATTTTTTGTTTTGCGAAAGTTCGTAGACAGATTTAAAAGCAGATGTCATCTTCGTATCCAGCTTCTCGAGAACCTCTTCTTTTTCCCAGTAGTAATTCATGTTGCATTGAACCTGTTCAAAATAACTGCAGGTTACACCACCGGCGTTGGCTAAAAAGTCTGGTACAAGGAAGATATTGCTGTCACGGATTACCTGATCAGCATCCGGTGTTGTAGGCCCATTAGCAGCCTCAAGGATTACCTTAACCTGTTTGCTTATTTTATGCACGTTTTCAATTGTGATCTGGTTTTCCATAGCTGCAGGAACGAGTATGTCTACATCCTGCTCAATCCACACTTCTCCGGGCAGGATATCGCAACCTAAATCCTTGGCTTTATCTTTATCGATGGTTCCGTATGAATCGGTAATGGAAGATAGTGCATTAACATCAAATCCGTTTTTATTCCGGAATGTGTAGGCTTTTTTATCTGCTTCATTCCAGCAAGAGATGGCAATAACCGTGCCACCAAGCTGCTGATACAGGCGTACAGCATGAGAAGCTACATTCCCAAAGCCCTGGAAGCTTGCAGTGGTGTTGGAAAAATCAATACCTAATTTTTTAAGAGCCTCACGCAGAACATATATAACACCATAGCCGGTAGCTTCCGTTCTGCCAAGTGAGCCGCCCATACCAACCGGTTTGCCGGTGATAAAGCCAGGATATTTTCCGCCAAAGATTGTTTCATATTCATCAAGCATCCAAAGCATGTGTTTTGCATTTGTCATTACATCGGGTGCCGGAACATCAGTAACAGGTCCGACATTACGAGCAAGCTGGCGGACATAACCGCGGCACAACTGTTCCTGTTCGCGTTCCGTAAGATTTCTTGGGTCGCAGATAACTCCGCCCTTCGCTCCTCCGAGAGGGATATCAACAACCGCACATTTCCAAGTCATCCACAGTGATAAAGCTCTGATTGTATCTATTGTTTCAAGTGGATGGAACCTTATTCCTCCCTTTCCGGGCCCTCTTGCATCATTATGCTGTACACGGAATCCTTTAAATACCTTTACACTTCCGTCATCCATCTTAACGGGAATTAAAAAATGGTATTCGCGTAGTGGCTGACGGAGCAGTTCTCGTGTAGCACTGTCAAGATTAAGCTTTTCAGCAACGCTGTCAAACTGCTGTTGAGCTGTTTCATATGGATTGTAAGATGTGGAACTCATTTATAAGACCTCCAATTTATTTGGTATAATAAATATACAAAAATAAGGTCTATCCTTATTTATGTAGCAGTAAATTAAAGCAATTAAACATTATGAGCTAAATAGTCATAATGTTACCAAAAATACCCACAAGACCCCTGTTTGGTCTTGTTGCGCATTCCAGTGGGCTAGGGCTACCCTTCCCAGGGGAGGGTTCCGGTAGGTATGCTTCATCAGAAAGTCACTTTGTGACTTTCTGAGTGATAACCATATTATATCCGTGTAAGCATTGAAAGTCAATGATTGTATTGGCTTTGCCTAAAGTGTATCGAGCAGCTTCTCCAGTTCAGATAGCCTTTTTTCGAATACATTAAGTGCGTCTTGAATAGGAGCGGTGGTGGTCAAATCCACACCTGTTTTTTTCAGAAGCTCCAGAGGATAATCCGAGGAACCGCTGCTAAGGAAGTTAAGGTATTTTTCAACTGCAGACGCACCATCACGTAGAATCTGACCTGCAATGGATGTGGCAGAGGAAAAACCGGTTGCATATTTATACACATAAAAGCTTCTATAGAAATGAGGGATTCTCGCCCATTCCATCTCGATGTAGCTGTCAAGCGTTACCTCGCTTCCGTAGTATTTTTCATTGAGATCTTTGTAAATAGTGCAAAGATCCTCGGCGGTTAGAGCATTACCGCTTTCAATTCTCTGGTGTATTATTTTCTCAAACTCCGCAAACATAACCTGCCTGAATATTGTTCCCCTGAATGCCTCAAGATAGTTATTTAAAAGCCAGGCTTTTTCCTGAGTCTTATCTGTCTTTGAAAGCAAATGATTTATCAGGAGGGATTCATTTACAGTAGAAGCAACTTCCGCAACAAAAATTTTGTTCTCGGAGTAAACAAAAGGTTGTGTTTTGTGAGTGTAATATGAATGCATAGCATGACCCATTTCATGCGCCAAGGTAAGAACATCATCAAGAGAACCTTGGTAATTAAGAAGCACAAACGGGTGGGAGGTGTATACTCCCCAAGAATATGCACCGCTGGTTTTTCCAACATTTTCATAAACATCAATCCAGCTGGATTTAAAGCCTTTATTCAGATCCTTTATATATTGCTCCCCTAACGAGCTCAGACCATCTGAAACAACTTTAACCGCATCCTCGTATGGAACCTTGCGACTGGCTTCGGGCACAATGGGGCAGTATAAATCATACATATGCAATTCATCAAGCTTGAGGGCTTTTTTCCTAAGCCTAAGATATCTGTGCAACAGAGGCAGATTTTTTGAAACTATGTCAATAAGATTATCATAGACGTCTATAGAAACGTTATCCAAATCCAACGATGCTTCCAATGATGATGAGTAATTCCTTGCAACCGAATAAAATTTATTCTTTTTAATGTTGCCAATAAGCGTGGACGCCAAGGTGTTTTTCATGCTCCCATAAGTCTTATATAAAGCCTCGTAAGCTTTCTTTCTGACTTCTCTATCAGGGCTTTCCATAAATCTAATGTATCTACCCTTTGTAAGTTCGACATCCTGCCCCTGTTCGCCCTTAACATTTGGGAATTTAATATCGGCATTATTATACATAGAATATATATCACTGATACTACTTGCAAGTTCAGATGACAAAGCCAGTATTTTCTCTTCTTTCTCGGATAATACATGATTTTTTTTGTGAAGAAGCTCTTTAAGGTAGGTATTATAAACCTTCAAATCGGATTCTTCATCCATGTATTTAGTAATAGTTGTTTCAGGAATACTAATGATTTCAGGGGTAACAAAAGATAATACAGAATTATACTCAGCTCCGAGTGAAAAAGCTTTTCCAACAAGTGATTGGTATAGGGTGACTGTGTTATCCTCATCTCTTTTCATTCGGGCATATGCAAAAAGTTTGTTAAATAAGCATGATATTTCGTCCTGAAGCTTTAATATTTCAAAAAGATTTTTTGAACTGTCTCCAATCCGACCTTTATAGGGGGAGACATTTTGAAGCATCTCTTTGACCTTTAAAAAATCCTCCTCCCATGCAGCTTCGGATTTGTAAATATCCTCAAGCCTCCATTTGAATTCAGACGGCAGCTCACTTCTCTGTGGTAATTTCTGGGCAGTATCCATGTAGAATTTCCTCCTTCAGAATTTAATAATATGGTTATTACCTTTCCCGCTAAAAGGTATCAAAGAACCGTCGGTAGCCTGCTGTACAGGCAAGTACCAAAATATTGCGGAAAAGCTGAATATGTCGATGTTCACATTGCTTAGTAGTTGATTCAATGATTCTATTTTACCATTCATTTAAATATTGTGTATAACAATTTTCTCAAATAAGAGTTGTATGGAACTATGGGATATGATATTATTAAACTAACATATGAACATATACTCATATATTGGTTTTAATGCTGCTATAATGTGATTGTTTTTCAGGAAGTCGTGAAGCGATTAAAGTAAAATACTCAAGTAATGAAGATTTATGGAGGTGAATATTTTGGCAAGCAAAGAAATGTTGTATGAACGCTGCGACTGTAATACCATACATGAGGATACAGTAAAAAGGGTTTTATCAAAAATGCCGACGGAAGATAAATTATATGATTTAGCGGAGCTTTTTAAGGTTTTTGGAGATTTAACAAGGATAAAAATTTTATGCGCTTTAAACGCATCGGAAATGTGTGTGTGCGATTTGGCTGTTTTACTGGACATGACGCATTCTTCAATATCACACCAATTAAGGGTTTTGAAACAAGCCAGGCTTGTGCGATATAGGAGAGAGGGTAAAATAGTTTACTACGCAATTGATGATGAGCATGTAGAACATATATTTGATCAGGGTCTGATACATCTAAACGAAAAGTGAGGTATGAATATAATATGACAGAGAGAGAAATTCTTGTGCTCGACGGTTTAAACTGTGCAAATTGTGCTGCAAAAATAGAGAATGAGGTAAACTGCATAGACGGAGTAAATGCATCAATGAATTTTGTTATGAAAACATTAACTGTTGAATCTAACAGAAATTTTAAAGTTTTAATACCAAGAGTAGAAGAAATTATAAAAAGGCATGAGCCTGATATTATTATTAGAAAAAAAGACAATACAATAAAGAAAACAAATACTTTTAGCTCCAAAAAAATCATATTACTTGGAACTGGCTTTTTGCTTTTTATTATTGCGTTGTTAATGCAAAATTCCAGCTGGGTTAATTTTGCGCTATATCTTGCCGCATATATAATTCTTGGTGCGGGAGTGCTTTCAAAATCATGGAAAAGTATTTTAAACGGCCACGTGTTTAACGAAAATTTTCTTATGTCAATTGCGACAATAGGAGCTTTTGCTATCGGAGAATTTAATGAAGGCGTCGCTGTTATGCTTTTTTATCAAATCGGTGAGATATTCCAGGACGCTGCAATGGATCGATCCAGAAAATCAATAAGCCGGTTGATGGATCTTAGCCCCGATTATGGAAATGTTCTAAGAAACGGCAGTGTTCAGACGATAGCACCTGAAGAAATCGGGATCGGTGAAACAATACTTGTTAAGCCCGGTGAAAAAATTCCCCTTGACGGCGTTATAACAGATGGAACTTCAAATATTGACAAGTCAGCTTTAACCGGCGAATATGCACCTGATGCAGCCATGCCCGGGGATGAGGTTTTTTCAGGCACTGTAAACATTGACGGCCTATTAACAATTAAAGTAACTAAGAGCTTTAAAAACTCAACATCAGAGAAAATACTGGAGCTGGTAGAAAACGCCTCTGCAAAGAAAGCTCCAACAGAGAAGTTTATAACTCGTTTTGCCGAAATATACACGCTTGCTGTTGTTATTATTGCGGTTTTTATAGCGCTTGTTCCTCCGCTGCTTTTAACTTTTGCAAAGGACAGTGCTTCCGGAGGTCTTATTGAATTCCTCGTGAGGCAGACGGGAGGATGGTTTGATTTAAAGGGGTTATTATCAATTTGGGTTTATAGAGCCCTTACTTTTCTTGTGATATCCTGCCCATGTGCGTTAATTATATCGATTCCGCTAGGTTATTTCGGTGGTTTAGGTCTTGCATCACGAAATGGAGTGCTTATTAAGGGAGGTAATTATCTTGATGCTTTAAATCATCTGGAAACAGTTGTGTTTGACAAAACAGGTACGCTTACAAAGGGAGACTTTGAGGTTGTTGAAGTGGTGCCAACGGGAAAATACAGCAAGGAAATGCTTTTGCTAGCTGCGATAGAGGCAGAAAGCAACTCAAATCACCCAATAGCAAAATCCATTACAAAAGGGGCTCCCCAAAATACTAATGCATTTAATGTAGCAGAATACATTGAAATACCGGGTCTTGGTGTTGTTCTTAACCGTAATGGAGAAAAAATAGTTGTAGGCAACAAAAGGCTTATGGAGAGAGAGAATGTTATTGTTCCGCTTGATATTGCAGACGGAATGATTATCCACATAGCTGTGAACAACGTACATGAAGGGTATTTGGTTATTTCAGACGTTATAAAGGATGATTCCCACCATACAATAAACATGCTGAAAAAAATGGGTATAAAAACTGCTATGCTGACAGGGGATCGCATAAAAGCCGCAGAAGCTGTCGCAAAGAAGACAGGCATTGATAAAGTATATCCGGAGCTTTTACCCGGAGATAAGGTGGAGGTTTTTGAAAAAATAAAAAAGGAATCTTCAAAAAACGGGAAAACTGTATTCATAGGTGACGGACTTAATGACGCTCCGGTTCTGGCAAGTGCTGATGTGGGAGTTGCAATGGGTGGTTTAGGCTCTGATGCTGCAATCGAAGCGGCGGATATCGTACTTATGACTGATGAACCATCAAAAATTCTCACCGCAATACGAATTGCAAAAAAAACAAAAGTCATTGTATGGCAGAATATAATATTTGCTTTTTCAGTTAAAGCAATAATTCTTGTCATGGGCGCCGGAGGAATGGCTTCGATGTGGGAAGCGGTTTTTGCCGATGTAGGTGTTGCCCTGATAGCGATAGTAAATGCTATGAGGCTAATACGTATGAAAATCAATTAGCAACTCAACTCAACTCAACTCAACTCAACTCAACTCAACTCAACTCAACTCAACTCAACT
>DAIPML010000039.1:0-247 GCA_036768735.1 Clostridiales bacterium | reverse complement strand
CAACCCAACCCAACTCAACCAACTCAACTTTCCATCTTAGCTTGCGGGCAGTATTTTGAAACGCTGGTGCTGATATGCGCCGGTGTTATATCACACCGCTGTAAGTAGCCTGCTATGAATGTAAGAACCCAAAATAACTTTTGGGAGCTGAGTAACTAACAAAAAAGCCCCCATTATAAAAATGGGGGTTTCACAACGTTAATATTGGCTAACAATATCTTCTACCTCTTCTGTCATCACAGAATAA
>DAIPML010000038.1:0-17581 GCA_036768735.1 Clostridiales bacterium | reverse complement strand
AACGGATTTCTATGAACAATTAGCCATGTGTGACGAAAAACTTTTGGTTAAGTATCTGGAAAATGGGCATATCACTGATCTGCAAATCAGAGAAGCAATACGCAAACGAAAGCTGTTTCCATGCTTTTTTGGATCAGCTTTAAAAATGAATGGTGTTAAGGAATTTCTGCATGAGATAGCGATTTATACCAACATGCCAGCTTATTCAGAGCAATTTGGTGCTAAAATATTTAAAATAGAGAGAGATGAAAAAGGAAACCGCCTTACCCACATGAAAATAACGGGGGGGCGCATTAAAGTCAAGGATGAGTTAAGCAATGGAATGTGGAGTGAAAAGGTTAATCAGATACGTTTATACTCCGGGCAAAAATATGAGGCAGTAAACGAGGTTGAAGCAGGCAGTGTGTGCGCAGTAACAGGTCTTAGTCTGACGAAACCCGGAGAAGGCCTTGGGGCAGAAGCATCTTCTGCTCCTCCCATATTAGAACCGGTATTGACATACCAAATCATTCTGCCGGAGGATATCGATCCTAGAGTGATGCTTCCAAAGCTATATCAAATCGAGGAAGAGGATCCGGGGCTGCATGTTGTTTGGGATGAGCAACTTAAAGAAATTCAGGTTCAAATCATGGGCGAAGTACAGGTTGAAATTTTGCAGGGCTTGATACAAAGCCGGTTCGGTATTAGCATTTACTTTGATTCGGGCAGAGTGTTATATAAAGAGACCATAACAGACGCCGTAGAAGGAGTAGGACATTTTGAACCGCTGCGGCATTATGCTGAGGTTCATTTGTTGATGGAACCGGGAGAGCGGGGGAGCGGGCTTCATTATTCGGTAGACTGTAGTGATGATATATTGGCAAAAAACTGGAAAAATCTTGTCCTTACTCATCTTAAGGAAAAAGCTCATATAGGCGTTCTTACAGGTTCGCCGATTACAGATATAAAGATTACTCTGGTATCGGGAAAAGCACATAACAAGCATACGGAAGGCGGTGACTTCAGGGAGGCCACCTGGCGCGCTGTCCGCCAAGGCTTAAAGGAAGCTCAATCAGTATTGCTGGAGCCATATTATGCTTTTGAACTGGAACTACCTGAAAAAATGGTTGGTCGGGCGATGACTGATATTGATAAGATGTACGGTACATGTCAAATATCCCGCATTGAGGGTGAAATAGCTGTTCTTGAAGGTGTGGCTCCTGTTGTAACATTTCAAAACTATCAGAAAGATATGATTACTTATACAAAAGGTCAGGGCAGACTTTTTTACAGCCTGAAAGGGTATGATACGTGTCATAACCCGGAAGAGGTTATAAGTAACATAGGATATGATTCAGAGAGAGATCTAAATAATCCAACCGGTTCCGTGTTTTGTGCAAACGGCGCTGGTTTTTTGGTAAGCTGGGAACATGTAAAGGAACATATGCATGTTCAAGGGTATATGCAAAATAAAGCTGATTTGCCACAGGAGATAGCCGGAAGAAAGTCTTTTTATAAAGGAGAGAATTGGATGACTCCGGAAGAGGTTGACAGGATCCTTAATAAAACATCTTTCGCAAACCAGGGGAAGAAATCTATATGGGCAAAGCGAAAAACAACTGCTGAAAGCTTTCATAGGCCTGTTGAGTATGAAAGTACGCCCAAAGAGGTAAAACAAGAATATCTTCTTGTGGACGGCTACAATGTTATTTATGCCTGGCCTGAGCTAAAGGTCCTTGCAGAAGAGAAGCTTGAGAATGCAAGATCAAAATTGCTGGATTCACTCATAAAATACCAGGGTATTCGAAGGTGTCAAGTTATTTTGGTATTTGATGCATATAATGTCCAGGGACATATTGAGGAAATTCAAAGCTATGGCAGCGTTCATATCGTATACACCAGGGAGGCGCAAACAGCAGATCAGTATATTGAAAAATTTGCTCATGATCACCAAAAAAAATATGATATAATTGTTGCAACATCAGATGGATTACAGCAGATTATAATCAGGGGATCAGGCAGTAAGGTAATGTCGGCAAGGGAGCTTATAGAAGAAATAAATAGGATGAATGAAAGAGTCATGCAATCGTATAAAGAACAACAGCAATCTACTCGTAATTATTTGGAAGATGCACTGCCGGTTGAAACCAAGAAGCGAATGGATGAATTCTTAAAATAAAAGGATAACCCAAACTGGAAGCGTACCAAAGGAGCCAACCTACTAGAACGCAACCCAACGAGTAGAACACTTGCGCCTTAAGAAAGTTGAGTAAATAAATTGTATATGTAATTCTTTTCTGATATAATCCAAGTTAATCATTTATCAAATGCTTGCAGCGTAAAGCGTATTTTGCAAACAAAAACGCATGTTGCACACAAAATGTATACCGTATTTTTGCAGGGTGCATAACCTTGAAGCAGAGCAGTAAAAAACGGGGGAAGGCACTTAAACCTACATTTTGGCGTATAATTCGCACAAGCACTCATTTAACCAAGATAAATGCAATTATAGATGAAAGGTGAATGATATGGCTGTTTTGCTGTATCGTTATGAATAATATGGAAAGCAAAAAAAACACAGAAAACAAAGAAAGCATGCATAATATGGAGAATATCAAAGATATAGAAAGTATTAAAAACATAGTAAGCATGAAGGACATTGAAAACGGGGCGGGTATGGAAACAAAAGGTAAAATGGAAAGCATAAAAAGTTCTACAATATTGCTGACAGAAAGCTATAATAGTGCTATTTTAGAAGCCTTTAAAGACATGCAAAACATTCCTAAAAATTTTGATAAATTGTCCCCAGACGAAAAGGAACAGGTCTTACTTGATTATTTAGGTCAATATCAGACAGAAAAAGAAGAAATAATTAAAATATGGGCAAATACACCTGTTGACGAATTACAGGGGAAAACCCCTTCTGATACCATAAACAAACTGGAAGACATAGATGAGGTGTTTGATCTTTTTTTGTATATGTCGGAGAACACAGAAGAGGAGATTCCAGATGTATTAATAAATAAAATGAAACAATTTGGTTCAGAGATGTCCGAGAGACTTGTTCAACTGGCGAAGAACTCAACAAGCTCGGAAGCTCAAGACCACGTTTTTGCGGAGGCTGTATCCACACTTGGCAGAATGGGTCTTTATGACAGTGTTGAACCGATGATCCGCTTATTGTCAGACTTCTGGGAGGATAAATCAAAATCAGAGTATTTAGAAGAAGCGCTTAAAAACATTGGAGCTCCTGTAATTGAACCTATTCTTGCAGCGCTTGAAAATCAAAATTTCGGAGAACTTGAATATACGCTCCTGTATGTATTAGCATATGTCGGTTCAAAAGCGAAGGATGAAAGAATTTACCGGCTCATTAGAACAGCTTTTAAGACCACCGAAGACAAAATGCCTGCTATTGTTTGCTTTGCAGCCTATGGGGATGGAAAAGCTGTGCCATTACTTCGAAGTTATTTAGAAAAAAATGCTGAAAGCTTACCTAAAGACGTGCTGTATGTTCTTCTGGGGACTATCCGCAATCTTGGAGGCGAAGTCAAAGAATTTATGCACATTCTGAAGGATTGAGGTCTTTATGATAGGTTTGGGGACTGTTGTTAATGTTGTAGCCATTATAATTGGCGGGACTGCAGGCACGTTAATTAAAAGCGGGCTTAATAAAAAATATAAGGACATTGTAATGCAGGCCATAGGCCTTTCTGTTATTATTGTAGGTATATCAGGTGCTCTTCAAAGTATATTTCAGGTACTTCAAACCGGCGAACTTAACCGGCAGCATATTACAATTATGATAGTGAGCCTTGTACTTGGCGGAGTTATTGGTGAGCTTATCGGTATAGAGAGTAAGCTGGAGAGCTTGGGGAAATGGTTTCAATCTCGTTTGTCAAAGGAGAACGGTAAATTTGCTGAGGGATTTGTTACTGCAAGCCTTGTTTTCTGCGTAGGAGCTATGGCCATTGTTGGTTCGCTTGAGGATGGTCTTTCTGGAGACACCGCAACCCTTTATGCAAAATCGGTTCTTGATGGTGTGGCGGCACTAGTATTTGCATCTACTCTGGGAGCAGGAGTTATATTATCGGCTTTACCGGTTTTAGCTTATCAAGGGTTAATAACAATAATGGCTGGATTTTTAAAGCCTTGGCTCACAGATGTGTTAATCAGCCAGGTTTCAGTTACCGGTGGTGTTTTAATTATGGCAATTGGCATAAACCTGCTGGGAATTGCAAAAATAAAGGTAGGGAATATGCTGCCTGCAGTAATAATACCTGTTATTATTCAGGTGATTATTAATTTGATTTCACTGTATTAATCAGTGTTTTGTAACCTTTCATTCTTATATATTATGATTATTTCCCAAAAGGTCGTGAAACGGCTTTTTCCTGCAGATAAACCTGCAGGAAGTTGCAGCAAGCTGCGACCTGGTGCAATCAAAATATGGTTATCCAGCCTTCTTCCGAAGACTGATGAAATTTAATATATTTGGTACTCAGGTTAAGCCCGGCGTTTGGAGGATAATATGCAAATTGCAGGCAACTGGAACGATTATGCTATTTTAGATACAGGCTATGGTGAGAAAATAGAGCAATGGGGAGACTATATATTAAGAAGGCCCGATCCGCAGGTAATCTGGCCCTGGCAAAAGGAAGAAAAAGTACGTAATAATGTTCATGCAATATATCACCGCAGCATTAGAGGTGGCGGAGAGTGGGAAAAGCTTAGAAAGCTGCCTGATTCCTGGACCATTGGATATAAAAATCTGAAATTCAAAGTTGAACCTACAGGTTTCAAGCATACAGGGCTGTTTCCCGAGCAGGCTGTTAATTGGGACTGGATGAAAGATAAAATAAAAAATGCTAACCGTGAAATCAAGGTGTTAAATTTATTTGCTTATACGGGAGGAGCCACCCTTGCTTGTGCTTCAGCAGGAGCAAGGGTGTGTCATGTGGATGCATCTAAAGGTATTGTTTCATGGTGCAAGGAAAACGCTGCGATTTCGGGTCTTTCAGAAAAGCCTATACGCTATATTGTTGACGACTGCATGAAGTTTATCGAAAGAGAAGTCAGGCGGGGTAAAACTTATGAAGCTATAATTATGGATCCTCCGTCATATGGCAGAGGTCCCAAAGGAGAGCTTTGGAAGATAGAAGATGAGCTGTATAAGCTGTTAGATAGTTGCGTTCCGCTGCTTTCTGAAAATCCGCTTTTTGTGCTTGTAAACTCTTATACAACCGGGTTTTCACCTTATGTACCCGCAAATATAATGAAAATGACCATACAAAAGAAGGTAAGAGGAAAAGTTTCAGCAGGTGAAGTCGGGCTTCCGGTAAAAGACAGCAGTATAGTTTTACCCTGTGGCATATACACCAGGTGGGAACGGGGACAAATATAACGAGGCTCTGATGTCTCCCGCATACGATGCATGACGAGCAGACCGGGATGTATTGAATCAGGAATGTACCCAACGGAACGCTCCCCCGAGAGGATGATCAAAACACAGGAGTAAAACAGTAATGTCTTGGCTTTTATATAAGTTGAATTTGAAATTCAACTTATATAAACACGAATTGATGCACGTGCCATTTGTTTTGTCATAGCCCTGAACAGGCACATGTGCAATATAAATTGAAAAAGAAGTGGCTTACAAATACCACCAAATATAATTAAATTCTTTTTCAATTTATATAAATCACCTGGGACATCTGCTTAATTGTATGAGCCTTTGGCTAGACTGAAAGCAGTAGCAGTGTTATCGGCATGAGCGGACATGTGATATACTAAACAAAGAAAAGAATTTAGCAATACAACCTTGAAAGCAAGTAATATAATGGTTATTATATAAACAAATAAATTATTCGACATAGGTAAGAAAAGGAGGGTGCTGTTTTTAATGGAAGTGAATGAGATGTATGATTTTATTATCAATGCATTGGAGGAAAAGAAAGCGAAGGATGTTAAAGGAATTAACATACATGATTTAACAACTATTGCAAGCTACTTCATTATTTGCAGCGGGACATCCGTAACGCATATAAAGACGCTTGCAGATGAGGTAGAATTCAAGCTGAAAGAGAAAGAAATAAGGCCTCTCAGAAAAGAAGGCTATAACAGTGCAAGATGGATTCTTTTGGATTATGGTGATATTGTCGTCCACGTTTTCCACGAAGAAGACCGGGAGTTTTATAACATTGAACATTTATGGCAGGATGGTAAAACTGTCAGAAGGAATTAGTGGTTTGTAAAGAAAGCTTTTTTAAGTTATGTGGTTTACAATATATTACAACACAAAGAGTTGAATGTGTAAATTATATAGCACGAAAAAAAGGTATGCTTTTTTGAAGCTACGCAAATTACTTGAACAAGTAAAAGATACAGGGCGGATTTTTTGTTGCCGTTATTATTATAGATAAATTAATAAGACCTTTTCTTCGTAACTACCTTATTCACAACAGTGAAAGAGTAGGTGGAGGATGAATGATAGCAGTTTAACGCATGGGAGGAATAAAAATGGCATATTCAACAAAGGTTGATGCGAAATGGCAGAAAAAATGGGAGGAAACCAAGCTATATAAGTTCGACAGGGAAAACACTGAAAAAAAGCTTTATTGTCTTGAAATGTTTTCATACCCGTCGGCAGCGAATCTTCATATTGGGCATTGGTACAATTTTGGTTTAACTGATTCGTGGGCCAGAATGAAGCGGCTGCAAGGCTACAATGTGTTTCATCCAATGGGCTTTGATGCTTTTGGGCTGCCTGCTGAAAACTATGCAATTAAAACAGGTATCCACCCTAAGGATTCCACTTATAAAAACATAGATACAATGGAAACGCAGCTTAAAAAAATGGGCGCCACTTATGATTGGGATTATGAAGTAGTCACCAGTGACCCTGAATACTATAAATGGACCCAATGGATATTTCTAAAACTCTATGAAAATGGATTGGCATATAGAAAAAAAGCACCGGTTAACTGGTGCCCAAGCTGTAAAACCGTGCTGGCTAACGAGCAGGTGGTTGATGGTGCCTGTGAGCGCTGCCATAATGAGGTTTCCAAAAGAGATTTAACGCAATGGTTTTTTAAAATTACAGATTACGCCCAGGAGCTCTTGGATTGCATTCCTGACCTAGACTGGCCTGAAAAAACTAAAAAAATCCAGATAAACTGGATTGGACGTTCCGAAGGGGCTGAGATTGAATTTGGTATATTAAACAGTGAAAAGACCTTTAAGGTGTTTACTACAAGAGCCGACACACTTTATGGGGTAACATATGTGGTCTTATCTCCGGAAAGCGAATTTACCGACGAAGTTACCACAGATGAATACCGTGGACAGGTGGAAGCTTATAAGGAATATGCAAGGAAACAGACTGATGTTGAGAGAATGTCAACATCTAAGGAAAAAACAGGGGTTTTCACGGGTGGGTATGCTATAAATCCGGTTAATGGTGAAAAAATACCCATATGGGTTTCCGATTATGTTTTGTCTAATTACGGAACAGGGTGTGTAATGGCAGTACCCGGGCACGATGAGCGGGATTTTGAATTTGCTCAAAAATTCAATCTCCCCATAAGACGGGTTATCAACGAAAAAGACGGAACGCCAACCGAACTGCCATTTGTGGAATATGGTGTATTAACCGAAAGTATGGAATTCACAGGAGTTGATTCTGAGACCGCAAAGATGGTCATAGTTGAAAAGCTTCAAAAAGAAGGGAAAGGCGAACTTAAAGTTAATTTCCGCCTAAGGGATTGGTTGGTTTCAAGACAGCGTTACTGGGGTGCTCCCATTCCGGTGGTTTATTGTGATCATTGCGGAATTGTTCCTGTTCCTGAAAAGGATTTGCCTGTAGAACTGCCCTATGATGTAGAGTTCACCCCCGATGGTGAGTCTCCGCTTTTAAAGTGCGAAGCTTATATGAATACTGTCTGCCCGAAGTGCGGTAAACCCGCAAAAAGGGATCCGGACACTCTGGATACTTTCGTCTGTTCGTCCTGGTATTATTTAAGATATCCTGACAATAAAAACAGCAAGGAAGCATTTAACCGGAAATGGATTAATAAGCTGCTTCCGGTTGACAAATATGTAGGCGGTCCGGAGCATGCAGCCATGCATCTTTTATACTCAAGATTTTTTACCAAAGCACTAAGGGATTTGGGGTACCTTGACTTTGACGAGCCCTTTAAGTCACTTGTACATCAGGGAATACTTTTAGGACCTGACGGAAGCCGTATGAGTAAATCCAGAGGGAATACAGTTTCCCCGGATGATTATATTGAGGAATATGGATCTGATGTTTTCAGGATGTATCTATCTTTCGGGTTTGCTTATACTGAGGGGGGCCCGTGGAGTGATGATGGGATAAAGGCAATTTCAAGATTTTTAAACAGGATTGAAAGACTGGTTGAAAAGTTCGCAGAAGAAAAGGATGTATCTGGTGCCGATGTAAACGGGATAAATGAGAAAGAGCTTTCTTTTGTGCACCATACTGCTATTAAGGGTGTTACCGAGGATGCGGATAAGTTTCAATTTAATACTTCAATTGCCAGATTGATGGAGCTTGTTAATGCGTTGTATAAATATGATGCTCTTCCGAATAAAAACATGAAGCTGTTAGAGCAAGTCATTCGTGATCTTATTATCCTGGTATCTCCGTTTGCTCCACATTTTTCAGAGGAAGTCTGGGAGATGATGGGGTATGAATATTCAGTATTCAATCAAAAATGGCCTTCATATGATCCTGCTGCGCTTATAAAAGACACAATTGAAATGGCAGTGCAAATAAATGGTCAGGTTAAGTACAAGATTGAAGTAGAAGCAGAAGCAGACAAGAAAGCGATAGAAGAAGCTGCGATGAAAGATGATAAGGCAGCCGCTTTCCTTAAAGATAAAGAGATTATAAAAATAATAGTCATTCCCGGGCGCTTGGTTAACATTGTTATTAAAAAGTAAATTAGCTTCCGCGTTCAAGAACCATGATGTTGAATGATAAACAAGTATAATCAGTTTCCCTGGAGAAACTGATTATACATTACCCAACTTTCCCATAGTGTTTTAGGGTTATCCTTCTTTGGGGAGCGTTCCGGTTGGTACGCTCCTTTGGTACGCTCCTTAATTGGGCGCTTGCCTGTATAGCAGCCTACCAACGGCGGTGTGATATCACACCTCAGCATGTCGGTATCAGTGCCTTAAAACACTACTCGCAAGCTGGAGCGGGAAAGTTGAGTACATTAGCTTATTAAAAAGCACGTATTACTCTCATGAAAGACTCCATAATGTTTTTATGAGTGTAATGCGTGCTTTTGTTTTATACTTTCTTTCAACAAAGCGGTATATCCTGCCATATCCCATCTAAAAGTATGCGCTGATTGTAATAGCCTGCCGAAATCAGAATTTTTTTTGCTTCAGTGTAATAAGTATCAATCCAGTCCGGATGGTGAGCATCCGAGTTTAGCATTATAGGAATATCCATTTCACGCATCAGTGATATAATCCAAGAAGAGGGATACATCTCTGTGGTATATCCTCTGGAAATACCTCCAGTATTTATTTCTGCAATAATGTTGTGCTCCTTAACCTTAATTAAAGTCTTTTCCACAAGATTTTTATACCAGAGCTCAGATTCGTTGAAAAATCTGTTCCCCGTATTGTTCTTCTTGAGAACATCAATATGCCCCAGAATTTCAGGAGTTTGGTTTTGCATCATTTCAATCAGTAATTTGTAATATGCTTCAACCAAAAACCTTATATTTCCGCTAAAAAACAACTCTCCGGCTTCATAAAAATCTTTCGCCGAACCGTCGAAGGATCTGGTGAGTCCTGAGACCAGATCGTGCATGAAGTGAACGGAACCTATTGAATAATCAATTTTCGGAATGTTTCTGTAATCCAAGCAGCCTGGATAATAGTTTGTTTCAATGCCAAGATATATTTGAATATGTCTTTTGTACTTTTCTTTAAGCATAAGAATGTTTTTAATATATTCTTGAAAGCTTTCTTCGCTTATGGCCCAGTCTGTTTCAAAACTTACGGGGGTATGACCGGAAAACCCTAAAGCCTTAAAGCCTTTCCTGATTGCAGATTTAATATAAGCCTCAGGCATCATTTTTCCGTCGCAGAACGCACTATGGGTATGGTAATTTGTAAGCATATTTCCTCCGATTAAATGATTAATAGTAGTATCATACATGATGCATTCATCATGTATGTTTGCTTATTTAATTTTTAGCTTGCTGGCCAAATTTGATATATTTAAAGAAAGCAATTCGACATATCTCTTAATTTTCTTTGTTGTTGTTTTGTCAAATTCCTCCTCGCGAATATCAAAATGCTTTATTTTTTTATAACCTGTCAGCTTTTTGTTTACTTTCTTAACCTCTGCCTGAACTATTTTCATGAGCTCTTCTTTTGAAGGAGCCTTCCCGATTTCATCAGTAATAAATTCAATGTCCGGAACAATTTGTGCACAAACAATAGTTTCTTCTTCTTCATCATTGTCAACACCATACACCAAGGACTCTTTAATGTATTCGCTCCTGTTTAAGTATATTTCAATATCCTCAGGGTAAATGTTTTTACCATTTTTGGTTACAATAACATTCTTTTTTCTTCCGGTTATGTACAAAAAACCTTTTTTGTCTATGCGCCCATAATCACCCGTGTAAAGACATCCGTTCTTTAAAACCTCATCAGTTGCTTCCTGGTTACCATAATATCCAAGCATTATATTATTACCCCGGACTAGTACTTCACCTATGCCATCATGACCGGGATCCACTATTTTTATATCAACACCAGCCAAAGGCAGACCAACTGATTTGTCATTATACACCTCAGTACGATTCACAGTAACAATAGGGGAACACTCTGTAAGCCCATAACCTTGCAAAAGATTAAACCCCATTGAGCGTAAAGCTTTTGAAATCTTTGGATTTAAAGCAGCTGCCCCGGATATGACAATTCTAAGATTGCCACCCAAATTATCGTGTACTTCTTTAAAAAGCGTTCTTCTTATATCAATTCCAAGCTTGTTTAATATTGATGCGATTAAGAGACCGGTCTTGAATTTACGGTATCGGTGTTCTTTTCTTGCTTTTTTTATTATTTTTGAATAGAGTGATTCAAGAATAAGCGGTACAGACATCATCAAAGTGGGCTTATATTCCTGCAGGTTTATTGGAATATGCCTTAAGCCTTCGCAAAAGCTCATTGAAACCCCAAGATACATCATTGTCAGGAAACCTGCAGTGCATTCATATGTATGATGGAGAGGAAGAATAGATAAGATACTGTCGTTCGTATCAGCATATATTAGCTGGGAAACAGCCATTATGTCGTGACATATATTTTTGTGGGATAGCATTACCCCTTTTGATTTATCGGTTGTTCCAGACGTAAATATCAGCATATTCATAACATCGGGATCTATGTCAGCATTAATATACCTACGGTCACCGTTTTTTATAAGCTCTGCGCCCTTCTCGAGTAATTTACTAAAAGACAGACAAATGTCTTCATTATCAACAGGATCCATGCAAATTATATATTTCAGACTTGGCACACTGCCTTTTATTTTAATTATTGTATCTAAATAATGGGAAGATGTAACAATAGCCTGCGAACCGGAACGATTTAGCAGAGAAGTGATTTCGTTTGCAGGAAGCTCTTTATCCAGTGGAACAATAATGCCGACTCCGTTCGTAACGGAAAGGTAGGTTAAGCACCATTCAAAGCGGTTTTCACTAAGCACGGATACAAAAGAATTATTAAGATCCAAATCTAGTAAAGCTGTTCCCAATGCATTCATTTTGTCTTGTAACTGTTTAAAGGTTATACCAAAAAAGTCACCATTGGAATCCTTAATTGTAAATGCATTGCAGTCAGTATACCGCTCAGCACTTTGGTTTATCATGTCTTTTAAGCTTACGATATTATGTACTTTAAAATATTCCAATTTTTTTTTTGCCATAGCATATCTCCCACCTTAATCTAAATTTATTGACGTAAGTAACTTTTTTCTCTGTTTACCCGCTAAATACAAATTACATACGATTAAAACACTTAAGAGGTGAAGAATATTTGCCTCTTCAATAATTATAGCTAATTTAGAATGCAAATACAATTCGAATAGATTTTTTCGATATGATATATAGGCATAACTCAAAGGAAGTGTATCTGTAAAACAAAGAATTCATATAATATGGTTATCACCCAGAAAGTCACAAAGTGACTTTCTGATGAAATTTAAGATTTCTTAAATTTCATCAGTCTTCTTACGAAGGTTGGATAACCATATTGTGATTGCACCAGGTTGCAGCGAGCTGCAACTTCCTGCAGTAAAACCTGCAGGAAAAAGTCGTTTCACGACTTTCTGGGGAGCAATCATAATATATTTCACTTAACTTGATCAGATGGGATTACAGACTAAAAATATATAGAAACTTTTTCTTTGTATTTTTGAGTTGAAAAAAGTAGATAATAGATTTAAAACCTCCGTAGTGTTGAAGCTTCGTAAGTTAAAGCTTGGCGGAGGGATTATGTTTGGTCACAAGGAGGTTTCAACATGCAAGTTAACAAATTAAATCAACCAAACCCGGGAATAAAATGTGTTGTAAACAGTTGCTATTACTATATGACCGGAGATAAGTGTTCTGCCGAAAAAATTGAAGTGCAGCACCGAAATGCCATGTCAAATGAAGAAACTGACTGCGCAACATTCAAATCGGAAACCAGCGCCACGTAAGATTGTCCCCCAAGGGGCAGGCTCAAAAAGCCTGCCTTATTCATGTGCTTTTCTACAATCCTTCGTATGAGAATTCTATTGCAATGCAAGATAATTTACAAACTGGCAAATCATTAGGTTTTTTTACTTTTCAATTAAGTGTGATAAAGTAAATTTTCTTTTTGCCTGACCGTAAATCTATTGCAGTAGATTTGCGGTCTTTCCTTTCTGCACATATCCCGGCTGCCTCTTACCTGCGCCTTAACCCTGCACCGCAGAAGCCGCCACGTATTTCCCGCCGTTTGACGGGCAAGCTGCCGTTACCAGCCGCGTTACCAGTCTTGAATATATCAGCCTTTGGGCTGGCTCGCTCGCCCATGTGTCCAGGATTGTGGCGTAGATGTTATCAAGATGTTTGTATCTCTCGGGGAAAACCTTTACAGCCTGTATTCCGATAAAGACTCGAAGCTGATGGCGGAAATAAAGGATGATTTAAACACACTCTCAAAGGTGCATGTCTATTTTGAGTTCCTGCGGCTGGAATGGCTGGACAAGCTGGAACAGGCTGAAAAGAAGCCTTTTACGAATGGGCAGAGGAAGCACGGAAACGACGGGATTTATGCCTAAAAGGCGGCATGGCGCTGGACGAATTTCGTGCATAGCTGAATGTATAAGAATTATGCCATGATATGGTAGATTACATTATGTACTTCAATACTTATTACATAAAAGCAATAGGTTTAGTGTTCGTTTTTCTTTCTCTACCTTCTATGGGAAATAATAATCGATGTAACAGAT
The DNA here is from genome assembly GCA_036768735.1 of Clostridiales bacterium. Classification (GTDB taxonomy): domain Bacteria; phylum Bacillota; class Clostridia; order DSM-8532; family DSM-8532; genus JAAYGP01. Next base: position 4,071 of record DAIPML010000038.1, on the reverse strand, counting down.
TAACGTCTTGTTTTATTCTTGCTTCTGAACTCTATTTCATCGCCTTTTCTCGTAACATGCAAATTTATTTTGGGAAATATGCAACGTTTTATATATTTTAACTGTCTATATATGTATAAGGTGTCAGGTTAGATGTTTGCACGAAAGCATAGATTGTTGTGGGTTATAACTCAAATAAAAGTAAAATATGCCTAAAATTAATAGGACTATTTGACGATTTATAACATATGGAAGGTATATAATAAAAGTATAAATAGAAAAAATCATGTAATAGTGTTATTATTTTAAGGAAAAGGAATGAAACATTTCTTTAAAATAAAGGATACATTCGATACTTTGTCGCACATATACTTATAGAGGGCAAAAAACTTCCCTCTGTATCGATATAAGACAGACTGAAAAAGGAGGTGGATAGGCTATGGTACATATTAGGTCGCCGGGTAAACTCATAGGATTGCCAGTCAAATGTAAAAAGCTCTCGTATATCCTCATTTTTGGACACGTCAAAGTCTTTTGATTGAGTGAATATTTAGAGCTTTATACAATACCAATGTATAACAAGAACACTCTAAAGTCAATATGAAATGGAGGTCTATGATCATGAAGAAACGTATCACGAGTATTTTCCTTGCTTTGACAATGTTGATATCATTATCAGCTGTTGCCTTTGCCGGAGAAAGCAATTTGACAAATGCAGGCCAAGATGTTGTGTTTATTAAAAATAATGCAATAGAAGATAAAGGGATAATATTGCAAAAAGATTTCTTGCTTAATAAACTCAAAGGACAAAGAGATGGTAACCTTAATCAAGAATGCGTAGATATCAAAGATGCAGAATTGAGTTTTGCTTTTAGTAAGAATGAAATTCATATTAAAGCAAAAGTTCAATTTAGTGATGCCGGATATGAAATGAATGTAAAAGGTCGTCCTTTCTTTGATAAATACATTGGAAAGGAAGACCAGAAGATTATGCTTGATTTATCTGGTGATCCTGACATTAATGTTTTAAGGATGAATGTTTATAATGGTAAAAATCCGATAAAGTTCATGGATTTCGATATACCTGCAAGTGGTAAACCGACATATTATCTGCTAGTTGAGAATACTAAAACGGGAGAAGATAAATTGATTTATGGACATATTGATGAAACAATATTTGAGCAGTTAGGTGAAACAGCAGAATCTAATGATATAGAAAAAGATAGTACGGACAGTGACTTGTATAAAAAAATAAATAATATTTGGGCTAAATCAAAAAATACAGCAGAAGAGTTTAAGAAAAGAATAGTTAGCAACGGCGGAAATAGCTCATCAGTGTACTCTAAGGATGCTACTTCAAACTCTTCTGAAGAAAGCACACAAAACTCAACTCTTGTTTTATCAACAATGTACAGTTATAATGACAAATTGGAATGGATTCGATTAATTAATGACTTAAACGCAGCTGGCTATGATGGGGTTAACCCCGACGATTATAATTTACCATCTTATATTCTAAAAGGGGATAGTCTTGTTGGTGAGCAACAGGCTTGGTATCATTTGCATTATGATAATTATAATCTAGCTGCACTTGATATTGATATGGCTGGTTCCATTGACGTTAACTTTTTCTTGGCGGATATTGATGCATATTGGGGAAATTGGCTTGGAGACCAAATTGATTATAATTTTTCATATGGTCTTAATAATTCTCTTAACGGAAATGTGCATTGTGTTTATGATGAAAGTACGAATAAATTAATCAAAACATCAAATAAGGGTTTATACTATTCGCATGTAAAAGCTGGTGTGGGAAGAGTTAACGGAGATGCAAATAATCCATATGATACTAATTGTATAAATCAGGCAAGAGTACTCATTAACGCCAGATCAAATGCAAATGATGGTTCTATTGTGTATGATATTTGGAATTATATAAGTCCTTTAGCAGGGTATGTCCCTTTTGGGAATTATGTAAGTACAGTTTTTTCTTACTTAACAATGGTGCCAGGTACAGTAAGTAATTCCTATAATATTTATTCATATGGTCCGAACTATCTGTACCAAAAAAACAACTATGACCAAATTCATGTAAATCAAGTTGGAGATACAGGATCCTATGTACTAAGTAAAGTAGGAGATAAAGTGCGTGTTGAAGTAGATTTAGATACTTACAATACTTATACTGGTATAATATATTGGCAATATCAATACAACTGTTCTTGGTGGGATTAAATAAAGGAGGATACCTCCAATAGCACATACTGAATGTGCTATTGGAGGTAATTTAATATGATTTGTATAAGAAAATTATTGAAACTAGTTTTACTTTTTTGTATAATATCAGTTTTTTTGCATGTATTATTTACCAATATCAAAAGTGCATATAACATATGCTCTAGTGAATGCTCTTTAAATGAATTGAGCAATGGAAAGATAAATGGTGATTTTTCCAAAATGATTGAAAAGGCTATAACCATAGCGCAGCTAAGTGGAAATAAGAGTGGCGGCACCGGTAAATCAGAAATCAGTATAAATGATAAATCACCCAAAAACACAATGCTTGAAAGCAAAGATGATTATAATTTCACTGATATAGATAATGAAATTTTGCAAAATTATATTTTGAATATTAATAATAGCAGATATTCTGATATTATTTTTTCTAAAAATAATTTGTATATTATGTATGTTGATAAAGTAAGTAATAAATCTTTTAAATTTATAGTAAAACCTATCTACTATAGAACATTATTTACAAATAATCTAAATAAACTATTTACTTTTAGAAAGAAACCAGAAGAAGTATTCCCAAAAGAAATTGCAAATCAATATGACAACAATAATCTGGAATTATTAATGTCAGGTATTTATTTTTATGGATTTAATGAACCCTCTATCAGTTTTAAATATTTACCTGAGGAAAAAATAATCTTACCATATGAGGAAAAGAGAAAATTTATTGTAAAAAGAATTGATGTACAGTTAAATACAGACACCATTAATTATTGGGCAAGAACATATTTATCCAGTCCAGCTTATAATAAAGATTATAGTTCTTATGAAAACAATATAACCCTGTCAATATCGGATAATAATTCAGATATAATATCAAAAAGATATGTTTATGATATATCTATAATAGCAAAGTCAACAAACTATATTCAATTACATAAAAAAGATCAAATAAAAATACTATCAACATTAGTATTAAATGAAGAAATAAATAATTTTAGTTTCATTACAGAAATTATAACACAAAATTCCGATAACCCTACTCCATCATTAAACATAACTGCTGATATTTTAGTAAATTAGTACCCATAAATACTCATTACCCTAAGTCGTAATAAAAGACCACTGTTTCTAGAATTTGGACGTGGCTTTTCTATACCGGTTTGTTGCTGTTCACTATGTTTTTGTTCCCACCTCGTAAAAAACATAATACCGGGCTTGTATGTTGAGATCCTTTTTCTTCGATACCAATAAGTGGAAAAAGGAACTCATGGACATGGGAGTGTATTTCAGCGAAAAGGAGATTAAGGATTATTCTAATAAATTCCTGGAGATTCTGGATATGGGTGATGCTGAATATCAGCAAGCCATTGAAGGAAAGCAGCGGATTGTCCGATTCGACGAAGAAAGATGCTTGCTAAAAAGACTCCGTGAATATGCAAATGAACATTTGAGATATATCACCGTTCCAGAAGTTCCATGCGGAAATTCTGGTGCTGAGCGTTGCGCAAAAGAAGTAAAGCGCAAAGTGCGTGTATCCGGTGGTTTTAGATCTGATGTGGGTGCCGACAATTATGCTCGTGTTACCAGTGTCATCTCAACAATGCGTAAAAACAAAATGGATATTTTTCAAGGAATCAAGGATATCATGAATGGAAAAACTTTAGACTTCAATCCCTCATCCGTAGATTCAAGTTAACAACATAATTTAACCTATTATCTATAGCATTTCCTACTGATCTTAGGGTACACTTATATCTCCTTTTTTTTGCGACCCATCCCCCCACCTCTGAATAGACACCTGTAACGGATTTGTAATTAAAGTTAATAGGATGTTTGTGTTGAAACAGGTCACTT
>DAIPML010000037.1:10159-17599 GCA_036768735.1 Clostridiales bacterium | reverse complement strand
CCGGTTGCATGGGCGAGCAGCAAACGAAGTTTGCGACCAGCCATTTCAACGAGGCGCCTGAGCCTCGCTATAACAGCATGGTTTTCGTTGGAAAACCAACGGTTTTCAGCGTTTTTTAAGGAGGACATATAATATGAAAGATATTCCGGCCTTATTCGGAAGTATGGTTTTTAATAACAAAGTAATGAGGGATCGACTTCCGAAGGATACGTACAATTCTTTAAAAAGAACAATTGAAACAGGTAAACATTTAGATCTTGATGTAGCAAATGTTGTGGCAAATGCTATGAAAAACTGGGCTATTGAAAAAGGAGCCACTCATTATACTCATTGGTTTCAGCCTCTTACAGGCGTAACAGCCGAAAAGCATGACAGCTTTATTTCTCCTGATGGTTCCGGCAATATAATAATGGAGTTTTCAGGTAAAGAGCTTGTACGTGGCGAGCCCGATGCATCAAGCTTTCCATCCGGCGGTCTTAGGGCTACATTTGAAGCAAGAGGATATACCGCTTGGGATCCTACCTCCTATGCATTTGTCAAAAACGGTTCCTTATATATTCCTACGGCTTTCTGCTCATACAGTGGTGAGGCTCTTGACGAGAAGACTCCCCTACTCCGCTCAATGGAAGCAATTGATAAACAAGCTCTGCGTATATTAAGGATTTTTGGCAACAAGGATGTAAAAAGAGTCACTGCCACTGTTGGCGCCGAACAGGAATACTTTCTTATAGATAAGGACATGTTTAACAGACGCCCGGATCTTATATATTGCGGTAGAACTCTTTTCGGAGCAAAGCCACCTAAAGGGCAGGAGCTTGAGGATCATTACTTTGGAGCAATAAAACCCAGGGTAGCTTCATTCATGAAAGACCTGGAGGAGGAACTTTGGAAATTAGGTGTCCTGGCGAAAACCAAGCACAACGAAACAGCTCCCGCTCAGCATGAACTAGCGCCTGTTTATACTACAACAAACATAGCTACGGATCACAACCAGCTTACAATGGAATTGCTAAAAACTGTTGCAGACCGGCATAATTTAACCTGTCTTATACATGAAAAGCCCTTCGCCGGAGTTAATGGAAGCGGCAAGCATAACAACTGGTCACTTATAACCGATACGGGAATTAATTTGTTTGAGCCCGGTGCAACACCTTCACAAAATGCACAGTTTCTGTTATTTTTAACCGCGGTTATAAAGGCAGTTGATGAATATCAGGATCTTCTGCGCATATCGGTGGCAAGTGCAGGTAATGATCACAGGCTTGGTGCACACGAAGCACCACCGGCTATAGTTTCGATCTTCTTAGGAGAGGAGCTTACAAAAATACTTGAAGCTTTGGAAAACGGCACACTTTATAAGGACAGAGAGGCCGCCCAGATGGAGATTGGTGCAACTGTTCTTCCTCATTTCCCTCGGGATAACACAGATAGAAACAGAACTTCTCCTTTTGCATTCACCGGTAACAAATTTGAATTCAGAATGCTTGGATCTGCTCTGTCCATTGCAGATCCAAATGTAGCGCTGAATACTATCGTCGCTGAGTCCTTGTCACAATTTGCTGATATCTTAGAAAAAAGCGATAATTTCAAAGAGGATCTGAATAAACTCGTTAAAAAAGTAATAGGTGAACACAAACGGATTATATTTAATGGAAACAATTATTGCGAAGAATGGGCTGAGGAAGCAAAAAGCAGGGGTTTGCTGAACCTGAAAACCACCCCGGATGCTATGCCGTACTATATTACCGACAAAAACACAAAAGTGTTTACAAAACATTGCGTACTAACCGGAACCGAGATGCACTCACGATATGAAATACTTTTAGAAAACTATTGCAAGACCATTCATATCGAAGCATTGACAATGAAGGAAATGGTTAAAAAATATGTTTTCCCTGCTGTAATAGAATACGAAAAAGAGCTTGCCGGTACCGCAGTTAAAAAGAAAGCATTTTCATCAACTATAAGCTGCCGGTTAGAGGAAACCCTGCTTACCAATATATCAGGTCTTTCGGATTTACTTTATGAAAGGCTGAATACTTTAGAATCCAACATCTTGAGCCTTCAAAATATTAATGATCCGCTTGAAATCGCTAAATATTACCGGGAATCCATATTAATAAGCATGCAATCCTTAAGAGAAGTGGTTGATGAGTTGGAAACACTTATCGGCAAAAAGTATTGGACTGTGCCTACGTACGGGGATCTTTTATACAGCGTTTAGGTCACTCAAACATCAATCTTTCTTTATGCATGGATATGCTTAATATAATTCCAGCTGAAATTAAATTGGAAACAACCGAACTGGCTCCATAGCTAATAAAGGGTAAAGGTATGCCTGTGACTGGGAGAAGCCCTATATTCATTCCTACGTTTTCAATAAAATGTGCCAAAAACATAGCGGTAAGACCCATAACAATAAACGAGCCGTATCTTTCACGGGTATGCCAGGCAATATATATGCACCGGGCAAAGAATAAGAAAAAAAGCAAAATTAAAACCGCCGCACCAAAAAATCCAAGTTCTTCAGCAACCACCGAAAAAATAAAATCAGTATGGGCAAAAGGAACCCTTTTTGCAGCCCAGCCGTTTCCCCATCCCCGTCCCCATAGCTGCCCGGAACCTGCATGCTGTACGGCTCTCGATACCTGATAATTCAAACCTAAAGGATCTGCATCCTTGTTAAAAAAACTATAAAAACGATTCAGGATATGTTCGGGAAGCAACTGATAAAGACCAGTTATGTAAACAAGGAAAACTCCACCTATTGACGTTCCAGCTCCAATAAAAATATATTTATATGGCAACCCGGCAAAAAATATCATACACAAAAAAATAAACCCATATACAAGAACCGTCCCAACATCAGGCTGCATCAAAACAAGCAATACCGGCAATGCAGCAAAAAACATCAGCTTAATGTAATTATATTTTCCTGTTTTCATTACAATATGCTCAAGGTATAGAGCTATAATTAAGACAAACGCAACTTTGCCTAACTCTGATGGCTGAAAAGAGATGGGACCAAGATCCAACCAAGCATTGGAGCCAGTCTCCTCTTTTCCTATTCCAAAACGCAGAACCAAAACAAGAAGAACCACTATAGCCCAATAAACAGGGAACCCCAGAATGCGCAAATCCTTATAATCGATAAGGGATAAAATCACAATACAAACCATTCCCAGACCAATGCCGATTCCCTGTTTAATAAAAATGCCGGGAGTACCTAACTGAATTGATACGCTTCTGATCATTAGCATACCATAAGCATTTAGTGCTAATACAATAATCAGCAGGAGCCAGTCAAAATGTTTTAATCTATTAAAGCCCTGACTTTTCTCTACATGGAGCATGGATGCTTTCTGTTTCCTTTCATGTATTATCTTCTGATTTTTCCGTTTCTGCTTCTTCTACTATTTCCGTATTAATTTCTTTCACATCACTTACTTCTACGTTTTCTTCTTGAATTATATCTGCTTTTTCTTCTTCAATTACTTCTTCTTTACTTTCTTCATTTATTGATTCAGTTTGGTTAATTGCTTCCTGCTCACCTGAAGTAGCTTTAATGTCATCACCCACCCCCAAATCAACAGCATTCTTGGACTCTTGTTCCTCATCTAATTCATCTAATATGTTCCTGTATTGGCTTGGTTCGCTTGCGGGCTCTTCCAAAGATTGCTTTTTTAGTTGTAAACGTCTTAAAATAAATGTAGCGGTAAAACCAATTATAAAAATTACTCCTATCAACCGATTTATATTTACATCGCCTACTCTAAGGTCAAAACGGAGGCTGTCAATTACAAATCGCGCACCACCATATGATATCATGTATAGGAAGAATACTTCTCCATTGAGCTTTTTTCTTTTCCTGAACCATAAGAGTATAAAAAAAGCGGCAAGATTCCATAGGGATTCATAAAGGAAGAGCGGGTGTACCGGCAGCTCCGGATTAACGCCTTCAAAACCTTCAATAATTATTGTATTTTTTATAATGTCACCTGTCATTCCCCACGGAAGATTCGTGTTAGGGCCAAACAGTTCTTGATTTACAAAATTGCCCCATCTCCCGACTACCTGTCCCAAAAGAAGATATACTGCTATATGATCCAATAAATGCAGGGTATTTATTTTTTTATAGCGGCAAAACAAATAAATAGTTATTATCCCCAATATTATGCCGCCATAAATAGCAAGGCCACCTTTCCATATCTTATAAATTTCACTAAGGTTAGCTGAGTAATATCCCCAGTTTATAAAAACATAAAACAGCCTTGCTCCCAGAATTCCGGCCGGTACTGTTATGAGCACCATATCAATCAAATTGTCTTGATCTAGATCGAATTTAGGAGCGCTTTTTATGATGCCAACTACAACAACTAAAAAGGCCAAGGCTGTTATAATGCCGTACCAATGTACCTGCAAGGATCCGATTGAAAACAGTTCAGGGTTTAAATCAATGTGGATACCAAGGTTTGGAAATTCGATATAATGCATTTTTCTACCTCACATTCTCTTTATATAATTGAATACAGCCGTTTTCCGGTAATCGGTAATGACTCCCGTTTTAAAACGCAGACTAATTTGAGTCATTTAACGGCCATATTATCGATAGCGAAGGTTCCTGTGAAAAATGTTCCTTAAAAATAGTTTGAGCTTCCTGTAAAGTTAATTCCTCATATAGCTTTGAATAGTCAAAATAATTAGCTCCTTTAAAATACAACGGAATAAACTCGTAGGATATATTCTCCGGGGAATTAAGGCTTCGTATAAATCTACCCTCATGAGCTTTTCTTATTCGATTAAAAATGCTTTCATCCAACCCGCTGCTATGAAGATTAGATATAGCTTCATTAATACGGTCTGCCACTTTGTGCGGGTCTTTCGACTGTCCGCCCCAGGAAGTAAACCCAAAATGACCTTCTAAATTCACTTCGTAATCAAAATTTTGATTTATTAAACCTTCACTATATAACTGATTATACAACAGAGAGCTTCTTCCAATCAACACCGACAATATTATTTCAAGCGAAATTTTTCTTTTTATGAGTTCGTAACCGGTTACTCGCGAATTATCCTTTATACCCATTTGAAACTGAGGCATGGATACGGCAAGCTTTTTTTCAACCATCTTCTTGTTATGATGAGCGGGCTCGTCTTGGAACCTTCTTCCGATCTCACCCGGGTTTTCCCTGTCGTCAATACCCTCCTCGACGATTTTTATTACTGTTTCAGGCTCAACATCGCCGACCACAAGAATTACCATATTCGAAGGATGATAAAATGTATTATAGCAAGTGTATAATGTGTCTTTTGTAATTTTAGAAATACTCTCAACGGTTCCTGCAATATCAATTTTCACCGGATGCTCTACAAATAGTGCCTCTAAAAGGTTGAAAAACACTCTCCAATCAGCATTGTCCTCATACATTTTTATTTCCTGCCCGATGATTCCCTTTTCTTTCTCTACATTCTCATCTGTAAGATATGGATGCTGGACAAAATCCACTAATAGCTTGAAGTTTTCTTCAAAAGAACTGGTACACGTGAACAAGTATACGGTTTGTGTAAAGCTGGTGTAGGCATTGGATTCCGAACCCAGCTTAGCAAATTTATCCGAGATGTCTCCGTCTTTTTGCTCAAATAGCTTGTGTTCAAGGAAATGCGCAATCCCATCGGGTACATGAATTTCTTTACTGCTTCCCGGCATTGTAAAGGTGTTGTTCACAGAACCGTAAAATGTGGCAAAGGTTGCGTATATTTTTTTATATCCCTTTTTGGGAATAACAAACACTTTCAATCCACTTATATGATCATATTGGTACAGCTTTTCACTAATTCTACTATACTCCACTGTTTTCATCAATATTAACGCTCCTTTCAGTATCCCAACTTTTAGGGGTACTCTTGAAAAGTCATATCCGTATTTTTCACCCTTTATGCTTTCTTTTGCGAAAAAGCAATACAGGGGTACTCGATGTTTTTGCATAATTTGCTCGGAAAAATTAAACGCAAATTTATATTCCTACTTTAATAACGTTTTTAAAGTGGGCTTCGCCCACAACAAAATTGCGGAACCTTACAGCTGATAAACTTTAAATTCTTGTTTTTATTTTATGTTTTCAGCAATAAGGTACTAAAGTGATGTTAGGAAATATGTGGTGTCCAGCGTTATCATTTCCGACATCTTTATTACATCATCTTTTTTTACTGATATAAGCTTATTGTAAAATTCGTCAATACTCTCATTTATTCCGGATATGTGCTGGCTGAGATAAAAATCAACTATGCCCTCCTGACCATCCTGCATTATTTTTAAACCTGTTTCAAAGCTTTTCTTTGTTGCTTCCATTTCTGTTTCAGAAATGTCCCCGCTATTAATTGCTTTGATCTGATCTAAAATAATTTTCTCTGTTTTTTCCCGGTCTGCAATCTCAATTCCACTACACGCCACTAATAAGCCCTTATACCTTTCCAGCAAGGAAAAAGCACTATATGCGAGGCTTTCTTTTTCACGGACATTTTTAAAAAGCTTTGAGTGCACTCCACCACCTAAAATACCATTATATATCGCTAACGGGAAGTAGTCCGGGCTGTTGGCTTTTATATGTGTTCTAAACCCAAGGCAGAGCTTACCCTGACTCACATCCATCGGTTCTTCTATCCTTAGTGGTTCATCTCTTTTTTTGTTAAACGAAGGCTCTGTTAATGGTTGAATATTCTCTCTTTCAATAGAATCAAATTTATCAATGAATCGTTTCATTTCGTCTTCACTTACATCCCCTGAAATGTAAACGAAAACAGGATATTTTTTAAGAAGCTCTTGATAACCATCCATAAGTTCAGATGCAGTAATAGCCTTTGCATTCTCTTCGTCTCCGTCTTCATACACCTCAAAAGGTTCACCTTTACACATTTCCTCCAGGCACCTATGCATTGAATAGCTCATTTTATTATTTACCCTGCTCCGGATTCTCTGTATAAGATTTTCTCTTTCCTGTTCAATGTAATCCTTTTTAAAGCTGCCATTTTCAAGAACCGGCTGGGTTAAAACTTCCAACAAAAGATCGCCTGCCTCATCAAAAAGCTTTGTCCTGTCTGCAGTATACCTGCCGGAAACAAATCCGACATGGAAACGAATAAGCTGGTTTTCACCTTTTTTGTCAACCGAACCATTTAAGCTCATGCCATATAGCTCCTCAAGCCTTATTGCAAGCTCCTGTTGTGTCGGGTAACTCCTGCACCCTCTTTTTAAAATATGAGGAATTAGTGCATTACAGGTTGCTAGTTTTTTCTTAAGGGCTGTCGCAAAAATGACATTAAGGCTAATGGTCTTAAACTTATCAGAGTGGATATAATAAAAAGATATTCCATTCTTTTCGCAGACCTTATTTACAGTCATAATATCTTTTTCATTTCCCATATCTATATCTTCCTTTCATT
>DAIPML010000037.1:0-10059 GCA_036768735.1 Clostridiales bacterium | reverse complement strand
ATAATCTATTTATTAATTCCCATTCATGTCGGCTGTAATACATTGATAGAACCTATATTTTACTGCAACAAACACAAAAGGCGTTTTCTTTTTACTTTCATTACACATTTGCTGACTTAAATAGCTTTAATGTAGCGAAGTAAACTTTGACAACAAGTTTGCATTTTCAGCTTTACATTCGTTTATCATTATCCGATATAATGAATATATATGTGCAAATAAGGTTAATGTCTTTGTGCAGCTTATGGAGTAGCGATAATTATTAGCAGTAAAATTCCCGGGAGGTTGCCGAATGTTTTATCTTAATCTGGAAAACCAGATCCATCTATTAATTATAATAGTTTTTTCATCATATATTTATTTTTCAACCTTTGCGTTGAAGCAGCCCTTATCTTTTACAAAGCATTTTGGAACTGCTTTCTTTACACCGTTGATATTATGTTTCATGTCCTTTTTATCTTTAAATAAGGAGTATGCTTCCTCTTATCTTTTCTTCTCCGAATTTATATTAATAACTGCTTTGCTTTTTATACTCCTTGTTGAAAAAAGCGGTGACTTTTCATTATTTGTTTTTTTCCTTTTATACGCCCTTCCGTTAGGTGTTGTATTACTAAACCTTAACTTTGACTCTATTAATCGTTCTTCAATATTCGATCTGATCCTATCTCTTTACTTGGGCATTATTGTAATTATTATTTTATCATGCATATTTTTAAAACGCTATAGGAGAATTAATCTGTACTTAGGGCTTTTTCTTATATCTGTATCGCTCTTAATTGTTCAGGTAACACCCGGAAGTAACGCCTTAACACTTGCATTATTGTTGAAGGCTCTTGGATATATCCTCTTTTCATATTTCTTTTATCGTTTAACCTACTTGCAGCTTGAAAAAGATAATTACAGCAAAACATCCCAGTTAAATAGAATTAATCAATCATTGCAGCAGGAGGTTACGAGACGGGTTGAGGAAATTGAGCGTTCTAACCGCAAACTTGCTGAAAAAAACAAAATCGATGACCTTACAGGGGCTTATAATAAAAAAACCACCCTTGACTATGTAGATAGTGCAATAAGCAAGAAGCCTGGTATGGAGTTTTCAATCCTTCTGATCGATATTGACAACTTCAAACAGATAAATGATACATATGGGCATATAACAGGTGACAAATGCCTTAAAAATCTTGTATCCATTGCTAGGAATTCAATTCGCAACGAAGACATATTAGGTCGTTTTGGCGGGGACGAGTTTATCATCATAATGCATGAAACAAATCCTGTTCAGGCATATCTTGTTGCCGAACGTTTCAGAAAAAAAGTGGAAAGCGCAACCGATCCCCACTACACTATTTCCATCGGTATTGCATCGTATCCGTCTGATGCCGGAAACGCAAAAGACCTTGTAAAAGCAGTAGATAAGGCATTATACATATCCAAGGAAGACGGTCGCAACAAAGTTTCCCTTTCCGGTCGGAAGTGAACCTATACCACAAGAAAAGTTTTATTTCAACCACACTCTGTCAGGCAGCCGCTCAGAAAAGCAAGGATACAGATTTAAATTTTCAATGAGAGCTTGCTGCGAATTACACACCAAAAGCATTAACGCTTTGTGAAGTAGGGGTACAATTCTCAGCTATTAAGAAATTCATTGATCAAAATTCCAAGACCTCCACTTCTATAAGTGGGGGTTCCTTATTCTTGCTTCGGTGGGGGTAGAGTCCCCCACCGAAGTCCCGATGTTCAGCTTTAGCTGAACGAGTTCACTTATCTGTGGCAGACCGATTCCTTTCGTATTTTTTTCAAAAGTATATGCTGTTTTTAATAGAGTACCTTCATCCAAATGCCTTGCAATAAGCTGCATACCTATAGGAAGCCCTCTTTTGTCCTTTCCGCATGGAATTGATAGAGCGCAGATCCCGGCCATGTTAACAGATACAGTATAAATATCACCCGGAGATATATTCAGCGGTTTATTGGCTTTTTCGCCTATTTTATAAGCAGCACCTCTTTCTGTAGGCCCCATAATAATATCCACATGCTTAAATACTCTCTGAAAATCGTTGCATATAATTCTTCTTACCTTTTGTGCTTTTTTATAATGCTTATTATAGAAATCGGAGCTTAACGCATATGTTCCTATAATTACTCGTGTTTTTACACCTGAACCGAAGCCCTCGCCTCGCGTTTGTTTGTGCCGATCCGGATCATTGTCATAATTGCTTGACTGAAAGCCATATATTTCACTTCCAAATCCGGTAAGATTTAAACTTGCTTCAGAACTTGAAAGAATGTAATAAGCTGGAACCGCATATTCAGTAGCAGGAAGCGATACCTCAATAACAGTTGCCCCGTTTTGCTCAAAAAATTTTATTGCCTCATTTATAGAATATTTAGTGTCCTCGCAAAGCTTATCATCCATGTACTCTCTCGGAATGCCTACCTTTAAACCTTTTACATCCTCCTTTAAAAAAGAGGTATAATCCGGATACTTAATATTGTATGAGGTTGAATCATTTAGATCATGACCTGTTATTGCATTAAGAACCACAGCGCAATCCTCAGTATTCCTGGTTATAGGACCGATCTGGTCAAAGGAAGAAGCGAAATCTACTAATCCATAGCGGGAAACCAAGCCATAGGTTGGTTTTAAGCCAACAACACCGCAATATGAAGCTGGTTGGCGTATTGAACCACCTGTATCGGTACCCAAAGAGAAGCATGCCAGTCCGGCAGCAACTGCAGCAGCCGAACCACCGCTGGAACCTCCCGGCACCATGTTAAGGTTCCAGGGGTTTCTGGTAATACCATACCATGAGCTTTCGGTGGAGCTGCCCATTGCAAATTCGTCCAAATTTGTTTTCCCGAGCAAAACAGCGTCATTGTTATATAGCTTTTCAACGACAGCTGCATCATATGACGGTATGAAATTACTCAATATTTTTGAAGCACAGCTTGTCAATATGTCTTTTGTTAATATATTGTCTTTAATACCCATTGGAATTCCCGTAAGGGGTGAAAGGCTTACCTTTGAATCGATCTTTTTTTGTGCCAAGGCTGCCTGTTCCAATGCTTTTTCTTCGCAAACCGTAATATATGAACCTATTTTACCATCAAGCTTTTTAATTTTGTCAAGATATGCGCAGGTTAATTCCATTGAGCTTATTTCTTTATTTCTGAGCTTTTTTGAAGCCTCACAAATTGTCAACCCGGTCAAATCCAAATGTTATCCCTCCGTATAGTTTTATTGGTATACATATATATTCACAGGGTATATTATCAACACTCAAAACTTGATCCGTCATTATAGTGTATCAAGTGTATCTATCCCATCGAGTTTATCAGCCTCATCCAGTTTGTCTTTTATATAAGTGATGATTCTGTTCATATTATCTGACAGCTCTATTATTTCATCTTTAGAAAGACCTATCTGTGCGATATCTGCAAAATGCTGAACCTCATTCTCTGCTATATCCATGCATACCCCTCCGCTATCTTTATATTACCCAGTTAAACTATTCTTTAACAGTTGAGCATAATATATATTTCATTTTTCCAAAAACTGTTTTTCAAATTAACTTTCTGGGAAGCAATCATAATATCCTATTACACAAAAATCATCGTTTCAATAAAAACGATGATTTTTATGTTAGTATTATATATGTTTATTCATCAGTATGGGCTTTTGCATCTAGAACAATTATAGTTTTTCAATTACTCAATGGGCTTATACTCATAAGTTACCTGTTCTCCCATTATGGTAACCAGAATGTATTTTGCCGCAGCTTTATTATCTGCTGTTAACCTGTCAACATCAAAGCCGCAGGTTGATAAATACCTGACTCCTCTGTCCATGGTTACTTTATTTTCCTGACCTTTATAAAACACCCATACGTTTTTATATCGGGTTTGGCTGTAATCTGACAGTATTTTTCGGAAGAGCTCCGCTTCAAGACTGTCTTTAAAGGCATCAGGGCTATCATCTAAAAACAAGAATATATTGTTGCCGGTAAATGTCTCAAGCTGCTCAAGTAGCCAACGCCATTGCTCACCTGTGCCATTTTTCAGGGTTTTCGTTCTCATATCAAGCTTAATAAACCTGGAGTTTTTCATATCCATTGAATCATATCCTGTACCGGTTGCAACAACAGGGCTTTGGATTTGTTTTGTCACATTGTGCTGACTGTTTCCGACGAAAGCTCCTATTTCAATGTATTTGTTTATCTTGTCAGCTAAAAATCCTGATAAATATTTTTCAACATCGGTTGCAGGTTCATGAGACTCTCCAAATACTGAAAAGCGGTAGTTGTTTTCCCCTTTTGCATAGGTTATTGCTTGATTAAGAGAGTCTACAGCCCTAGTGTCTTCAGGTAGATTCTTAAAATCAATTTTATCCTGTATTTTCATACTAAGCTGCAGGTCATCTATATAAATATGCCCTTCCTCATTTATTGGGCTGGGGTTTACAACATACACCCTTGTAAGCTTTGCAGGCTGTGGGATATGTGCAACACTTCCCGAAACAAACTTCCAGCCGGTCCATTGAATTCCTTCCGAAAACATTACATAATGTTTTTTTCCGGCTGCATCCATTACTTCGGCTCTCAGCCAGCTCCTTGTATATTCTTTGCTGTATGCCCACAATCCGATTGATTCGGTTCCTTTAGGGATGTTGAGTCCATTCCCACTGAATGTAAGGTAGGCAGCCTGCGTTTCAGGAGCCTCTTTAAATACGTAATCCAGTCGTGCACTTGATGTACCGGAATTTGCGTATGCATCACCGACCTCAACACCCCCAGGAACCCAGGAAGGATAAGAAAAAAAGCTTATATCATTTTTCTCAAAATTATGTAACACAATATTTTCAATTCCTTTAACGGTTGTATCTTTAGTCATTTTTTCACGTTCTACAGTGATTATACTTAAATCATCAAAATACACCGCACCAATCTCCTCAATAGGGTTTACTTGAACCAAATATATGCGCGTTAAGCGTGCGGGCATTGGAACTCCTGTAAGCGGTATTTCGACATACCTCCAGCCTTTCCAATCCAGCTTTGTTAAATCACCGAGCCGATATTTCCTGTTGCTGCTGTCATTTACTTCGATACGAAGCCAATTTGAGTTTTCCTGACTGTTATAAACCCAAAAACCAATACGGATTGCATTTTCCGGAAGTACAATTCCGTTTCCTGATAACTCCACATAAGCAGCGCGGTTATAATCTGTATTTTCAAAACAATATGAAAGCTTCCCGGATGAATTACCACTGTGCTTTTGCTCTTTTGAAATAGTATATGAACCTGAAACCGTCGCTGGGTATGGCAAATAAGAAGCATTCTGCTTTTCAAAATCATCCACAATGATGCTTTGCGTAGGCAAAACAGTTACTGCACAATATGCGCTTACATCACCAACGAAAGCACGGATATATCCATAGCCTGAATTTGTGGAGACAAATGTGTTCGTTGAAAAGAAGCCAATGCCTCCAACTGTTTTCCAAATAACATCAGAAGGAAGAATCGGAGCTTTATAGCCGTTCTCATCCTCACCGATTACGTTGAAGGTTTTTCTCTCTTTTGAAATCAAGGTGATATCCTTATAGCTTATTGATAATTTAACAGGTCCTTTTAGTACATTAATCGGAAACTCAGATATCACATCCCCAATTGTTGCCACAACGGTGCCTTTGCCCGGAGAAAGTGGTTTTAAAACATTCCTATCAAAGCTTCCCTGCACACCTTTAACTTCCCATTTTATGTCCTCAGCATTAATAATAACAGGATTAAAATACTCATCATAACCGGTTACTGTAAACGCTCTTGATGTATTCACAAAAACGTCTGAGTTTGTTGTGTTTATGTATAAACCTGCCAGCTTTGACGGAGGCGCCAGCGAAAAAACACCTAACGCATTTGGGATCCTTCTTTGGACGCCGTCACTTGGGCTGTTTTGGACAACAATATCTCTTGTTCCGGGTTCTCTCGATGCCATTGTTGAGGAGCCCCCACCATCAAGAACCAAAGCATCGTAAGCTCCGAGTTCCAACATTAACTCAGCAAGCTCTTTCATTGTCATACCTATGCTATGGGATTGTCTACCGTCAACAACAACCATAAATAGAGTATTTCCATTCTGGCTGCTACCAATTGCAGTCCTTGGATGCCTTCCTGTTATTTCGTGAGTAAATGTATCAGGTATGCAGCCATCAACCACCAGCATCCCTCCGCCTGTAAGCGCCATTTTCACAACACCCCAGTTAGGCGATGTATTGACATCAAGCTTAACTGTATCACCAACCTTGAAATTTTCAACAATCTGCGAAGCATTTTCTTTTCTTGTAATAACAACATAACCATTTAACGGAATATCCGTAGCAGGTTGGTTTTGACGGATTTCCCTTACAACTCCGTCCACTACAATCATTTCCGTGATATCCGAATAATAACCGTTTCTTGTTCCGATTGTAGTTGCCCGCCATTTTCTGTCGATAATCGTAAAGTCGGTATGACCATAATAAGGCTCATTATAACGTCCTATATCCAAAGTTTTGTTGTTTTGAGCATGTAAGCTGATCGTGGTTTTCCAATAATCAAAATTAGCTTTGTTATCCAAGTTAATGGAAAAGGTTGCCATGCTGTCATTGCCAAGGTTAAAACCCGGATCGGCTGTTTTTAAATCATATGCCTGAACCATCGGTCCGATAAGATTCTGGGAACCAGCCTGCTCAGATGCAAGAAAAAAGCTTCCATTTAGCCCGGCAATTGCTCCCCATTCTTTCATATGATCGGTTGTTGATAAAGGCTTTTGAATCGTATCGTTATTAGTAAGAGCATCAATATGAACATTGGGGTTGTTTAAATCTGCTTTCATTATGTAAATTTTCTGCCATCCAAGATCGGTATAACGTGTTATGGTATTCTGGGTAACTCCGGACGTTATTTTTTTACTGTCAACCGTTTGATAAATAACCCGATTAACAGGATCGGTTGTTTCAGCTTTTGCGCCCGTCATACCGGCAGATAATATTAAGATACATGCCAGCAAGCCTGCTGCGGTCTGTTTAATACTCATTCTAAATCCTCCAAGAAAATATTTTATCCTTTGTTAAGTCTGTCTGCTTAGACGAAGAAATTACCAATTTTGTTCCCAAGGGATAATGATTTCACTGCATTAATTAGCTTTTTTAATGCTTCCATGCACATTTATTCATAAGCATGCGTAATTGTAGTGAAATCAACAATATGACGAAATACAAATTAATCATAGCTGCTCTGGTCATAAACCTCACAAAGCACCGATTTCATCTGCATTTACAGCTAAGCCTTCAAATCCTTGATGTATTTCGTCTTTTAATTCTATCATAGGGATTAGCTAATAACTACAATACAGCGTTTACGTTTTCATTAAGAATATAACAATACTAAGACAGAAGTGTTACATCGGTGAAATTAATAACATGGTTATCACCCAGAAAGTCACAAAGTGACTTTCTGATGAAATTTAAGACTTTTTAAATTTCATCAGCCTTCTTCCGAAGGCTGGATAACCATATTGTGATTGCACCAGGTTGCAGCAAGCTGCAACTTCCTGCAGTTAAACCTGCAGGAAAAAGTCGTTTCACGACTTTCTGGGGAGCAATCATAACATAAGGTCAACAAACTTGCGGTACAAAAAAAGAGGCTTTCGCCTCTTTTTGAAGTGCATTCATTTTTTTGCTTTGGCAGGCTCAATATTAATCTTTTTCCCTCTTATTTGTGCCAGCTTCATAGCAGCCAGCACCTCTCTCTGATTTTCTGCAGGTACCTCTACAAAGGTAAACTTATCATGCATATCAATTTTTCCTATAACCTTGCCTTTAATACCTGTTTCACCGGCAATAGCACCTACAATGTCTTTGACTTGTACTTTATCTTTTTTCCCGATGTTGATAAACAATCTTACCATCCCAGCTTCGGCTCCGGTATTTTCAATATAGTCCTCATTGTCCGGAAGATTATTTTCCTCTTCCATAACCATTTTCATAAGCGCTGCAGCCACATCAAGGGAAGTATATTCATCGCCCATAATTTGTTCAATTATGGATAGATAGCGTTCCTGACCTTCCTCGTGAAGAGTTTCTTTAACTTTATCAATAAAACGATTATTTTTGCTTTCTTCTATATCGCTTAAGGATGGGATTGCTTTTGGAAGTATTTTTGTATTGGCATAACGTTGAATATCTTTTAAGGCAAAGAATTCCCTGCGTCCGGAAACAAAGGTAAAAGCCTTTCCGGTTTTGCCTGCACGTCCTGTCCGCCCTATTCTATGAACATAATATTCTTCATCCTGAGGCATATCATAATTGAAGACAATTTCAATATCATCCACATCTATACCTCTTGCTGCAACATCCGTGGCAACAAGTATGTCTATCCTGCCATTTCTGAACATACCCATAACCCTATCTCTGGCTGTCTGGCTCAAATCACCATGAAGGCTCTCGGCCATATACCCTCGCAGTTGAAGCTCACTGGTCAAATCATCGACATGTCTTTTGGTGTTGCAGAACACCAGAGACAGTTTAGGGTTAAAATAGTCTATCAGCCTTACCAAAGCTCCTAATTTTTTTGCTATGGCTACCTCAAAATAATATTGCTCGGTGCTTCTAACCGTTAATTGCTTATGATTAACCTTTACTGTTTCGGGCTCTCTTTGGTATAGCTTTGTTATTCTCATAATTTCCGGCGACATGGTAGCTGAAAATAAAAGGGTTTGTCTGTTTTCAGGAACATCCTTGAGAATCGTTTCCATATCCTCACGAAATCCCATATTGAGCATTTCATCAGCCTCATCTAATACAACAATCCGGACTGTGTTTAAATTAATTGTTTTTCTCCGCATGTGATCCATAACCCTGCCCGGTGTTCCGATTATAACATTTGCTCCCTGCTTCAGCGCTTTTATCTGACGATCAATAGGCTGTCCGCCATATATTGGCACAGGCTTTATCCCTTTCTTATACTTGCTGAATTTCCTCATTTCCTCAGCAGCCTGTATGGCCAACTCCCTAGTTGGGCAAAGAATAAGAACCTGTATCTCTTTTTCTGATGTATCGATTCTTTCTACAGCCGGAAGACCAAAAGCTGCTGTCTTTCCGGTACCTGTCTGTGAAAGACCTATCAGATCCCTGCCTTCTAAAATTGCAGGTATTGCCTGAGTCTGAATTGCTGTCGCTTCTTCAAAACCCAGTTCTTCCACTGCCTTTAATATCTCCTGCGATAAAGGCAGATCTTTAAATTTCATTTTTTTCATTGCAACACTCTTTCTTAAACTTATTTTTATTTCATTGCATTTATTTGCAAATCATCATATTTGAATATCATAATTACTACTCAAAAAATCGCAAAACGATTTTTCTCTGCAGGTTATCCTGCAGGAAGATGCAGTTTGCTGCACCCTGTGTAATCACAATATGGTTATCCAGCCTTCTTATAAAAGCTGATGAAATTTCTCATATTTTAGTTTCCGCATTTTATCTTTAGTTCATCCAGGTTTAAAAATACACAATTAGGCAGCCTTACTTGCGACCAGCCTCGTTGAAATGGCTGGTCGCAAACTTCGTTTGCTGCTCGCCCATGCAACCGGGGCTGGTCGCAAACTTCGTTTGCTGCTCGCCCATGCAACCGGGGTGTGTTGAAAATATAGCTTGCTACGCAAGCACATAAAATAAAGTACGTTATTTTGCTTTGCAAAAAACGGGTCTAAGCAATTTCTTCCGTTATTATAACAGTATTGCTCCTAATACTCCTCCAGCCAATGTAAGAACAATAGGCCCTATTTTAAACTTTTTAGAACAGATTATTGTCAAAACAAAAATTAAAATGGAAGGAATGCTGAAAATTTGCCAGAAATCATCTGCCAACCTCGTTAAATCCAACAATGATGTTTTTGAAAAAAATATCACAGCAGAGGCAATCATTCCAACAGTCGCAGGACGTATTCCCCCAAGTATACTGTTGACATAATGGTTTGACTTGAATTTATCGAATACAGTCGCTATAAACATAATCAAAATAAAAGATG
>DAIPML010000386.1:0-2340 GCA_036768735.1 Clostridiales bacterium | reverse complement strand
ATATAATTGCGCATGTGCTCACGTTTTGTTACAAAACGTTACCTATATAGCCGACCGCAGGTTATCTTTCCATGCCTTTGCAGAAAATATCGCACGCGTATCAAATCTGCCAGAGGCATATAATGATATTGCACATGTGCTTGTTTTGCCCAAAACGCATGAATAAATAGAAAAATAATGTTAATAATCTCAGTAATCCCACTAAAAATAAATACAACTTGTATTAACAAAAAAGTGTAATCTGTGTAGTCGCTTAAGGAGAAATTCAAGAGCTCACAAGGAGGTTATTGGTTTGAAGACTTTCCCAAGCTTTTTATTGATTGTACTTATTGCAATTGTGTTGATAGCTACAAATCCTACACAAGCTGACTTTAACAGTTTTGTAGAGGAAAATTTGAAAGATGAACTTCCGAAATCAAAGGAAACGAATTGGATATATGAAACAATAAAAAAAGTATTCCCCGGTCAGTCCAAAGTAGCTGTAAGCAGTACCATTGAAGCGATAACAAAGCCTATGGACTATTATATATTCAGCACATATGAAATTAATTTGTCCTCAATAGAATTATCCTATATCGGGGTTGCCGGTAGGTTCTTCTTAATTAAACAAACAATTTATTTTACTCCCGTAGATGAGGCAGCTAATTAGGAGCATTAAACTTATATCCGACTCCCTTTATAGTTTGGATGAATTCAGGTTTTTTCGGGTCAGCTTCAATTTTTTTTCGGATATTACTAATGTGAACCATGATTGTTCTATAGTCACCAAAGCTCTCCACTCCCCAAAGCTCTCGAAATAGTTGCTCGCTGCTTATTACTGTATTCGGGTTTTGCGCTAATAGTGCCAGAATCTGGAGTTCTTTAGGCGGCAGAGGAATGTCTACGCCGTTGACAATAGCACGATAATTACCGATATCGATGGTTAAACCAGCATATGTGATGGAGTTTGTTGTTATGCCTGTGCTACTAAGTGACTCATTTTTAATCATGCGATTCCGGCGTAAATGGGCTTTTATTCTGGCGATTAGCTCGATTGGCTCAAATGGTTTTCCCATGTAGTCATCTCCACCTGCAATAAGCCCAAGTGATTTCTCTGTCGCAGAGGATTTACAGCTTAGAAAAATAATTGGCGTTGTAAGGCTTTTTCGTAGTTCCTGGCACACTTCTATACCGTCCATGACCGGTAGCATCATATCTAAGATAATTAAATCCGGTTCTTCGGATAACGCCATAGATACTGCCTTAGAACCATCCTCGGCGGTAATAACATCATAGCCTTCATTTTGCAAATACAAAGTTATAATTTCACGGATGTCAACATCGTCATCCACTAAAAGTATTTTTTCTTCTGCCACTTATGCTTCCTCCTTGAATTAAGAAACGTACTCCTTGCGTTTCTTATCATACTAACCAGTCTCGTTGAAATGGCTGGTCGCAAACTTCGTTTGCTGCTCGCCCATGCAACCTGGGTGTGTTGAAACGTTATTTTGCTTCGCAAAAAACGGATCTAAGTAATTTCTTCTGTTATTTTAAAACGTTGCCTAAATAGCCGATCACAGGTCATCGTTCTTATTTTATACAAAGCAACGGGTATATGCATCAAATAATAGTTTTCATAAAACTATACCTCATTGGTCTGACAGGATTTTAGGACATATTTTCACAAACAGGCAGGGTAATGGTAAACCGGCTTCCCTCACCCAACTTGCTTTTCACAAAAATCTGACCGTTATGATATTCCACAATCTCCTTAACTATAGCTAAACCAAGGCCGCTGCTGCTTGTGCCGGTCTTGCGTGCCTTTGAAACAACATAAAACCGTTCGAATATATGGGCTTGATCTTCGTCTGACATGCCAATACCCGTATCTGAGATAACAATCTGCAGCATTTTATTTTCGTTGATTAAATCAAAAGACAAATAAATTTGTCCATCCTCGGGAGTAAACTTTATCGCATTGCTGAGCAGGTTTGTGAAAACCCGATCTATTCGTTGGATATCCACCTCCATGAAAAGTTCAGAAATATCAGAATTAGGCTCCTCCCATTTGTCGGGATAGAATATACATAAAGATACATTCGCCTGACTCATATCCATACTACATTTTTCAGAGACACCCCGAATGAAATCAACGACAGGTGTTTGCACAAGTTGAAGCTGAAGCTGTCGTGATTCCAATTGGGACAGATCAAATAATTCCTGCACCATTGTGTTCAATTGATTTACTTTCTCATGCACTCTTACAAGATATTTTTCCTGTTTCGCGGGTTCTTGAATAATCCCGTCAAGAATGGCACTCACATACCCTTTGATAGTCGAGATGGGTGTGCGCAGGTCGTG
>DAIPML010000036.1:0-17653 GCA_036768735.1 Clostridiales bacterium | reverse complement strand
GTAGTATCCTGTTGCTTTGTTTGGCTGTAGTATCCTGTTGCTTTGTTTGGCTGTAGTATCCTGTTGCTTTGTTTGGTTGTAGTATCCTGTTGCTTTGTTTGGCTGTAGTATCCTGTTGCTTTGTTTGGCTGTAATACCCTGTTTGGTCGTTTAGCCATAGTAACCGGCTTGCTTTTTGCGGTCGTTGACTTTAATTTGTGTTTTCATTCACTTCATCCGGTTTTACTTTTACATTGGTAACATCTGGATTACTTTGCTCTTCTGTGCTATCCGTTTTATTCTGTTCGATATTATCATCATCATTGTCATTGTCAACGGTTTCTTCTACTATGTCTGGGTTTGGTTTATACTTGTATTTATAAACAATATCCTTCTTTTTCCCACCCTTATCATTAAAGAGTTTTCTTATCCAGTCTATAAGATCAAGAATATTCTTAGCTTTAACAACAATATCATTTTTAAGCATTTCTGCTGTATCTTTAGCGGTATCCGAAATTTTTCCGATATTACCAACAATTTTCTGCAGGCCTTCCATCTCTTCTTTTACAATATCGCTGACCTTTGCAACATTCTCTGTGATGCCGGGTAATTGTTCTATTGTACCGGTGATGCTTTCCCGGCTTTGTTCCAGCATTTTATTAATGTTTTTTAGAATACCAACCAAGTGAGACACTGCAAGAAGCAGATAAAACAAAACACCTGCTCCAAGAAAAAACAGAACAATTTTTATCAGTTCACCCCAGGTCACAACACTATCCATACCATTTCCTCCAAATATTATCTCTTAATCTATTTGATATTATGTAGCCGGGTTTTAGGCGTATTATCCCCTGTTGCCTTTGCTAATGAATTTCTAACTTCTGATAGCTCGGCTTCCCTTCTTGTGAGCTCAATAACAAGCTGCCTGTTTTCCTCGTTGGTTTTCTGAAGCTGCTGAGTCAACGTTGCCTTGTCCTGTTTTAATTCAAGAAGAGTTTTTTGAAGCTGATCAAGTTCAGACTGAAGTGATTCTTTCTTCTCTTTGGCTTTGAACATTTCATCGGCAACATTAACAGCTGTCAGAACAGAGGCCATTGACGTGCTGAGGGTATGGTTTGCCCTCATAACTTCAACGGTTTTTCGATCGACATAGAGCGCAACCCTTTGAATGTATTCAGCAGATTCGCCGCCGCAAATTGTATATTCATTTCCAGCTATACGCACACAAACCCTATTTCTGTCAGCCACCTTTATCAACTCCCTGTTTTTCTTTAGTATCTCTTAAGCCACCGGGACTTTACAGGAGATATCCGTAGTATGATTGATTTCTTTTCGATAATCACAATATAGTTATCCAGCCTTCTTTCTAAGGCTAATGAAATTTAAGACATTTTAAATTCCATTAGAAAGTCACTTTTTGACTTTCTGGTAGATACTCATAATATCGGTTCATATCATCTAAAACTTAAACGTCAGCGAACCTCCACCAAATTTGCTTTTCACACTAAAGTATATCATATTATGATCACTTACAGAAAGTCGTAAAACAATTTTTTCTACAGGAAGTTTTAGAAAGGTTTCTGTTCATACCCTCTATAATTGGGGATTTTTCAATCAGAATGGTTGAAAATATGCGAAAAGGTGGGGCGGGGGCCCATCTTAGCCTCGTTATAATATATATGAAGTATCTTAAATTTCGCCAAAAAAACACTATTAAACGCTCTGAAAGATAATCATATTACCGTTTTTTGCATCTGTCATTTAACATCTCTCATAGATAGAGAAATTCTCTTTCTTACCGGGTCAATATCTATAACTCTAACATTCACAATATCTCCTACTGAAACGACCTCCATGGGATTTTTCACGAACCTGTCGGCAAGCTGTGATATGTGGACCAGGCCATCCTGATGTACCCCGATATCCACAAAGGCTCCGAAATCTGCAACGTTGCGAACTGTTCCGCTTAATACCATACCGGGCTTAAGATCATTAATGTCCAGAACATCACGTTTTAAAAGCGGTGGAGGCAGTTCCTCTCTGGGATCACGTCCGGGCTTTTTTAACTCCTCTATGATATCAGCCAAGGTAGGCTCCCCGATGCCAAGCTCCTCTGCCAAATTTTTTAGACCAACTTTTTTTACCAGCAAATCCAATAAAGGAAGACTGCTTTCAATTTCATCGACCGATGCTCCAAGCTTTTCGAGCAGCATTTCGCAGGCTTTATAAGACTCAGGGTGAACGGCGGTCTTGTCCAGAACATTGTCCCCTTCATGAATTCTTAAAAAACCGGCACATTGCTCAAATGCTTTTGGTCCTAACTTAGGAACCTTCTTTAGTGTTGCACGATTTTTAAAGCTTCCTTCTTTTTCTCTGTATTCCACGATATTTTTTGACAAAGTTGCACTTACTCCTGAAACATATGACAGAAGTGACGGCGAAGCCGTGTTCAGATCCACTCCCACTCTGTTTACAACGTCCTCAACTACTCCACCAAGGGATTCACTCAGTCGTTTCTGGTTCATGTCATGCTGATACTGACCGACTCCAATGGCTTTTGGATCAATTTTAACAAGCTCTGCTAAAGGATCCTGTAAACGTCTTGCAATGGATACTGCACTTCGTAAAGAAACATCAAATTCCGGGAATTCGCTTGCAGCAAGCTTTGATGCGGAATAAACCGATGCTCCGGCTTCACTGACCACCATATATTTAACATCTCTTTTTACTTCCTTAAGCATATCCGCAACAAACATTTCAGATTCTCTGCTGGCGGTTCCGTTTCCTATTGAGATAATATCCACATTAAACTTTTCGATTAAAGCTTTTAAAACTTTTTTTGCTTCTTCCGTTTTGTTTTGAGGAGGTGTAGGATAAACAACGGTTGTCGCCAAAACCTTTCCCGTGCCGTCAACAACACAAATTTTACATCCCGTGCGATATGCCGGGTCAAGACCTAAAACCACCCTGTTGCGGACAGGTGGCTGCATTAATAAATTCTTTAAATTTTCGCGGAAAACAACCATTGCTTGTTCTTGAGCTTTTTCCGTAAGCTCATTTCTTATTTCCCGTTCTATCGAGGGATACAAGAGCCTCTTCCAAGCATCTTCTATGGCCGCAAGCATGTGTTTTCTGCTGTTTTTGTCACCGGTTATGTTGTATCTACCTGAAAGGTATGATAACACTTTCTCTTCAGGTATAATCACTTCAACTCGTAAGAAATCCTCTTTTTCACCTCTGTTAATAGCTAAAGCTCTATGGCTTGCCATGGAGTTAACCGGTTCCTTAAAATCATAATACATGCGGTAAACCGAATCCTCTTCCTTTTTTGCCTTGGTTTCGACGATCCCGGAGCGATGGAACATTTCCCTTATATCCTTACGGAATTCGGCATTATCAGATATTTCCTCAGCTACAATGTCTCTGGCACCCTGTAAGACATCTTCAGTAGTGTTAAGCTCTTTTTCCGGATCGATAAATTCAACTGCCTTTTTATCAATTTCCAAATCTTTAACCAATCCGGACATAATTATAGCAGCCAGTGATTCCAGACCTTTTTCTCTGGCTATCATTGCTCTTGTTCTGCGCTTTGGCTTAAATGGCCTGTATATATCCTCAATTTCCTGAATTGTTAACGACTTTTCTATTGAAGCGGAAATTTCATCAGTCATTTTCCCCTGTTCTTCAATTAATCGGTATACATCCTGCTTGCGATCACGCAGATTCTTTAAATATTCGTACCGTTCATTAAGCTCGCGAAGTACCTGATCATCTAAAGAGCCTGTCATCTCTTTACGATATCTTGCGATAAATGGAATTGTGTTCCCTGAATCAATAAGTTCGATTGTATTTTTTATCTGTGTAGGTTTTAATTGAAACTCCTTTTGTAAAATTGCTTGAATATCCAAGTTGCTTCCTCCGATTAAAGATTTCTATTACTTTATTCATATTCCCTAGGCATTGGTAATTACATGTTTCACAACCCTTGCCGATCATATACTCCTCAACTTTATGTAGTTAAATGTTTTTCAGCCTTTGGTGAATACATACTTCTCTGCCTTCTTTTTCACGCGCTGAAGGGCATTGTCAATAGATTTGATAGGTCTTTTCACCTGTTTAGCGATTTCTATATATGATTTCCCGTTTAAATAGAGAGATAACACTTGCCATTCAAAGGAAGACAGTATTTCGCCCATTTTATTTTCAATCCCTATGACTTCTTCTTTTTTTATTAAAAGCTGCTCCGGATCAGATACTATTTCATCACAAACCATGTCAATATATGTCCTGTCCGAATCATCATCAAATGCCTTGCGGTTCAGTGATATATATGAATTAAGCGGAATGTGCTTTTGACGTGTCGCATTTTTAACCGCAGTTATCATTTGCCTTGTAATACATAGCTCTGCAAATGTTTTAAAGGCCATAGCCCTATCAGGCTGATAATCACGGATGGACTTATATAATCCGATCATGCCTTCCTGAACTATATCTTCCCGATCAGCACCAACCAAAAAATATGTTCGGGCTTTTAACCTGACCAGGTTTTTATATTTATGGATCAAAAATTCCATGGCATCCTTATCACCATCCTTGACAAGAAGGACAATCTCTTCATCCTGCATGTCCAAATAATAATTTGTAGATTTCTCTGCTGCTGATACCATTTTTATGTCCTCCTAGGAAATTTATAACCCTGCAAAATTGGGCTCCGCTACTTAATCGCTAAAAAATGCTGCAATTGTTTCTTACATACGAGAATATAATTTTCCATGCAATAAAAAACAATCTCTACCAAAAAATTATATATTATTACGGCTGAGCTGTCAAGACAGCGCTCTTTTCCATCACAAGTCCTTTTACATTAATAAAAATTTCACTAATATTTAAAGCTGCAAATCTGTCCAATTCATTTTTTATCATTTCCTGAGCTATTTTTATTGCTCGGATGAGATTGTGACCATAAACCATAACGATGTCCATATCCAGAACAAATCCGTCTTCGCCTTTGTTTAACCTGAAGCGCGTTATCTTGTCCATTTCATCCATCCCGGAAATAATGTAATTCGTGACCTGATAAATCGCATAATCGGAGATGGTATATTTCCCATTGTAGCTAAAGGGTGGACGTACAACGGATTTCTCACCAAGGTTTTGGAAGTGTCCTTTGGCTTTTCGTTTAAAAATTTGCAAAGGATCCAGGAAAAAACCCGAAAAATCCTTCTTTAGTTCAAGGCTTGGAACAGGAATTACATGCTTTCCTTGGTTCGTTCGTGTTTTAATAGCCTGCTCTATTTCAAATTGTGTAGCTACATCGTTTATATAAACCCGCTCGCTAACAACACCCAGCTTCAGCGTTTCGGCTATTTTATCAACCATAGCATCGGATGTGCCTAAAACAAGTACAGATTCCGGTTTGCTTTTTTCTATGGATTCTATAACTAAATCCCGGTGATTAGGCTCATGAAACAGTGCTGTTTTGACGGAGCTTATTTTAGTCAGCTCCTTTTTGGCTGATTTCCCAGCTATAACACGATTCTGACAAATAAAAAGCCCGTCATCAATTATATAATCGATGTCCCGCTCCTTTGCAACCCAAAAAGCACGATAGCTTTTCCCTGTACCACTGGGGCCAATAAACCCAACGACCCTCATATAGCTCCTCCTAAACTTTCATTACCTTTTTACGAGTCATTAAACATTATAGCTAACATTGTGAATACATGCTTTTCCGCAGTAAATCATGTATACCTATTATACAGGATTTACTCACAAAAAAACAATGCACAATGTGTAGCGTACCACATGGAAAAAAGCGGAAAACATTAGTGTTCTCCGCTTTTAATTTATATCTTTATATTCTTGCTCTTTTACCTGTTACATAATAGAAAAATCTAAAACTACCACAGCCAATTAATGAACAATAGCATTTTCAGTTTCTTTATCAAACAGGTGCATAGCGTTCATATCAAAAGCAATTTTGATCTTATCACCCGGTTTTGTTGTGGATTTCGGATGAACTCTTGCTGTAAAGTTAATGCCATTGATAATCATATACAAGTAGGTTTCGGAACCGAGCATTTCTGTAACTTCAACCTTAGCATCTGCTAACGCGTTTGGCCATTTTTCAAGATTTTGTGGTTCGTCATGTGTGTTTTCAGGACGAATTCCAAATATGGCTTCTTTTCCGATATAACCTGATTTTTCAATAATCTTTGCTTTGTCAGCTGTTACCTCAAGCTTGGAATCACCAAACTGCAGGTATACTTTATCGTTTTCACTGATAACCGTAACGTTGGCAAAGTTCATTTGAGGACTTCCAATAAATCCCGCAACAAACAAATTAACAGGGTTATCATACAATTCTTGAGGACTGTCAACCTGTTGAATGAAACCATCTTTCATAACAACGATACGGGTACCCATTGTCAAAGCTTCTGTCTGGTCATGGGTAACGTAGATAAATGTTGTTTGAAGGTTCTGATGCAACTTGCTGATTTCTGTTCTCATCTGAACTCTAAGCTTTGCGTCCAGGTTTGAAAGAGGCTCGTCCATGAGGAATACTTTTGGTTCACGGACAATTGCACGTCCTAAAGCAACACGCTGCCTTTGACCACCGGACAATGCTTTTGGTTTTCTATCAAGCAGATGCTCAATATCAAGAATTCTTGCTGCTTCATGTACTCTTCTTTTTATTTCATCTTTAGGTGTTTTACGAAGCTTAAGACCAAATGCCATGTTGTCGAATACCGTCATGTGAGGATACAAAGCATAGTTCTGGAAAACCATCGCTATGTCTCTGTCCTTCGGTGCGACATCATTCATAAGCTTGTCCCCTATGTACAGTTCTCCTTCAGTAATTTCTTCAAGCCCGGCTATCATTCTGAGTGTTGTTGTCTTTCCACAGCCGGAAGGCCCAACGAGAATAATAAATTCTTTGTCTTCGATGTCAATACTAAAATCACTAACTGCTGTTACGCCACCGGGGTAGGTTTTGAAGACGTTTGCTAATTTTACGCCTGCCATTTAATTCCCTCCCAAAAAATAGATTCTTTAGTTTATAAGGTATATGAATACTTTAACATGATCAGCGTAATCTTACTACTACCTTTTTAACCAAAAAGTTTTTTTTCGTTTTAGTGACTTTGCATATAAAACTGCTTGCTTGCGAATAATTATTTTGATGTTGCATTTTTATACATTCGAATGTATAATTATGAAAAGAAATTTTATGGAGGTTTTATATAATGTCTCAAATAGCTGTTATTGGTGCAACCGGGTATGTTGGTACTGAAATAATCCGGCTTCTAACACAGCATCCTGAGGTTAAAATCGGTGCTGTTGTTTCCCGCAGCTTTACCGGAAAATCCTTTTCGGATGTATACCCTAATTTTGGCAAAATTTTTGATATGACAATGGACGAGATTGATATAGACGCTTTATGCGAAAATAATGATGTTTTTATAACTGCGCTGCCGCATGAAGCTTCCAATGAAATAATCCCGGCTCTTGCTAAAAAGGGTAAGCGTATAATTGATCACAGTGCCGCTTTCCGTTTCAAAAATAAAAACACATATGAAACTTGGTATAAATCTGCCCATGGTATGGAGGATTTATTAAAAGATGCTGTTTATGGACTTCCTGAGTTATATCGTGATAAAATAAACTCCGCTCAGCTTGTGGCAAACCCAGGCTGTTATCCCACCTGTACAATTCTTGGTATAGCACCTCTTGTTGCCGGGAAGCTTGCCCATAACACTAATATAATTATAGACGCAGTATCAGGGGTATCCGGAGCCGGAAGAAAATCTGATCTCGCTTATTCTTTTTGTGAAACACATGAGAATTTCAAGGCTTATGGCGTTACAAACCACCGTCATACTCCTGAAATTGAGCAAGAGCTTTCAAATCTTGCCGGTGAGGATGTTTTAGTTTCATTTACTCCTCATCTAATGCCTATTAAGCGAGGAATGATGTGTACCTCTTACGTAAATTTAAAAGACGGAGGATGGACTTCAGAAAAGCTTTATGATTTTTATTGCGAGTATTATAAGGATGAGTTTTTTGTAAGGGTTTTAAAACCGGGAATCTTTCCGGAAGTAAAGAATGTAGCAGGATCTAACTTTATTGATATAAGTGTTAATGTTGATAAAAGGCTAAATAGGGCTGTAGTTATCAGCGCTATTGACAACCTTGGAAAAGGGGCGTCGGCGCAGGCTGTTCAATGCTTAAATATTATGCTGGGTCTTGAAGAAACAACAGGGCTTAAACATCCTGCAATGTATTTGTAGGTCACGTTATGAAATTTTTATTTTATGATTGCTTCCCAGAAAGTCGTAAAACGTCTTTTTCCTGCATGATTACCTGCAGGAAGTTTCAGCAAGCTGAGGTAGGAAAGTTGAGTTGCTTAGATGAAATTACTTGAATAATCATCTATGGAATTATGGTTAAACTTGAGGTGAAGAGATGAAAGATATTATTAAAAAAGCAGAAATTTTAGTGGAAGCACTACCGTATATTCAGGCACTAAACGGAAAAACTGTTGTCATTAAATACGGTGGAAATGCCATGATTAATGATGAATTAAAAAACTATGTCATGGAGGATATAACCCTATTAAAGTATATTGGTGTGAACCCCGTAATAGTGCATGGAGGAGGCCCCGATATAACAAACACGTTAAAGAAGCTTAACATTGAATCCGAGTTTGTTCACGGCCTCAGAAAAACTGATGCTGCCACAATGGGAGTCGCTCAGATGGTTCTTATTGGGAAAACCAATAAGGAAATTGTTTCTTTACTAAATCAAAAGGGTGGAAAAGCTATTGGTATAAGCGGTATTGACGACAACATGATAGAGTGTGAAAAACTAACAAAATTAGATAATGGTCAGGAAGCCGATCTAGGTTTTGTGGGGAATATTATTAATATCAATCCCCATGTTTTAAATGTTCTTGCCAGTGGAGATTATATACCGGTTGTTTCCCCCATAGGCGTTGACAAAAACGGTCAGAGCTATAACATAAACGCCGACACGGTAGCAGGCGAGCTGGCCACCGCCCTAAAGGCAGAAAAGCTTATATTACTGACCGACGTCGAGGGAGTGAAATCCTCGAATGAAGATGAAAAAATATCTGCTGCTCTGACAGTTGACGAGGTTTATTCTCTTATCAATGAAAATGTAATCTCAGGAGGTATGATTCCAAAGGTATTAGGATGCGTTCAAGCCCTTCATAACGGCGTCAGACGTACTCATATTATAGATGGCCGGATCCCGCATTGCTTGCTGCTCGAGATCTTCACGAATAAAGGAATTGGCACTATGATTGTAAAAGAAAAGGTACGTTATTATAATAACGAGAATCTGTGAGCATAATACATGCATAATAAATTACTGCAACCCGGTGCAATCACAACAATAAAAATGAGAAGTGACATATCTGCACTTCTCATTTTTTTACAAAATATGGTGACCCATAGGGGACTCGAACCCCTGTAGCCGCCGTGAAAGGGCGGTGTCTTAACCGCTTGACCAATGGGCCATATATTACGCAAGAAGTGAGAAGTGTGATACACTTCTCACTTCAAAGCTTGTTTGGTAGCGGCGAGTGGATTTGAACCACCGACTCTGCGGGTATGAACCGCATGCTCTGGCCAGCTGAGCTACACCGCCATACAAATGCTCTTTTAAGACGCTTTTTTATTGTAGCATGCACCCTTGATTTCGTCAAGATCCTTTATGAATTTTTTTAAATACCACGTTGCACCAGTTACTGTTTGCAGGTAACTTTTGCTCCGTATTTTAAGATTGCTGGGCGCAGCTTATCCATTGATCTTTCTTCTGCCAGGACAAGCGCCCTCCCGGGGTAAATTCTTAATGCTTGCTCCAAGGCTTCTGTTGACTGAGTTTCAAGGCAAATCGGGACTTGAATCATTTGGCTCAATGTTTTTACAATCTCAACAAGGGTTTTTGTTTCGTCAAGCTCCGGAGACCCGGCATTAATATTCAGTATTAATGCTCCGTCGTCAATTTGATCCATCGCATATTCTGCGACCAATTCCATGGAATCCTCTAATAGATCCTTTTTGAGTTTTTCATCTGCTTTTGCGTCAATACGTTTTCCAATAGCCCCCTCTGGCAGCTCATCACTTATTGATACAGATTTACGGGAAGACGAAATAAACTGTATATCGTTATCCGCCCGGATTCCTTCACAATTTTGCCCTTTTGCCGCCTCATAAACCCTTCTTATATATTCCGGTGACGTCCCACAGCATCCTCCGATTAGATTTACACCAGCTTTTATATAGTCACCGGTATACCCCGAAAACTCAACTGCTTCCATATCAAACACCGTTTGTCCATCAATCAGCTTCGGCACTCCCGCATTTGGTTTTGCAATTAAGGGTACTTTGGAATAGGGTTTTATGCTACGTATTATTTCAAGCATTTCTACAGGTCCTGTTGAGCAGTTGCAACCAAAAGCGTCAACGCCAAGGCTTTGCAGTGTAGTAAGTGCTGTAAGGGGATCGATACCATTTATGGTATGTCCTCCGGAAGTGAAGGTTAGTGTCGCCATTACAGGAAGGTCGCAGCTTTCCTTAACAGCCAAAACTGCAGCTCTGGCTTCCTGAATGTCCATCATTGTTTCAATGACAAACAGATCCACCCCACCATCCAAAAGACCTCGGACCTGTCTTTTATATGCATTTACAATATCCTCAAATGAATACACTCCAAAGGGCTCCATCATCTGACCTGTAGGTGCTATATCCCCCGCTA
Organism: Clostridiales bacterium; assembly: GCA_036768735.1. Classification (GTDB taxonomy): domain Bacteria; phylum Bacillota; class Clostridia; order DSM-8532; family DSM-8532; genus JAAYGP01. Next base: position 6,892 of record DAIPML010000036.1, on the reverse strand, counting down.
CTAAAGCTCTACCGTTTGCCGCTTTTTTTGAAAGCTTTGCAAGCTCACGATTGTATCCTTCAACATCGTCAATGCCATATTCTCTCAGTTTTAATTCATTCGCACCAAAAGTAAAGGTGTAAATAATATCCGAGCCGTTTTTTATATATTCCGTCTGAACCTCACAGAGCGAGTTCGGGTTTTCAAGCACCCATTTTTCAGGGCATACCCCTGTGGGCATTCCATTTAGTTGCAGAAAAGTCCCAGTGGCACCATCTAATATCCGTACCTTTTTTAATACCCATTCTTTGAATTGATTTCTTGTCATATAAACTCCCCTTGTACTCTCCTGTGTAACGGTTCCTAATTAAGGTGAAAGCCTTGCTACCAAGCAAGGCTTTTTAACTTTTGTAACCTGCCAACACGCTTCAGCTCGTTCTTTCCTCGACCGCTCAAGCTCCAAGGCTTTTTACTTTTAACCATTTTACTTTGTAACCCATTGGCTAGTAGCTGCTTTTATACCGGTGTTGGTTCCGGCTCTTTTAGCTCAGGTGTAAAGCCTTCACTAAATATTTTTTCAAACTCAAACCCTTCCAGACGTTCTTTCTCCAACAAAGCTTGAGCTACATTATGCAAACGCTGCATATTTTCATTTAAAACGTTTTTCATCCTGCCATATGCATCATCTATAATCTTCTTAACCTCGATATCAATTTTAGAGGACATTTCCTCACTGAAGTTTTTTGCATGACCGTATGATTTTCCAAGGAAAACCTCATCATTATCGTCTCCAAAAAACATGTTTTCAAGATTCTCACTCATTCCATATTTTGTTATCATGTTTCGGGCTACATTGTTAGCATTTTTCAAATCGCCGTACGCACCGGTGCTGATTTCGCCAAGCACAATCTCTTCAGCAGCACGCCCCCCCAGAGAAATGATAATTTCCTCAATTAATTGTGTCTTAGTTCTGTAGGAAATATCTTCATCAGGTTTATGTGCTGTATAACCTCCTGCGCGACCAGATGGTATTATGGAAACCCTGTCAACCTTGTCAGTGCTGGAAACAACCCTGACTGCAATAGCATGACCGGCTTCGTGGTAAGCTGTAAGCTTCTTTTCCTTATCGCTCATTACACGGCTTTTCTTTTCGGGACCGACAACAACCTTAAATGTTGCTTCTTTTATCTCTTCCATTGTAATTTCTTTTCTACCTTTACGGGCAGCAAGCAAAGCCGACTCATTTAACAGGTTTTCCAAATCTGCACCGGTAAACCCTGGAGTGCTTTTGGCAAGATCCTTTAAGTCTACATCAGAGCCCAACGGCTTTCCTCTGGAATGAACCTTTAATATTTCCTCGCGGCCTTTTATGTCGGGATACCCAACTACAACACGGCGATCAAAGCGTCCCGGTCTAAGTAGCGCAGGGTCAAGTATGTCCGGTCTGTTTGTGGCTGCAAGAATTATAACGCCTTCGTTAATACCAAACCCGTCCATTTCAACCAGCAGCTGGTTAAGAGTCTGCTCTCTTTCGTCATGGCCTCCGCCTAAGCCTGCTCCACGATGGCGTCCAACCGCATCTATCTCGTCTATGAAAATAATACAGGGTGCATTCTTTTTAGCCTGCTCAAACAGGTCACGAACACGGGAAGCACCAACACCTACAAACATTTCAACAAAGTCAGAGCCACTAATTGAGAAAAACGGAACACCGGCTTCTCCGGAAACAGCTTTTGCCAAAAGAGTTTTACCTGTACCAGGAGGTCCCACGAGAAGAACACCTTTTGGAATTCTTGCGCCTAATTCCACAAACTTTTTGGGCTCCTTTAAAAACTCTACAATTTCCATAAGCTCTTCTTTTTCTTCGTCAGCACCTGCCACATCGTCAAACTTGACTTTGATTTTGTCCTCTGATGCCATTCTAGCCTTGCTTTTACCAAAAGACATAACACGGCTGCCGCCACCGCCCTGGGATTGCTGTATAAAGAAAACCCAGAATAAAATAAACAATGCGACTATAACCAAGGTAGGCAGTATGGAAAGCCACCAAGGAACCGTTGCCTCAGGTGGAAAAGCAACATCACTTAAAAGGCCTTTATCTATTGCTTCGTCTATAACTCCCGTAATATGGTCAGTGGAAAGGAAGTTTGTTTTGTACGGAACATTTTCTTTAAATTCCCCGGATGAGCTTCTTAGAGTTACCTGTGCGCCTAGGCCTTGAACCTGAAGGCTTTTAATATTATTTGTGTTTAGCTCTTGTATGAACTGACTATATTTCATCTCCAGAGGATCATTGATATCGCTCCACATTGCAATAATAATCAATATAATAACAAAAAGTATAATATAAAAACTGATTCCCCGTAAATTCTTCAATGAGTCAACCTCCCGCTTGAAAAATATCTGCACCGTCTTGCGATACTTTTATTTTTCTCTAAAGCTATAATTTTATATGCTTAACATTCGTAAATGTGTTAAAATAACGGAAGAAATTGCTTAGCAATTTCAACACACCCAGGTTGCATGGGCGAGCAGCAAACAAAGTTTGCGACCAGCCATTTCAACGAGGTGGGAGATTTTGACTCGCCACCTGTTTTGTGAAATCGGTCCCCGCCACCAAGCGTTTTCAGCCAGAATGGGTGAAAATATGCGATGAGGTGGGGGACATTTTAGCCTCGTTATTTTCATATGATATATTAGCACAATTACCCCTAAAAAACAACGTCTATGTTTCTTCTACAACACATACATCGGGTAGGTTTCTGTATTTCCCTGCCCAGTCGAGACCATAGCCTACTACGAATTCATCAGGTATAGTTATCCCGGCATAATCAACCGTTAAATCAACCTTTCGCCTTTCAGGCTTATCTAATATTGCAGCAAGCTTTACGCTGGCACATCCTTTTGTATTAAACAGCTCTTTCAGGTAATTCAAAGTAAGCCCGGTATCAATAAGATCCTCTACAAGAAGCACATGCTTACCTGTTATATCGGAATCAATATCTTTTATGATTCGCACAACGCCTGAAGACTCTGTTGAATTCCCATAGCTTGATACGGAAATAAAATCAATCGCTAAGTCCATAGACAGTTTTCTGACTAAATCTGCAAGAAATATAAAACCGCCCTTCAATACCCCTACAAGAAGTAGATCTTTCCCTTTATAATCACGTTCTATTGCTTTTGCAAGCTCTGCGGTTTTCTCGTCCAGCTGCTCTTTTGTAACCAAAACTCTAAATTTCATTGTGTTTCCTCCGCGGTGACTAAATATTGATACCAGTTATTTTAACATATATTATCGCTTCTGTGTCTTTTGAAATTTTGTAATCCTCTGCTGTTCTTTTTCCAATGACCCATATAATACCCTCGCCATCTACCAGCAAAGGCAGCTCATCCCTCTTGTCTTTAGAAATTTTCTCATCAATAAAAAAATCCTTCAGCTTCTTTTTTCCCGGACTTCCAAAAGGGAAAAAAACATCTCCGGGGAGCCTGTTCCTTATATTTATTCCCCTCTTTATTTTATTGTAATCAAATAACTGTACCAAGCTTTTTTCCGGTTGTTTTGAAGTGTCTCCAAAAGCTTTAATATATTCTTCTTTCGAATAAGCTATGGCAGTTATTCTAAGCTTATCCAGAACTGGCTCATCAATGCAGGGTATGTGCACATCTATGTTAAAAGGTAAGGCTGTGCTTGTTTCTTTTTTTGATATTATAAGCCGGTTATAATCGGTTTTAACCCTTATCCCTCCGGGCATATCAATTGATTTCCCGGAATTCTTCTTCCGAGCAATCCCAAAAGTCATTTCAACATGCTTAGCCTCAAGGCCTTTTGTGCTGCCTGTGATTTTTCCCCAGGCAATACGCAATACTCTTGCTGCCATTGCCTGATGCAGATCTAAAAATTCCTTACGGTTTAATATTATAGTTTCCGATTCTTCAGAAATTTTTATTTTATCAAAACAGCTTAAAGCCATTTGGCTAAGATAATCTCTGTCTGTCCTTAAAAGCTGTGAAGCCCGTAGCAGCGAAGATACAATCGAGATTCCGGTTTCTTTTTTAATCTGTGGAAAAACACTATTTCTAATTGTGTTTCTCGCATATGAGTTTTCAAGATTGCTGCTGTCCGTTCGATATAAAAGACCGTTTCTTTCAATATACTCATATATTTCGTCTTTATTCATTGTGAGAAAAGGACGTATTATATGCCCTTGTATTTGCTCCATGCCGCAAAGCCCATCTAAGCCACTCCCACGAAGCAAATTTAAAAAAATAGTCTCCGCTTGATCCTGGGCATGATGTGCTACCGCTATATGATTTCCACATGTTTCTTGCAATACCCGTTGAAAGCAATCATACCTGACAAGCCTTCCCGCTTCCTCTATCGAGATTCTTTCCTTTTCAGATAAGGCTTTAACATCCTCCCTAAAAATCCTTATTGGAATTTCCCACTCATCACAAAGAGCTGAAACAAAGCTCTCATCCTTATCAGCTTCACAACCCCTAAGCATGTGGTTAACATGAACTGCAGTTATGGAAAACGATATCTCTTTTGCAAGCTGCTTTAAAACATGAAGAAGGCATACCGAATCAGCACCCCCAGAAACACCGGTAACAACCACCGTTCCGGATTGTAATGCTTTATTTTTTTCAGCCCACAGGCGTACTTTCTCAACAAGTTTATCCATTTTTTATGCTAGGAGTGCGCTCCTATATTCCTCTATCTAAATTTCCGAACTTAGTATACTGTGGCACCCATGCCAATTCAACAGTGCCTATTGAGCCGTTTCTATGCTTTGCAATTATAACTTCAGAAATGTTTTTCTTTTCACTGTCTTCATTATAATAATCATCACGGTACAAAAACATGACCAGGTCTGCATCCTGCTCTATTGCACCGGATTCACGCAAGTCAGACAATATGGGCCTATGGTTTGAAGTCCTCATTTCCGGTGCGCGACTTAGCTGTGATAGGGCTATAACGGGCACTTCCAGTTCTTTTGCCATTATCTTTAGTGACCTAGAAATCTCTGAAATTTCCTGCTGACGATTTTCCGTCCGTTTTCGCCCCTGCATCAATTGGAGATAATCTATCACGATCAGCCCCAACCCTCTTCTCATTTTCAGTCTGCGGCACTTTGACAAAATTTCCATAACACTTATACCGGCATTATCATCTATGTATATCGGCGCTCTCGACATAGGACTCAACGAGTGTGCCATCTTTTTCCAATCCTCATCCTCAAGCTTTCCGCTTCGCATTCTTTCCAACTCAACTAATGACTCTGAGGAAATTATGCGTGTTACCAGCTGTTCCTTGCTCATTTCTAAACTAAACAGAGCTACCGGTATCTGCCGTTGAATTGCAGCATAAGCGGCTATATTAAGGGCAAACGAAGTCTTACCCATGGCAGGTCTTGCGGCTACAAGTATTAAATCCGATTTCTGGAACCCTGCAGTCTTTCTGTCAAGATCAGTAAAACCGCTTGGAACACCTGTAAATTCTCCCGCATGGTTATATAGTTCTTCAAGGCGTGAAAATGTTACTTCTAAAACATCGCTGATTGAAATAAGTCCTGTTTGATTACGATTTTGTACTATATCATATATGTATTTTTCAGCATCATTTAAAACATTTAGTGCATCATCCGTAGCTTCATAGCCCTTCTTTTGAATCTGCACCGCTGCTTGAATCAGCTTTCTCAAAAGAGATTTATCTTCAATAATCTGCGCATAATGAGGTGCATTGGCAGTAGTGGGAACAGCGGTAGCCAAATTTGAAAGATACTCAAAATCACCCACTTTTTGAAGTGTGCCTCTTTTTGTTAATTGTTCGGATACAGTAACAAGATCTACAGGCTTGTTGTCATCAAATAAGTCCAGGATGGCTTCGTAGATCTCCCTGTGCTGCTCCATGTAAAAGTCTTCGCTTTTAAGCTTTACGGCAATATCCGGTAATATTTCCTTATCCAAAAGGAGAGACCCCAGCACCGACTGCTCAGCCTCCGTGCTGTGAGGCGGTACCTTGTCTATTAGACCAATTTCCATTATTATACCTCTTGTTTTTGGGATTTCCGCATGTATTGACACTCCCATAGCTAAACGATGGGATTCTTGAGTAGTGAACTACCTGCAACTGGGCGTTTTTCAACCACCTCTCTCCCCTAAACTTGAAAGACATCGGGGAATACTTCTATTATGATGTTTCCAAAACCATTACATTCTGTGTTGATAATGATGCCATTACCCATCCTGAGCCAGCGCATATATAGCGGCTCAGGCTAACAGACTGTTACCGTCTGCCACTGTTGCATGTATAGTGTTCATTGCACCTATGTTTCATTATTCTCCGTTTACAACAATAACTTTTAATGTGGAGGATACACCTTGATGCAGCTTAATTTCTATTTCATGAGTACCAAGAGCTTTTATTGCCTCCGGTAGATTTATCTTCCTTTTGTCTATAGAAATTTTATGTTCTCTTTCAAGCTTTTCAGAGATATCTTTACTTGTTATTGAACCAAACAACTTACCGTTTTCTCCTGCCTTTGATATAAATGTCAGAGAAATGTCGTTTATTTTACCCTGGATCTTCTTTGCATTTGCAAGCTCATTTTCTTTTCTTGATTTCTCGGCATTTTGACGCATTTTCATCTCATTAACAGCCATTGAACTTGCTTCCATCGCCATACCCTTTGGTATCAAAAAATTTCTCGCATATCCATCATTGACGTTAACCAAGTCGTTCTTTTTGCCCAAATTATGGACATCTTGCTTTAAGATAACTTTCATTTTCATCCCTCCGGTTTTTCCATATTTTAATTCCTGCAGCTTAAAGCAGGATCAGCATTGCAAATTTAACGAGGCTCAGATGCCCCCCATATCGTTGAAATGGCTGGTCGCAAACTTCGTTTGC
>DAIPML010000385.1:0-2344 GCA_036768735.1 Clostridiales bacterium | reverse complement strand
AATTATAAGCGGATGCTTGTTGTCTTGAATGTTCATGACACCTTTAAAACAAAGATAGAGAACAATATCGTTTCAGGAAAAAGACTTCAGGATATCTTAATCGCCTATCAGTACTTGAATGAAAATTATGGGCTGATAGACGAGCTTGATGCTTTAATAACCGCCAAAGAGTCGGGTAATACGTGGCTGGAAGCTTTTAATGCATATAAGCAAGATAATCTGGAATTTGTGCCACGCTCTTTTGATTTTAATTACCTTGAAGAGCTTATGAAATCAGACGGAATTAATGAAGATGACATTATGATCGCCGACCGTGTATCTCAAAAAGTCGGATTGCCTTTTGAGGATATAATTTCCGAAAGAATATCCGGTAAACAGTGGAAGGAAATAAACGAAGCTTATGGAATCGTTAACGCTCAAAACAAGCTGCCAAGAGTTCCGGTAACTCAGGAGCAATTAAAGAAGTATACAACCGGAAGCACGATTACGGAAGAGGTGGTAGTTGAAACTCTCGTTATAGCTTTTAAGCTTGAAATGGATGAGCAGTTAGCCATAAATAAGGTCAAAGAGGGCTACACAAAGGAAAAATTCTTTGCAGAAGCTTTGGAGAGCAAGTACGAGTAGTTTTTCATTACTAATTACTAACTCAATTTATCCGCCTCGGCTTCGAGTAGTGTTTGAGGCGCTGGTACCAACATGCTGAGGTGTGATATAGCACCACTGTCGGTACTGCTGTGCAGGCAAGCGCCCAAAATACTGTGGGAATGTTGAGCTGAGAAGATAAAGAGTACGCATAATGCTATCACATAAAACGGGTAATTGCCCGTAACCGTTTAATTTTAAAACAAGGGGGTCTTTGTACCGTGAATAAAATTCTAAAAAAAGCACTATTTTCAATTATATTGGTTTTGATATTAATGCCAGCCCAAGCGGTTTTTGCTGAAACTCTGGAGGAGAGGCTTAACAATCTTATTGGGCCAAATGAGCAATACAATACTATGTTATCACCTGTATATTTAAGAAATAACGCATTGGAAGAGTCCATAAGCCCTCAAAGTGGCGAATTAACACTTGCTCAGACTGATTTTGCTTTGCCGGGTAGAAATGGGTTGGATTTAGAGATCAAAAGGCTGTATAAAAGCGGCATATCCAATATTCAGGAGATGAAAGTGAAATATGTTGCTGGCGCCTGGGTTGATTATATTGAATCGAATACCAATACATCCTCATTTTATGAGGACAGGTATAACCTTGGAGTTGGCATGCGATTTTCATTTCCGGCTATTGAAATCAGAACCAATGAAGACGGTACAAGCCATAAATTCCTGCATACAGAGGCAGGGGATACATATAGGCTCACAGGTCCTACTGTTGTTGACGGAGCAAAAACATACCTTCCTGAAAACCAAACTGTAAAAGATGTTGTTATAAAAGAAGACAACAGCTTTACAAACGGGCAACAAAATGGCACATCTAAATATGTGATGGTAGGGAATAATGGCAAGAAAACCTGGTTTGCCAGCGATGGAAGAATAATTGGAATAATGGATCGGTATGACAATACAATAACTTTTTTATATAGCACTCAATCTTATACGATTGACGGAAAATCCAGAACAAAAAATCTAATATCAAAAATTATTGATACAGTCGGAAGAGAAGTCACGATTGAATATAAAGAGGATTACAGCTTTAAAGTAGGTCCTAAAAATGATACTGCATATGGACAGGATGAAAGCTGGAAACAATCGCAGAAGCCCAATAATATTGATTCGGGTGATCTGCAGGGAAAATTCCAGGTTGTGATCCATTTGCCCGGCGGGAAAAATATTGTTTACGATAAATCCGCAGCTTTAGTATCAAACGCAAAGAGTGTTATAAGAACAAGACTGCAAAGGGTGTTCGACGTTGATGGTATGCCAAAATACCACTATTGGTATGAACAAACGGACATGGGTTTTACCTTTACAAACGGAGGTAAATATTCAGTTTTCAATAGGTATGAAAACTTAATACAAATAGATTTTTGTAGGACAAATCAACTAAAACAGTATACATATAATACATTTACAAAAGGGCTGGCCGATAACGGAAGTCTGCAATACAGAAAGATTTTCGAGAAAAAGGAACTAATCAAAAAATCATTCACAAAAGCAAAAAGCAATTTTATTGAAAGATTCGTTTGCGATGTGAAGGACAAGGAAATATATGCATATACCAATGAAGCCGATGGATATGGTTTTTCAGGTTATAAAGGAAATAATAACAGCTATTTAAAAGATACCTACAGATATATTACCAAAAAGACAGGTTTTGCAGGTAACCTCTTAACCTATACATATAA
>DAIPML010000384.1:0-2350 GCA_036768735.1 Clostridiales bacterium | reverse complement strand
TTTAGCTTCTTAAAGTTTGGGATGTGCTGCTTTTATGTTGAAAGTTTAAAGTTTAGAGGTTGCAGTAACTTTTTATATGTTTCAAAAACATAAGGTGAAATTTAGACAATATTGTGTTAGGAGAAATTAGCTTCAATGTAGTTTCGCAGGAAGTGCTTAAAGTAAAAGACCCCTCGCGGTAGGCGAGGGGTCGTGAAAACATTTTATACAAATAGCGTTTAATTACTCTCTTAAGGCATTTCCAGTACTTCATAGGATGAACCATAAGCTCTCCCATCACTAATTGCCCATCTTACAACAAATGTATATGTCTTTTCGACTATTTCGCATTCATCTATATACCTTGGATCCCAAAATACCATGCCTAGTGAAGTTGTCCAGCCTGATGGTTGCAAAGCATAGCGTATTTTTCCTTCAACTATCGAAAATTCAATAGGATATCCTTTGTAGTAACAATCCGGTAGTCTGTAATAATCTGCTTCCTCGGCTTTTTGAACTTCTTGCGGCCACGACTCTTCAAACCATTCGGAAGTAAAAGTTCCTATTCCAAGAGACTTGAACGTCAATTTTCGTTGAGCAGTTATTTCCATTTTTTTATTTCCATTCGGTGAAACCTGGCTATCATCAGTAACTAGCAGCTCAATCTTGTATTTTTCACCTCCAAATTGGGTGAGGTCTGGATAAGTAAACGTTAAATACGCTTTATTTTCTCCTTCAGCAAAATCGAATTGTGCTTTTTCCGGAGTAAAAACGCCCCCTGTTTTATCCGTAATAGTTACCGGAATCGAAACAGCTCCTTTAGTGTTGCCTCTCCACAATTCAACCGTTATCTGGTTGTTGTCGGCTGCAACCATCGAAAAGTTTACAAGAGTAGAGGGGAACGAGACTTCTGCTTTATCTCCAAGAGCATACTTTACGCCCTCTTGCTGGCAGGAACTTGCCATGAAAAGTACGGCTATTACACCAGTTAGTAATATTATTTTTTTCATAAATGTTCGTTTTAATTGTTTATTCCTCAACTCCTTTGATCGGGATTCTGATCAGTATTGGCATCCATGTTCTCATTTCCGTCAAATTCAGCTTGCGGGATCCATAAAATAAAAGCAGGCGATGCTGGATTTGTATTTACGGTAGGAATTGTACCTGTGTGGTTCGTTCCTTCAAAATCCCTGTTAAATCCTAAGCCCAACCGCTGTAAATCGTGTAACCTGGGTATCTCACTCCATAGTTCGACCCTGCGCTGGAACAATATCTCATCCATCAAGGTTTTTAATGGAGCCGTTGTATTGGTATTAAATGTCTTATCATCGGTAAATGTTGCCAGGCGGGATTCGTAGTCGGAGTCCCTTTGGTTCCCTACCATTTTAACGAAATTTCTCGCTTCGTTATATTTTCCCTGGTGGCAGGCTGCTTCCGCTGCTATTAAAGCCATCTCTTCCTCACGCATAAGTACATGATCACCCGTTTTTGCAGGAGCACTGATATAAACCAATTTTGTTTGGCACCAAGAGCGTTTAGAACCTTCTTCAGTGCCTGGTGTACCCCACTCCTCTACGGGAAGAGGAGCCGTCCACCATGCTTTTCTTTCGTCTGTGTCCGGAAGTTCGTTATAGAGCCACGAAGAAATAAGGTGTCTTGCTTTGGAGTAGGTATTTTTACTGTCAGCATCCATATGAGTGAAAATATCCCAATTACCCAGTGCCTGGTCAGTCTGAATTGACAATGCCCAAAGAACATTGTTTGCGCCAGCACTATTTACATTTCTAATGCTTTTAAAATCAGATATTTGTGCGGGTGAGTCCATGGCTTTTTTGGCAAAGTCAAGAGCAGTTGTATAGTTTTTTTGTACCATTGCATGGCGAGCCTTGATTCCGTAAGCTACGTATTTATCGATATGGGATTTGTGTTTTTGAGCCACATTGGTTTTCTCAAGATACTCGATTGCCTTGTCTATATCGCTATTAGCCTGGTCGTATACCTGTTGAACGGTTCCTCTTGGGTTGCCAGTTGATCCTACTAAAGTAGGTTCTGTATATAAAGGTACACCCGGTTTGGTCGGGTCGTTCTGCTGATAAACCTGAACCAGCCACATATAGCTAAACGAACGTATCGCATAAGCTTGTCCCATTACATAATTGATCATATTTTCATCACCAGGTATTTTCCCCTCATTGGAAAGTATGTAATTAGCGTTTGAAATTAACGTATAGAAGAAATTCCACATTTGGTATTGATGCCCCGATGTGTGAGAATAATCGCCCCAGGTATCGAAAAGATAATCGTACCAAAACCAGCCAGAACCCCCACTATCCATAATATGGTCGTCCGCCATCAAATCAAATACCAGGAT
>DAIPML010000035.1:0-17719 GCA_036768735.1 Clostridiales bacterium | reverse complement strand
GATACTTTTTTAAATAATTGGCTAAAATAGTTTATGGAGATAAAGGACTGAAGGGCTAAATCTTTCAGAGTAATATCAGACATGTAATTTTTTCGCAGATAACTCATAGCCTCCTCCACAAGCTTTCGATTTGAGGATGAAATCGTATTATCAAGGGTCTTTTGTGAATACCTGAATATTTTCACCAGCAGTTCAATAAGATAAGCTCTTAAAAGGTCATAGTAGCCATTCTTCTGAGCATTATACTCACGATACATTTTAGAAAAAATCTCCTCTATTTCAAGCTGATCTGCTCCTACCAGCTTAAAGTCGGAATTGGGACATACTTCATCCAAAGAAAGTGATTTCACCAGAAATGATGTAGAAATATCTTCGAAATTAACACTTGAGAATAAATTCAAATCCAAAAACTCCGGGCGAAAGACACAGTTATATACAACAGGGCTCTCTTTCCCGGGTATTGAGAAAAAACCATGTGGGATATCATAATTAATAATAAACAAATCGCCTTTAATGGTTTCATAAGTAAGATCTCCAACGCAATGGGCGCCTTCACCCGATAAAACATAAGCAATTTCTAAAAAATCATGCTTGTGCATTTTTCCACCATAGGCAATTAACTCACACGATTTGTTCAAGTATATCAGCTCATTATTTCTAAATAGCTGGGCTCCTTCTATAATGGGAAAATCATTTCTGTTGTTCATTTTAACACCTCATTTGGAACGCACAAGGTTGGAGAGATTGTATCCCGGTTCATGGATGCTTCAAAAATTCGTGAGGCAATCTCCGGAGCCACACTAACAATAATGATTGATACGATAATGGCTGTATCGTTCGATCTACGCTTTCGCTATTGCATCGAGATAGACATAATGATTGTAGGCGTGCTTTCATCTTATTCAGGATTTGTATAATTAATTTGATTATAATAATCCCTTTCTGCTGCTAATTTACCTCTAGCGTTTCCGATATAGAAACCAATGAAAATAACAATGATGATATAAAGTAATAATTTGACTATGTCAATTTGTATTTTTGGTTGCTTCATATCAAAAAATCCTCCATTTATTATAATTGCTAATAATTTTTCCTTATTGTAGTTTAATGAAACCAAGCGGGTGAATTTAGATCTTCACCCGCTGTAAGGTGCAATATTCAACTCGCTGATGGTAATGGAGTTGGAGTTGGACAAGGTGTTGGAGCATTATCATTTTTTAGCTCATAGGATTTTGATTGATAGCCAGTATCATATCCATATGAGTAGGAAACAATAAAAGCAAGAACTAATACAATAACACCTGTTGTTACTCCTATACCTCCATTGACATTTAATAATTCATCATTTGATAAGTAATTGAATTCATTCATCTTAGATTAACCCTTTCTTAACTTTTGATTACTGTCATATTTACTATCTTGGAGGAGGAGTTGGTGCTGGACAAGGTGTTGGACCGGTACTGCCATTGTAATTGTTTTCATAATAATAATCTCTTTCTGCATCTTTTTCACCTACTGCTTGACCGATAGCAAACCCAACTCCAATCACTCCTATTACAGCAATTACAAATTCAATAACCCCCATACCTCCATTAATCTCAAGCAATTCTTTTGTATTTAATTCAATCAAAACAAAACCTCCTTAATTTTTATTTACACTCCACCAAAAAAGCAGTATACTAAACCCATGGTACTCTCTTCTGGAGTGCTTTGGTTGTTCAGGTTCTTCAAGTGTGCTGTCGATCACACAGTTCGCTTGTTGAGCCTGACTTTATATAAAACGCGTTTCATATCTCAAATATTACAAAATCGAAGGATTAACCCCTATATAAGCATCAATGATAAGCTTGTCTAATCCTTCGCCGGGTTTTGGTTCATTAACCGTTGCGTTATATGCCGGAGTAATCTGCTGGAGTTTATTATTTTGAATGTATTGAACCATGCTATTTAGAGTGTTCTGCAATAATTGCGGATTTCCCTCATGCCTTGCATATACTGCATTTTTTAAGTGAAACAGCTTTTTCATCCGATACTGTTCCGGAAGCGGGATATCTTTATCTAAGGGCACTAATATTTCCATATCCAATAAAGGGCTTGTCCCGTTCTGCTCAATGGCAAAAGTGGTAGTTACAACAGGACCGCTTTTTTTTAAGTTATTTTGCTGCATGAAATTACCTATTTGGATCATTTCCTGTTGAATTTCATTCTGTGTCATTTTTTTTCTCAGAGATAATACATTTTCAAGTTTTAGCTCCCGACCTTCTTTGAACTCACACATTGTCAACCACCTCGCAATACCAGTAAAAACGAAATATTCCTTATATGTAGGTTTAAAAGCTTACATAAATCCATGATATGGTAAAATTCTTTTATGGTGATTACTTTACCATACAGAAATATCCTTGTCAATACCCATTATCTACAAAAAAAAAAAATAAAAGGGGCTTGTGCTATTTTGAGTGTTGGGTTATAATGGTAAGCCAATAGGTTCAAAAGTAAAAATAAGGAGCATGGTGAGGGTTTTGTTTAGAAAATATGTCTGTATAAAGCAATATGATATCACTGATTGTGGAGCTGCATGTCTTGCCACAATCAGTAAGCAATATGGTTTTCATACATCAATCACAAAAATCCGGGAAGTAGCTGGAACCGACAAACAGGGAACTAATGCGTATGGGGTTATAAAAGCCGCAGAAAAATTAGGTTTTACGGCAAAAGGTGTAAAGGGTGACAAAGAAGCGTTTTTCAGTGAATTCCCTTTGCCGTGCATTGCCCATGTTGTTGTAGACGGAACTCTATTACACTATGTAGTCGTACATAAAATCACAAAGAAAAAGGTTATTATAGCAGATCCGGGAAAAGGTCTTTTGAAAATGACTCCCGATGAATTTTTTAAAATGTGGACAGGAGTACTGATTTTAATGGTACCTGCTCCTGCTTTCAAAAAGGGCGATGAAACAAAAGGGCTGTTTGACAGGTTTTTTAGTCTTTTGAAGCCACAGAAAAGATTGCTTTTGCATATATTCTTTGCTTCGTTAGTGTTTACTGCTCTGGGCATATTGGGCTCGTTTTATTTTAGATTTCTTTTGGATGACATATTGCAATATAATCTTGAAAAAACTTTACACATTATTTCTGCCGGATTATTGATTCTATATTTGTTTAGAACCCTGTTGGGAGCATTTCGATCCCAACTATTACTGTATTTAAGCCAAAAGTTAGATATTCCGCTTATCCTGGGGTATTACAAGCATGTGCTTGAACTCCCAATGAATTTCTTTGGAACACGCAAGGTGGGAGAGATTGTATCCCGGTTCATGGATGCTTCAAAAGTTCGTGAGGCAATCTCCGGAGCCACACTAACAATAATGATTGATACGATAATGGCTGTAATCGGCGGAATTATCTTATATACGCAAGATAGCTTCCTTTTTGGAATAACAGTGATAATTGCAATATTATATGGCATAATTGTTTTTGCATTTAACAAGCCAATAAAAAACGTCAACAGAAAGCAGATGGAGGATAATGCACAGTTAACATCATATCTTGTGGAATCATTAAACGGTGTTGAAACAGTGAAAGCCTTTAATGCTGAAGGAAAAGCGAACCTTGAAACCGAGATCAAGTTCATTAAACTTTTAAAAAGTGTTTTTAAGGGAGGCTGGATAAGGAATCTACAAGGTTCCATCACAAGCTTTATTGGAAGTGGCGGGGGTTTAATAATACTATGGATTGGTGCTGCCACTGTTATAAAAGGAGATATGACGGTAGGTCAGCTTATTACCTTTAATGCGCTTTTAGCGTATTTCTTAGACCCGATAAAAAACCTTATAAACCTTCAACCCATGATGCAAACAGCTATTGTGGCATCGGACAGGCTTGGCGAAATATTGGATTTGCCATTAGAGAAAACAGACAATGAACATAAAAAAATGAAACCTTCAAGCTTAAAAGGCATGATAGAAATAAAAGACTTAGACTTTCGATATGGAACTCGTCAGTTGGTTTTGAAAAACATAAACATGGAGGTTCAACCGGGTGAAAAAATTGCATTGGTTGGAGAAAGTGGTTCGGGGAAGACAACACTCGTCAAGCTGCTGCTGAACTTCTATCCATGGGAAAAGGGTGATATCCTGATAAACAAAAACAATATCAGGGATATAAATGTTGAGGTTTTGCGTGAAAAAATCGCTTATATATCGCAGGACATATTTTTGTTTAGCGGAACTATTCTTGAAAACCTGAAGCTGGGTAACGAAACCGCTACAATGGAGGAAATTGTAGAAGCTTGCCAAATGGCAAAAGCACATGATTTTATCAACAGCTTTCCGCTTAGATATGAAACAAGGCTTGAGGAAAATGGAGCTAATCTTTCAGGCGGACAAAAGCAACGTCTGGCAATAGCAAGAGCAATTCTAAAAAAACCTGATATTTTTATCATGGATGAAGCCACCAGCAATCTTGATTCCATATCAGAAAAAGCCATTGAAAAGACAATAGAAAAAGTGTGTGAAAATGTAACCACAATCATAATTGCTCATCGCCTATCCACTATTAAAAGATGTGACAGGATTTTTGTTATGGGAGACGGTGAATTTATAGAGAGCGGAACCCATAAAAGCCTGATGAATAAAAAAGGCAGATACTATGACCTTTGGAAAGAGCAATTGCCAGACATAGAGGTTTATGAAGAGGTTCTTTTAACAGAAACAGAACCGTGTAATCCAACTATTGGTGCAATCGATATGGGAGTTTATAGCGCAATCGCAGTAGCGGGGGGAGGAGAGTGAAATGCAGGCTAACATTATAGATTTTAAAGATTTAACTGACAGCAAAGAGATTATGCTTTCAAAGCCTAACCCCTGGATGGCAAGATTCATATATCTCCTAATAATTATATTAATTGCTTCCCTCACGTGGACATATTTCGGAGAGATGGATGAGTATGTGAAAGCTCATGGGGTAGTTCGCCCAATGGAGCAGATCAGCACAGTTTTAAACACATTAACCGGCGAAGTGGATGCTGTTTATTTTTATGAGGGAAAGCAGGTGAAAAAAGGAGATCTTCTGTATACAGTTTCCCATGATGCATTACTACTGGATAAAAATAATTATGAAAATCAAATTAAGCAAACAGAGCTTCTGATGAATCATTTAAGTCTAATGAGAAAAAGCGTTGATGAAATGCGAAATGCTTTTGACAATACTACAGAAGAACAAAAACCATGGTACCAACAATATAAAAAGTTTGAAACAGATTATAGACTTGAAGAAGAAAACATAAAATTAGAGACGCAGAATCAAGAAGTAAACCAAAAGCGGCTTCAGCAGGAAAGGGATAACCTTTCAGGGTTTCTAATGCTTCAGGACAGTATACGGGCAGAGACAAACCTTTTTCCGGATATGAACAACTCATACGCCCTTAGATATGAGGATTATAGAAAAAATGTCGATGCCCTAAACAGTGCTATTAATAAGGCGAAGGATGATTATCAAAAAGCAGAAAAAATGTATGTAGCACAAATTGCATCTAAGAAAGAGGTGGAGGAACTAAAATTCCAAGCGGAAAGTGCTGAAATGAAGCTTGAAACATATCAAAATCAGTTTATGCTATCTGTATCAGAAAATGTTGAGAGCATTCAAACAAATATCAGTGATATAGAGAATAGGTTAATGCAGGTTCCGGGAGGGCTGAGGTTATCAAAAATCAGAAATGACAAGTTGGTTAGTTTAGATCAAGGTATTGAAACCGAAAAGCAAAGACTGAAACAGCTAAACAATGAACTAAAAAGCATTTCTCTACGGATTGAAGATTGCTTTGTATACGCAAAAACAGATGGAACCGTACATGTTATGCAGGAATTCGCAGAAGGCGACATAATGCAAAGTGGTATTGAGGTCGCAAGAATTTTGCCCGCAGAAGAAGAAGAACTTAAAATACAACTTGCATTGTCAAACAGTGACATAGCTAACGTTAATATGGGAGATAACGTTAAATTTCATTTTTATGCCCTACCTTACAAGGAATACGGTGAGCTTATAGGCGTCATATCAAGAATATCCAGTGATGCTCAGGTGAACCAGATGGAGGGAGCAAGCTACTATTATGCGGAGGCAACACTTACAAAAAAAGATCTGATTGGGCACAAGGGGCAAAAAGGAAAAATCTTGGTGGGGATGACTTGTGAAGCACAAATTATCCATGGAAGCAAAAAAATATTATACTGGTTGCTTGAAAAAATTGATTTAAAAGATTAAAAATGATTCTACCGCAAAAAGTCATTTTCAAAGCGTATGGATGCAAGTACCAGTAAATTTGCTTTTGTATTTCGGTTGAAATAGCTTTTCCCATGCATTATTCGCAAGTTGGCATGAAATGAATCAAAAAATAGTTATTGCGGTAGAATCAAAAATATACCTTAAAATAATCGCTATGTAGAGCTTGCTGTTATAATATTATGCTCTATCATTGTTATAAATTGTGTGCCTTTTACTCAAACAAAAATCTTAAATATGCATCCACACAATATGCTTTCCTGCATGTAATATTCTTAACAGTTTAACTTAATCGTAACAATGCTTGACAAATACAGAAAGCAAAGTTAAAATAAGTCGTATGCCATATTATGGCACATGCTATGTGTCAAATCAAGTTAAGTTTAAGGAGACGAATTATGAAAAAATTTACCTCACTTACACTAGTAATTGCATTGCTTTTAAGCTTTTGCTTACAGCTGAATGCAGCCAATATCGAAGAAGCTCAAATGCAGTCTCTTCCAAAGGAAGGACAGGTTATTTCTGGTTTTAAGGTAATAGAAATCGGTTATATGGATATCATTAATTCGAAAACAGTTCTTTTCGAGCATGAAAAAACAGGTGCACAGCTTTTTTATATCCAAAGCAGAGACATCGATCGTTCATTTGAGATTGCTTTTAGGACTCCGGCTGTTGATAATACCGGTGTAAACCATATTTTAGAGCATATCACCGTATCCGGCTCAGAAAAATATCCGATGAAAAATGTTTTGTTCACCATTGCAAACCAGACCTATTCTACTTTCATCAATGCATTTACAACTGCAACTTCAACCATATTTCCCGTGTCGTCTATGAGTGAGGAACAACTGCTTAAGCTGGCAGAGGTTTATTTAGATTGCGTGTATTATCCTTCGATATATACAGACAAGAATATTTTTCAGCGTGAAGCATGGAGATACGAAATGGCTGATGCCGCTGCTCCGCTCGAAATTAATGGAACAGTGTATAATGAAATGAAGGGTGCTTTGGGAAACCTATCAAGTGCTGCATACTACAATGTAATGAAAGCCTTATATTCTAACAGCATACAGACCAATATTTCTGGTGGAGATCCTGATTATATTAAGGATTTAACTTATGATCAACTAATTGAGACACATAAAAACTACTACCACCCGTCCAATTCCTTGATGATACTATATGGTGACCTTGATTATACGAGGTTCCTTGAAATGATAAACGATGAGTACTTAAAAGACTTTGACAAAAAAGAGATGAATATTGACTACGGTGAAATTGAGCCGCTGCAGAGAAAGACTGAGAAAACCTACAAATTCCCTGTAAACGCCACTGCAAGTACAGTCAATGCTTCGCGAATTGATTATGCGTTTGCAATAAACAATGCATCGGAGGAGGAACTCATTGGTCTTTCCATTCTTAGTGCGATTTTAAATCAGGAGACTTCCCCTCTTAATCTGGCTTTTGCCGAGAAACAAATAGGCGGACGCATTATCGTAAGTTTGGATGATTCTATTATACAACCGATGCTGACATTTACTGCAGAAAATGCGGATGAGAATAAAAAACATGAATTTATGTCATTGGTGGATAGCTGTGTTAATGACCTGATAAATAACGGGTACGACAAGGAATTGACTAATGCGATGATATACTCCACATTGCTCAGCTTTTCAAATATGACGGAGATGAGTAACATAGGTGTTAATATTTCGTTATCCACGGCTATAATGTGGGCAAACTCCGGTGATGTAAATTATTTCAGCAATTTAATACAAAACATTATTAATGTATCAGAAAAAATTGAAGATAATTATTTTGAAGAATTGACAGCAAAATATATTAAAAATAATAACCATGCCGCCTTGGTCACCACAATTCCGGAACCTGGGCTCTCTGAGCAGATTGCAGAGCAGCAGCAAGCTTACCTTACACGTCTAAAGGCTTTAATGAGTGAGCAGCAAATCGAAGGGATTGTAAACAATACAAAGTCCTATAGTGAATGGAATAGTATGGAAACAGATCCTAAAGTAGTCGATAAGCTTCAGGTGGTTAAGGTTGCAGATCTTCCGGTGGAGGTTAAATCATACAGTATAAACGAAAAAGAATTAAATAATGGCATAAGAATGCTTTCTGCTGCGGCAGACGTTGCTGAAACCGGATTTACAACGCTGTTGTTTGATGCTCGAGCTGTGCCGGTTGAAAAGCTTCATTATTTGCCGTTGGTTGTTGATTTACTTGGAAGTTTGGATACAAAGTCGTTCACGAAAGAACTGCTTAACACATTAAACATTCGATATTTAAATGGTGCATCAATCTATTTATCAGTTATCGATCATGAAGCCCGCAATGATTTTACCCCGGTGATGAATGTTTCATGGTCTGGTTTGATGGGTGAGTACACTGAACAAGTTGATATTATTACAGAAATACTTCTAAATACTAAATTCTCCGATGCAAACACAATATTAAGCATTGTGAAGCAGCAAATATCAGCATGGAAAAATATGTTCACAAACAATCCTATAAATGTATTAATGTATCGTAACATGGCGAATTCCGATGCTTGCAACAACTATCAAAGTTATCTCTCCGGGTTTGAGTACCACGATTTTCTTATTCAACTGGAGCAGAAGCTGCAAACCGATCCGGCTGGTGTGTTGGCAGAGCTGGAATCTGTTTATGGGCTGCTTATAAACGGAACTAACATGATAACCTTGTTTGCCGGTAATGAAAGCAATATAGAGAGCTATGAAAACGAAATGACAAAGTTAATTGATGTATTGCCGGTAAATGCCATCACAGCACAAGATTATTCCAAAATTCCCGCTCCTGCAAAAAAAGAGGGGATAGCAATTGATACACCGGTACAATATAATATGATTTCTGCTGATTATGATAGCATGGGTACTACATTTAGCGGCAAATTTATACCTATCGGGCTGGTTATTTCGGAAAACTATATTACCCCTAAAATCAGGTTTGGATATGGTGCGTATGACAACATTGTAAACTTCAGTTCATCATCATTTATGCTGGTTTCTTACCGGGATCCAAACATCAGGGAGACTTTTGAAGTATATCAGGGTTTACCTGAGTTTATCAGAAATTTAAGTATCACACAGGAAGAACTGGACAGATATATATTGAAAGCGTTCAGTGATTATACCGGAACTATGGGCGAGCTAAACGGGGCAATTAATGCAATGAACAATTATTTACTGGGCAAAACCGATGATGATCGTCTGAAGGTGTTACAGGAAATAAAGTCAGTTACTGTGGATGACTTAATAAACTCTGCTGAAATGATTGAAAAATTTCTTGAAAACGGCGCATGGTCAACTGTTGGCAGCATGGAAAAAATCGAAGCCAACAAAGATTTATATGATACAATAATTACATTTGGGCAGCAGACTACACAAGAACCCGGACAGCAGGAAGCAGAGGAACTTGTAACAAGAGCCCAGCTTATGCAACTGTTATTAGGCAGTGTTACCAATGAGCCTATGGAGACTGCAAAACAAGCAGGATTGCTGCAAGGTGACGGAAATGGGAACTATTTTGAAGATAAATTCCTTACAAAAGAAGAGTTTGCTATCATCCTTGAAAGGCTCGTTCTTCTAAATGGAATGCAGTTGGGTGGAGATAAGGTTATCATCGCTGACGAAGCCGACATAAGTCCATGGGCTGTAAACAGTGTTAATGCACTTGTTGCCTCAGGCGTTATAAAGCTTGATGCTGATGGGAATTTCCATCCGAAAGACAACATAACAGGTACTTTCGTTATAACAGCTATAAATGAGCTGGCAATGATAATATCAGGTCAGTAATATTTACCGAAGTGGGGGGGGGGGCAGAAAAGTAGCCCCCCATTTTTCTACCTATTTTTAGTGATCAGGGTTTTATCTATTAGTGAATAAGTGATATAATAATGCAAACATGACGTTTCATTTTAAGTTTTTACATAAATTTTGAGTAAAGGAAGGGTTATATTATGCTGAAAATTGAACACTTGACTAAAAAGTATGGAGATAAGAAAGCAGTGGATGATTTAACCCTGCATATTGAAAAAGGCATGATTTATGGCTTCATCGGGCATAACGGTGCAGGCAAAACAACCACGATTAAGGCTTGTTGCGGAATACTGCAATATGATGAAGGTGAAATATATATTGACGGAGTGTCGATAAAAAAAGATCCTCTTTCCTGCAAGCGCAAGCTTGCATATATGCCTGATAACCCGTATTTGTATGAATTCCTCTCAGGTATAAAATACCTGAATTTTATTGCGGATATTTTTGGCGTACCTCAAAAGGAGCGTGAGGAGCGTATTAAGAAATATGCAGATTTGTTTGAACTGACAGATGATCTGGCACAGCCCATATCATCATATTCACATGGAATGAAACAAAAGCTGGTTATAATTTCAGCACTTATCCATGAGCCCCTGTTAATTATCATGGATGAACCTTTTGTTGGGCTTGATCCTAAGGCTTCCCGCATTTTAAAAAATATTATGCGTGAGATATGTGACAATGGAGGTGCTATATTTTTCTCAACCCATGTTCTCGAAGTTGCAGAGAAGCTCTGCGACAGGGTCGCTATTATTAAGAATGGAAAGCTTGTTGTCTCGGGCAATATGGATGAGGTCAAAGGCAATGATTCACTTGAGGATGTATTCCTGGAGCTGGAGGGAGGCGCTGAATATGTTAATGGCATTAATTAAAACAAACCTTGTTGCGCTAATAAGCTCAGTCTTTCGAGGTTCAAAGTTTAAAAAGAACCGAGGACTGGCATTCAAGGTTCTTGTGGGCATATTTGCATTATATATAATTGGATCCTTCTTTTTTATGTTTGGTGGATTATTTTATAGCATTTGTATGCCCATGATTAGTGCAAATCTCCAGTGGCTTTATTTCGGGATGGCTGCTATCGTTGCCACAGCACTATGTTTTATCGGCAGTGTATTCACAGCCAAAACGATGTTATTTGACGCTAAGGATAATGATCTATTATTAAGCATGCCAATACCATCGGGGAAAATTCTTGCAAGCAGAATGCTTACACTCCTTTTAATGAACTACTTTTTTGAGTTGCTGGTTCTGGGACCTGCAGGGTTTGTTTTTTATACATTCTCTCCCGCTGATGCCACAGGAATTCTGTTCTTTGTAATTTGTTTTTTGTTTTTGCCATTCATGGCATTGTCAATTACCTGTATTTTTGGGTGGCTACTTGAGATTATTGGTTCGAGGGTTCGCAGCAAGACATTCATTACTACAGCTTTATCGTTGGGATTTCTTGTTGCTTATTTTTATTTTTACAGCAAGATAAACAACTATCTTCAGCTTATAATACAAAATGCTGGTGTTATAGGGGAAAAAATTAGAAACTCCGTATTTCCACTTTATCATTTTGGAATAGCTATCACGGAGAAAAATACAGTCAGCCTGCTGCTATTTCTGTTGTGTGCGATTGTGCCCTTTGTATTTGTATATGCAATTTTGTCCTATAGCTTTATAAAGGTTTCTACAACAAAGAAAGGTTTTACAAAAATTAAATACCAAGAACAGGCTATGAAAGTCAGCAGTGTCAGAATTGCGTTATTAAAAAAAGAAATAAGACGTTTTTCCTCAAGTGCCATGTATATAATGAATGCATCTCTTGGGGTTGTGTTCACACTCGTTGGCGCAGTGGCACTTGTTGTTTACCGTGACTTGCCATCAGTTCTTATTAAAGATATGCCTCAAATGGCTTCCTTCATTAATCCGTTGGCTGTTGTGGCTTTGTGTTTCCTTGCATCCACAAATTTTATATCTGCACCTTCTATTTCCCTTGAGGGTAAAAATCTTTGGATCGTACAGTCACTTCCCATTGACGGCGGAGATGTACTGTTAGCAAAGGCAAACATGCATATAGTTATTTGTCTTCCATCTGTGCTGATTGCGTCGCTTGCGTGTATATTTGTACTTGATATGTCGGTGCCGCTCATGCTGCTTACGCTTGTTTTGCCGGCAGTTTTAACGGTTTTCTTTGCGTTGTTTGGTGTTGTTATAAACCTTCATTTTCCTAAATTCGATTGGATTAATGAAACTGTAGCAGTCAAACAAAGTATGAGCACTTTGATTGCGATGTTTGCATCTATGGCAATAATAGTTGTACCTACTCTGTTATATGGCTATTTGCTTAATGAAACAATGTCTATTGAAGCATTTATGCTGATTTGTACTGCAGTATTTGCTGCACTATGCATGTGGATGGTAAGATATATGAAAACGAGGGGTAAGGATATGTTTGCAAATCTTGGTTGATGAAGCGTACATGAAGGGATTCCTAACGAATGCATGTTGTAAGGATTTTTTGCCACTCATGGCTGATGAAACACCGGACAGCTTAAAGACAGTATAGGTTAGTGTTCACCTTGTACCCGTCTGCAGCAACTGTTTCAGGTCGCTAAGTAGCATGCTTTAAGATTTCCGTGTGCAACTGTGCTTTGAGTATGTCGTTCCGTTAATCATCGAAAGAACCTTAATTACCCGCTAACTAAAATGGGCTCCGCCCACAACCCAATATAGGAACTCACAGATGCAAAAAAAAATTCTTGTTTTTTATTGATGTTTTGCATCAGTAAGATACTAATATGTACGTCTGAACCAGGAACATACGGACTTTGCAGATTTTACAGATAACAAAGGAGGAAACAAACTTGACTCAAGTAACCTTGGGAAAAACAAACATTACAGTGAACAAAAACGGATTTGGAGCACTACCTTTACAAAGAATAAGCAGAGATAGGGCTGCAGAATTATTAAAAAAGGCTTATCACAACGGAATAACTTTTTTTGATACCGCACGGTTTTATACAGACAGCGAGGAGAAAATAGGTTATGCGCTAAGCGGGATAAGGGATAACATTTATATCGCTACGAAAACGGCAGCAACCAAAGCAGAAGATTTTTGGGCGGATCTTGAAATATCCCTAAAAATGCTTCAAACAGATTATATAGATATTTACCAGTTCCACAATCCCGGTTTCTGCCCAAAGCCCGATGACGGCACGGGGCTTTATGAAGCAATGCTGGAAGCTAGGAATAAAGGGATTATCAAGCATATAGGAATAACAAATCACCGTATAACTGTGGCAATGGAGGCAGCAGATTCCGGTCTGTATGAAACGATCCAGTTTCCTTTCAGCTATATAGCAACCAGTCAGGAGGTTAAGCTTGTAGAAAGGTGCAAAGAGCTCGATATTGGTTTTATAGCAATGAAAGCTTTGGCAGGCGGCCTTATCGCGAGCTCAAAAGCTGCTTACGCTTATCTTGCACAATATGATAATGTATTACCGATTTGGGGAATCCAAAGAGAGCAGGAATTAGACGAATTTATATCATATATCGTAAATCCCCCGGAGATGAATGAAAAGCTTTCTGCGCTTATTGAACAGGAACGTAAAGATTTAGGGAAAGATTTCTGCCGAGGTTGCGGTTATTGTCTTCCTTGCCCAGCAAACATTGACATTCCAAACTCAGCAAGAATGTCGCTTATGGTAAGACGAGCACCCCATTCGGTATATTTGAATGATGAATGGAAGGAAAAAATGAAAAGAGTTGATGACTGTATTAATTGCAACCACTGTAAAAACCATTGTCCATACGATCTCGACCCCCCGAACCTCTTAATTGAAAACTGGGAAGATTATAAGACGTTTATAAATGATAAATGAAACATTTTTAGTCATTTGTTCGTCTAATATTCTGAGGTGGTATTATGAGAATTTATAAAGTGTTCTTTATCGTTGCGTTAATTATTGTTATAAGCACGATTTGTTCATCAGGGGAAGCTATTGCAGAATCAATGGATAATTCAACCGGGCTTGATAAATATGAAGATTTGACAGCAGATACTCCTATAGAGAAAGAAATTCCGGGTGATAGTAGCGAAAAGACAGCTCTTCAGAGTCATTATAATTGTGATCCCAAAATGTTAATACAAGGGGATCCCGAGATTGATCCGAGGATGTTAATTCCCAGAAACTCTGATATAGATTCAAATATTTTAATTCCCAAGAATTCTAATATAAATCATGAAAACCTAATACCAAAATCCACCGAAGACCCAGAAATCTTTGAACTACCAGACGCCGCAAAATTACCAAGCAACCAAACCACCAAAAGACCATGAACTCCCATAAATTTCTTAAGCAATAGGAGTACCAAGAAATAAGTACTGAACCCATAAAAGGCAATTTATTCTGTTATTTTAAAGGATGCGTTACGTAGTTTACAATCTGTTCTATTAATATTATAATAGGATTATCTACCAGAGGGTTACAAAGTGACTTTCTGATGCAATTTAAGATATCTTAAATTGCATCAGTCTTCGAAAGAAGCTGGATGACCATTATATAGTCTTAGAGATAAGTTGAAAATCGACGATGTATTAATTTCGTGTTTTGTGTAGTTTCTTGGAACGTAAATATGATGGTTTTCTAATTCATCATATTTACCGGTGCGTTACTATGTAACGAGAGGCAAATAAAATGTTTAGCAAAAAAATACTTGTAATCGAAGATACCGAGCTTATGCAAAGGCTGATACGGGATATCTTAGAAAAGGAAGGTTATGAGGTTTATTCCGCATATTCTGGGGAGGAAGGGCTTGACATGGTTGCGGAAGTAAAGCCTGATCTGATTATTCTGGATATTGTTATGCCAGGTATGAGCGGGTTTGATGTCTGCCGTGCTCTTCGTGCTAATGACAGCAACATTTTAACACCAATTATTATGCTGACCTCACAGGTAAGTGAGGATGATAAATTAATAGGGTTGGAAATGGGTGCTGACGATTACATTATAAAGCCTTTTAACAGTAGAGAACTGGTTAGTCGTGTGCGCAACACCCTTGTAAGAATTTATAGGAACAGAGGTGTTAATCCACTCACGGGATTATACGGAAACATTGAGATACAGTCCGAGTTGAATCATCGTCTTGCAAAACATACGCAGCTCGCGTTTATATATTGTGATTTAGATAATTTTAAGTCATATAACGATGTATACGGTTTTGCCAAAGGGGATTCTGTTTTACGCCTTACCGCAGATATAATACGCGATTCGGTTCGCCATGAGGGAAACCATGATGACTTTATAGGGCATATCGGAGGCGACGATTTTATTGTTATTACATCCTGGGATAAGTATGAGGGGATATGCAAGCGCATTATTGAGGATTTTGACACAAAGATTCTTTTTTTATATAATGAAACCGATAGAAAAAATAAGTATATTGTATCCAATGATCGTCATGGGCAGGAGAGAAAATTCCCTATAATAAGCATTTCTCTTGCTGTTGTAACAAATGAATTTAATAATTATGATAATCACTTACAAATCGCAGAAATAGCTGCAGAAGTTAAAAAATATGTTAAAAGCTTAAGCGGAAGTAATTATTTGAAAGACAGGAGAACCAATTAAATGGACAATAAATTATGGTCACAGGTTAAACGAAGCCTGAAAGTAACTTGGGATTACCTTGCAGCCTTAATGATTTTTGCTATATTTTCCTCAATTGCATTAAGTATATTTAAAGATGATTTAGAAAAGGGAATATTTATTTTTTCAATATTGATCTTTTTAATTATGTTTTTAATGATCTATACAAGCATGAGTGATATTGCATTCAGAGAAAAACGACCCCAATATAATATTAATCCACCGCCATACAAAGGTTTTCTATATGGAATAATAGGAACATTACCTTTGTTCATCATTCAGCTTTTTTATTATGCAATCAGTGTGCCCGAAGAGCTTTTAACTTTAAAGAGACGGATATTGCAGGCATTTACAGGTCCGCTTTATTGGCTTGCACAAATGATATCCCTTGATGTATGGGCTTATCATTTGGTGCTTTTAGTTATTCCTGTTATTTCAGGTTTGGGATATTTGGCGGGTTATCATGAGTTTTACATTTTAAGAAAATTAAAAATTATTAAAAATGTTAAGCAGGATCCTAAAAAACACAAAACAAAATAATATTTTAGTATATGGCCAACCCTTCCGTGAATATGTTAGTACAAAGATAACAAAGGACGGGGTGTGCCATGATTGTACTTGTAAAAAAAAGCAACATTACTCTCATTATACTTATTTTCCTGTTGTCTATTGCGATATATAGCCTTAACCTGGGTGGGGAAGCAGCGGCAACTCCGGCTTCATCAATTTCAAACCTTGGGACTGTTATTGTTGATGCCGGTCACGGAGGAGAAGATCCCGGAAAAATCAGTGCTTTTTCCGAAGTTAATGAGAAAGATTTAAATTTAGCCATTGCAAAATTGCTGAAGGAGCAACTGGAAATGTCGGGGTACCAAGTCATTATGACTAGGGATGTAGACAAACTCGTTTATAAAGAAGGTACAACAGAAATAAAAAGCAAAAGAAAGCAGGATCTAAGTAAGCGAAAAGAAATCATGGATAATTCCGGGGCTGATATTGTAGTAAGCATTCACATGAATGACTTCAGCCAAAGTAAGTATTATGGAGCACAGGTTTTTTATCCGCCAAATTCGGAGAAAAGTCAAAGTCTTGCGGTGTGCATCCAAAAAGCAATAGCTTCGGAGCTTGATCCTACAAACAAACGTGAGGCGCTTTTAAAAAGCGAGCCCATAGTCATTCTGCGTGATTCTAAAACACCGACAATTATTGTGGAATGCGGTTTTTTATCCAATCAACAGGAAGAACAGAAGCTTAGAAGCGAAGACTACCAGAAAAAAATAGCTAAAACAATTAAGACGGGAATTGACAATTATTTTACATCCGGTGGTAATAATGAAGACAGTACTTCCCAATAACTGCTCACCAGTAATATTATTGTAAAGAAAATCTAAAAAATGCACGATAAATAGTATATACTTTGAATGTACTACAAAATAGATAATAACTTCGGAGAGGGGATTCATTTCCCCTTTCGAAGAAGGTAGTATAGATACATGTAAAAATATACAAAGGATAAACAGGAGTGTTGATTAATGCATTTGTATACATATGTTTCAATAACAGTGGTAATGCTTGCTACAGCCATATTATACGTTGTTCTGAAGAAAAACAACGCAAAAGATTGTCGCTATACCATGGGGTTGGGCATCAGTGCAATTATAGCAATCATAACAAGCATACTACTTCCTAATATTATATCTGCTTTTTCTGTTGATTTAGCAATGCAGCTTGCTTTATCATTTTTTATTGCAATTCTTATTTACATAACATTGCTTTTTTTCTGCATGATGCTTATAGCATCAATTTTCCCCCAGAAAAGGATAGATAAGCTCCAAAAAAAGTGTGAAGAGAACAAGATAAAAAGGCATGAAGCTAAAGAATTAAAATTAAAGCTCAAAGCGGAAGAGGAAGCAGCAATAAAAAAAAGTAAGGAAGTAAAAAAGGAAATAGAAG
>DAIPML010000383.1:0-2367 GCA_036768735.1 Clostridiales bacterium | reverse complement strand
AAATAATAAAGACGAGTAATTTTTATTATTGGAGGAGATGTTTAAAATGAGCAACAATGTTTTAACAATTACCAAAGAGAATTTTGAAAATGAAGTACTCCGGTCAGATAAACCGGTTCTGGTTGATTTTTGGGCGGCATGGTGCGGTCCGTGCAGAATGGTGGCTCCTATTATAGACAGCATTGCAGCAGAATACATTGACAAAGCGAAGGTTGGGAAAATTAACGTTGATGAACAGAGTGAGCTCGCCGAGAAGTTTAAAATAATGAGCATACCGACTTTAATAGTGTTCAAAAACGGGCAGATAGCTGAAAGTGTTATGGGTGCACGCTCGAAAGAATCAATTGCTGAAATGCTAAACAAGCATTTATAAAAAAATATTTGATTCTTTTGAAACGATTCGATTGGAGTAATAAAAGATAAACTCTAAACACTACTATGTTGGGTTAGAAATTCAATATATAGCCATGATTTAATGCACTTAAAATTATAACGTGGCTAAGATGTCCCCCACCTCATCGCATATTTTCAACCATTCTGGTTGAAAAATGCTTGGTGGCGGGTACCTATTTCACACAACAGGCGGCGAGTCAAAATCTTCCGCCCCGTTGAAATGGTGTGTTGAAATTGCTAAGCAATTTCTTCCGTTATTTTAATTATAACGAAGCTCAGATGTATCCCGGCTAAGTTTTATAAGCGAGCAGACCGGATGCATGGACCACCGGATAGGCTTCGTTTGCGACCAGCTTCGTTGAAATGGCATGTTGAAACGTTATTTTGCTTAGCAAAAAAGGGTCTAACGAATTTCTTCCGTTATTATAAGCTGCACAAGGACAGATTTTATTAAATCATATGTCTGTTTTAAGGTGTATGTCATTCAAGAAACTGTGCAGCTTATCTCTATTTTTTGTTTAAATTTCAACAGCGCTATGTTCTGTTTTTTGTTCTTCGAATTAAAGAATTCAATCATTATAGTCATTCAACTTCTAAAATGCCGATACGCACAATGAAGAAAGCGTAAATATTTGAAAGGAATGTATGATTTAGTTGTCTTCTATATCATGCAAGAAATATTATGGGATATCTTATAAATAACATAACTGTTTTAACTTGGAATAACGGTACCAAGATTATTGAAAATGCGAATGTAAAGGTTATTGGCAGCAAAATAGCATATATCGGCACAGAAAATCAAGAATCGTCAGGGCTTGAAATAATAGACGGAAAAGGCAAAGTCCTGATGCCGGGTCTTGTGAATTGCCATACACACATCCCTATGAGCCTCCTCAGGAGCTATGCGGATGATATGGCACTTCATACTTGGCTATATGAGCATATTTTTGTGGTGGAAGCAAAGCTAACGGCTGAAGATGTTTATTGGGGTTCACAGCTTGCTCTTCTAGAAATGGTTGCAGGCGGAACCACATGCTTTTCCGATATGTATTATTTTATTGACAAAATTGCGGAAGCAACTGCAGAATCAGGTATGCGTGGGCTTTTGTCTCGTGGACTTATAAATGGGGCGGTGCTGGAGGATTATTCAGAGGATGACAGACTAAACGAAGCTATTTCAGTTTTCCGCGATTGGAACGGAGCATTTGATGGGCGTATCCGCATAGCGTTAGCTCCTCATGCTGTATACACTTGTTCGCCTCAGTACATAAGGGCAATCCGTAATACAGCGGAAAAGCTTAATGCATACATTCATGTTCATGTTGATGAAACGGTTAAGGAACATAACGATTGCTTGCAGCAATATGGCAAAACTCCTGTTAAGCACCTTTACGACACAGGATTGTTTGATTTACCATCGATTGCAGCTCATTGTGTTCACGTAACTGATAAAGATATGGATTTGATGAAAGAAAAGAATGTAACATTTGTACACAACCCCGGTAGTAACCTGAAACTGGCAAGTGGAATTGCACCTGTACCGGATGCTCTTGAAAAAGGGTTGAATGTTGCGTTGGGAACTGACGGTGCTTCAAGTAACAATAATCTGAATATGTGGGAAGAAATAAATCTGGCATCATTAATACATAAAGGAGCAAGGCTGGATCCATTGACAGTTAACGCAGGTGAATCGTTCCGAATGGCTACGGCTAATGGTGCAAAAGCTCTTGGCTTTTCAGAAACAGGGAAGATAGAGGAAGGATTCTGTGCTGACATGATAATAATCGATGCACAAAAGCCTCATTACTTTCCAAAGCACAACCTGATATCCAATATAGCATATGCAGCCCAAGCATCCGATGTAGAAACTGTTTTTGTCGATGGGAAAATTCTCTACCATAAGGGTGAATACAAAACACTGGATAAAGAAAAAATTCTATATAATGTAGAGAAGACCTGCAACAGGCTTTTTCA
>DAIPML010000382.1:0-2397 GCA_036768735.1 Clostridiales bacterium | reverse complement strand
ATCGTGTAGCTGAAATGAGAAGTAAGGCTTCGAAGATAGATTCGTATTTGTAAGATTATCCGAACTAAAAGGGGGAAAATCAATGCCTGAAAGAAAATTATCAAAAGAATTAGCAGAGTGGTGTAATAACTTAAAGTGTAAACTGGAATCTAATTATTTATCTTTCAATGAGGATGAGCCCTGGCGTCAATCAGGTATGTCTGGACCTGAAAATAGGTGGATATCATTAAGGAAACCTATCGCAGATTGTGTAGAGTACTCTGGAACTTTCCTTGATATTGGCTGTGCGAATGGTTACTTACTTGAGTGTATAATGAAATGGGTTAATGAAAGGGGACTATCAATTGAACCTTTCGGACTTGATATTTCCGAAGAACTTATAAAACGTGCTAAGAAACGCTTACCTAATTATTCACATAATATGTTTGAAGGAAATTGTTTTTCATGGCTGCCACCAAGAAAGTTTGATTATGTAAGTACAATGCTTGGCTATGTTCCAGATGAATATGAAAAAGAATATATATTGTTTTTATTTGACGCCTATATAAATAACACTGGAAAACTGCTCGTTCTTAGAACTGGGAAAAAAGGTGAACCTGAAGAATGGCTAAGAGAACGCTTTTGCAAATATGGAATAGCTATAGAATCTTTTAAGCATGGATTCGATCCTGTACTTGATAGACAAGCGAGTGTTGCTATTATAAATAACAGTATTTCGTGATCAAATGGTGTTGCACATACTTTATAAAGTGCGAACTAATAACAAACTGAGTGTTTAGGGTAGTCTTTGTTGGTTTATCTATGGGGGGGTTATTTTGAGTATAAAAATTGAGCCTTATAAAGATATTGCACGGGTATATGATCAGGTAAGACCAAATTACCCAGCGCAACTTATTCAAGACATTATTATAGCAACAGATATTGGGGCCACCAGTTCACTCTTGGAAATCGGAGCGGGAACCGGAAAAGCAACGATTCAATTAGCAGAAAAGGGATTTAAAATACATGCTATAGAGATAGGAAAAGATATGGGTGAAATCCTAAAAGGAAAATGCCATGCATATCCTAATGTTTCGGTGGAAATCGGAGCGTTTGAGGATTGGAACCCTATTAATAATGATAAATATAATATGATTTTTTGTGCTCAAGCTTTTCACTGGCTTGATGTCAATGTTAAGTATAAAAAGTGTTACAACCTATTAAAAGATGAGGGTTATCTCGTATTGTTTTGGTATAATTCTAGTGGCGACAAGACAGAAGAAGCGAAAGTCTTAAACCAAAAAATTAATGATATAATTCAAGATTATATGAATAGGCAAACTACTGAAAAAAAAGAAGTAAGGGCTGCTCACTCAGGAGTGTTTAAAAAGGAAGACAGGAAAGCTGAGATTGAAGATTCAGGATTATTCGAGATCATAAATATATTCCAGTATAGAACAGAGGTTAAAAATAGTGCAGAAGAATATTTGAAATCTCAAAAATCAATCCCGGCATTTGCTTCAATACTTGATAAATTAGATAGCGAGATGATACAGGAGATGGAAGAAAAGATAGTAAATGAAATAAATAATAATGGTGGATATGTTGGAACACTTTTTGACTACTCACTTTACATAGCAAAAAAGGTCAACAAAAATACTGATTAATACGCCGCTGTCTGTGATCATTGATGTTGCAATGCGGTATCAGTATGATACACAGGAGAGTTTTTCCAAGGCGTTTATACGATTTCACGGCATACCGCCATCGAAAGCACGGCGAGGAAAGGTTAAGTTGTTTCATCCGCTTTCTATTAACATTACCATTCAAGGAGGATTTGAAATGTCACATAGACTGATTGACGAGTTTTATTGGAACAATATCGAAGCGCAAAAGAGTGAAAAACTGACGGATACCGAGAAATACAGAAGAATTGTTAGCTGGGCGTCTAAAGCAAGGAGGCAAAATCCGGGTGTTTTTGATGCGTTGACCGAATGGGTTCTGGACGATTCCCAATGGAGTGACGAAAAACTTGCTGAAAACGAGCAGATTTTAATGCAGGGCGTGTTTGCGCGATTCAAAGAACAGAACGCACAGCTTCGGGCGTACTTGTCAGAATTAGAGCCGTCTGGTGTGGTTAATGCAGCGGTGTTCAAGGCGTTGGACAGATTTGACGATGAGTTGTCAGGCGTTTCGCATGATGAGCGACTGCGTGAGACAGTTGCTAAGGTGTTTGCTGATTTTTCTGTTATGCGGGAGCGAGGCATACGGGAGCAAATTGCAGGTAATAAAACAGGTCCTGCAGGTGTTAATTACGTAGATATATATGGTTATATTAATTATTTGAAAGACTGTGATGCGAATGTACAGTGGGCGTTGTTTATGCCTGATATGGTGGAGAGGCAGCAAAAGGGCTTC
>DAIPML010000381.1:0-2427 GCA_036768735.1 Clostridiales bacterium | reverse complement strand
AAGTGTCCATTGTTGGTTGGTACCGGTATCTGCTTTTATCTTTACTTTCAATGCTAAATTTGCTTGGATCCAGACATGATGTCCTCACAACAAATGCCTCGTTAATGGTGTCTACAATGTCCTGTATACGATCATCCACGAATTCCAGGGCACCGGCGTTAATCTCAGGTAGTTTAATTATGCTCATTTGTTAATATCTGAATTTTGTGAAGTGTATAATTGCCATTGGCTTATTCAAATCGTATCCCTTAAACCACTCCTTAAAGTCATCAAAAATTAGTCCGTCATTTTTAGCAATTCTGTCGTCAGCTTTAAAACAGTCACGTATACTCGCTAAATGCTCTACACCCGCATCATCGCGTAAATCTACTATCTGCAACCCAATCCCATCTTCTTTCGTCAATCTCGCAAATTCAATCTGTTTGCTCTTGTATGGTTTGCCGCTCCAATATCGCAACGACAAACACGCTTTGCCTTTCTCTATCTCCTTAAATCGCTTTTTCCATAGAGGATAATTTGCACGAATTGTGTGAAGTTTAGGTGATATATCCTGCCCAAATTCTTCATACACTTCTACCTTCCCTTTTCCTAACGCCCTGCCTATTTTTTCGATAAAATATGTCTGCTCCCCTTTACGATTGTGCGTGCTCGGAAATGTTCTACTCACTGTCAATACGTATGTTTTCATTTTTGATTTATTTATTCGCTAATTCTAATTTTTGCCTGTTTTTTAGAAATAGTCGGACTGTTGTTCTAATTTATTAAGTTTAAAACCACCCAAAGATCCAAGTTTCTGAATTTTTGGAATATGGTTCTGACATTGCGCTATTGTGCACAAAAGATTTCAGTTCACTGAATTTAGTTTTTAATTCTTCTGACGGGTTTTTGACAAAGAAAACAAGGCTCTCCCAGCCATCATCACATTTTTTGTCAAAGCCGTAAACCTTACATAATTCGGGATTTTTCCGTTCTTTCTCCTGCCATTCTCGCATATCTTCGGGCCATGACGGGATATCAAGTTCCGGAAGTACTGTTTTTTTTAATTCGTTGAATACTTTGTATGCATTCTGTACATTCTTGAAATTTAGTGCCATAATGTTATATTTATTTAATAATTATTTCGATCTCTCTCAAGCTTTGCCATGTTATTTATTATTTACTTAGTTCGTAATCATACACCCATACCCAAGGGTTGCTCTCCCACAGAATTGAGTTGATAATTGAGGCATACGCTTCTTGTGGAGTAATAAACCAAACATCATTTATCGTAGGATCATCAACTTCATATCCATATACACAGTGTGGTTCAATAGGTTGTCTAAATTGAATTACACCCTCTTTAATGCAATCATCATCGCTTATATTCTGCAATTTCTCTGCTCTAACTCCTGTAATCACAATGAAGTAACGTGCCGCACTTTCGGGCATGAATAGCTTGTTTATCTTTTTATCCCTATACTTGTTATATTTTTTATGAAATTCAAAAAGGTCGTCATAGTTGGCACAGAACCACGATGTATCTTCTGAATAGTCTTCTATTTTATCGTGTCCATAATAATAACCGTAACCTCCCGACCCTCGAAGAATAGCATACTGATATGGCTCTTTCAAAAACACCACTTCGCCTACCTTGAATCGGGGTTTAAACTCCTTATGTTCTCCTGTTTCTTCTACTGTTCCCCAAAAACCAGTCATATCGCTTGACATTGGGTAAATAGTGTGATTATGCAGCCCATCATCGTCAGGTTGTGGCGCAATGATTCTTCGTGTTTGTTTTTTCGACCCCTGAACTGTCCGGTTGAAATTTGGTTCTGTAAATAGTATTCCTTTCATAATTTTTCTATTTTTACAATTATATGTCTTAAATATCCGAAACTGGAACTATAAGCCTTTCTTATAGGGCAATAATTGCCTTCTTGCATTAGTTTGTCGTCATTAATAGGAAGATAAGATCCTAACCATATTGATGGTAAATGTGACTCTGGATTGACTTCTATTATCTTGCCGCTTTCATCGCAAATGAAACTTTGAAAATCTTGTCCTGAATTGACTAATGTTACTTTTATTTTATCCATGATCAATCCTCCTTTTCTTTACTTATATCTTCTATTGTTCTCATATTATTATTTTTGCAATTATTACTATTACCCATACAGCAATTAGCGCTGTAATTACTTTTGTTGCGATGTCAGCACCATGAGCAAAGAGGATGTTTTCTATCTTTTTCATGTTGTTAATATTGAGTGTTTAAAAAATAACAGCCGGAGCTTCACAGCTTAGGCTGTTGTATGAAAAAAAGTTATGTGTAAAACTGCTTTGCAATTAATAATGATCTGTATAGATTAGATCTGAATTCTATTATGTGCGTTGGTCCCGGAATCATGCAGGAAATGTTTATTATGATTGAATCAGAATTTCGATAATATC
>DAIPML010000034.1:0-18154 GCA_036768735.1 Clostridiales bacterium | reverse complement strand
TATGCTCATTAATGATGTCTTCGGCGCGATCTTTCCCTTTGAAACGGACATATTGGATATATGAACCATGTAGATAACGTTCAGGATTTTTTCCGAAAAGCACAATGGAAAGAATTGATAGAACAAATCAACACAACCACTCATAATTTATTGTTTTTTTCGAAATATACTTTTTACCCAATTATATTTAAACTATCTACCCCTCTATCAATATAAAAGTCAAATTATCCTGTGAGTTACATGCAATTGTATTCAATTTTTCTTCTGATTTTAGCTCTTCTAAGCTGATTTGTGTCGGGTCTATGGTTTTATGAAAACCATCTGAGCATATCAAGAACACACTGTTTTTAACATCCTGCAACTCTATAATTTCAACTTCTCCCATAAAACTTTCTCCGGAAATACACTTTGTTACAAATGGGCTGTATCTCTCTATTTCCGTTGGAGATAGGCTACGTTCTTTAAGAAGTTCATTTACCATTGAGTGGTCTTTGCTCTGGAAGACTACATCACTATTTTGAAACTGATAAATTCGTACATCTCCCATCCAAAAAGCAAAAATATATCTCGGCGTGAAATATAATGCAGCGAATGTGGCTCCCATTTTCACATTCATTTGATTGCTTATTTCTCTAATTTGTTGATTTGCAAACATTGTAGCTTTCTTGATAGAGCTTATATATGATTTTTTTGATTTGTCATTGGCTAAATGGGTAAGAATACTTTCTGTAACTATTTTAGCAGCCATATCTCCATTGGAATAACCACCCATGCCATCCGCAACTATGTACATGGAGCTTTTAGGGGACAATTTCTTTTCTAAAAAACAATCCTCATTTCTCTTTCTTTTCCCTTTATGAGTATAGTTATATGACTTCATTTAATTGCTGTTTTTGTATCTCCTCCATGTTTGGTAACTCGCGGACGAGTTGATATTTTAATAGGTCGATTCATTATCGACTTATCAGTGGATTTTGTTGCCCATAAATATGCTTCTCCGGGTACCAATGAAGCCATCTCAATAGACGATAAACTATTTAACTGAATAATAGACTTCTGAACGTGTTTTACCCATTGCGGACTATTGAACTTATGTAACAGCATAACAGAACTGAGCTCTATAATCTCAGTGGGTAAACTCATTGGATCTTGACTTGCAATCATTATTGATACGCCTTTGTGACGCATTTCGCGAATAGCTGTAACTATGCTTCCTGTAAGGTCTTTATTGTTCATATACTTATGAGCTTCATCAAAAACGATAAATTTATTGAATGATTTATCTTCAAATTTTTCTACTGAAGAAAATATATTGAGCATAACAACAAATAACCCCAAAGCTTCTTCCTCTTCAATAAACTCATCCCTTAAATCAACAATAATCAACCTTCCTGGTTTTAGGGTATCCCTAAGTTTGAAGTCATCATTGATGTACTCTTCGGCAAACTGCAATCGCTGTTCTGCTAATGTTTTCTGATTAGTAGATAGTAGCGGTGTGGATGAAACCCCTCTTCGGATGTTTCGCAAAGAGATGTTTTTTCTTACTTTTTTCATGATAGCTTTTAACTGCTTTATGTAAGTAGAATCATTACCGATAGCACCCAGTAAAAACATCCAATCCTGCACATTCAGCTCTGATGAGTGGAAGCAAATAGGTAGTACTTCAATGTCGGGATATTCTTGCTTTCGTTGTTCCATTTTGTCTTTTGGAGTCAACAAAATCACATCATCAATTGAGGTCGCTTCAGCGCCGTACTGTTCCCGAAGTTTTTTAAGTTGTCCCTCTTCATCATTTGGGAAAATCATTGAAGTAAATTCTGGAGCATAATCAGAGCTTTCACTATAATGAAAAATCACTCCGGCTAACGGCGCTTCCAAATGATTGATATTTGAGATCTGTTTCAAAACCATTTCGGTAATAGTTCCAATCGTGTAACTCTTCCCACCACCTTGAACACCAAATAGACTAATAGTATTTGTCTCATTCAAATCGATAGCAATTTCTCTGTCCCCAATTATAGTCTTCCCCAAAATTCCATACTGTAAACTTCGTGAAGTTTTTCCTATTAAAATTTGATATTCGGGTGATTGAAATTCTTCGGTTTTTTCATCATTTTCAATCTCTTTGTTAACTTCCAACTCATCTTGTGTCGGCTCTTGCACAAGCTCCTGCTCACAACTTTTATCGTCATCAAATCGCTCTTCATCAGCGACATCCGTTTCGTTCGAAACTTCTTCAACAGAAACAGCTTTATCTTTTTGTTTCTTGTAAACGTCAGAAGTCATCGTGTTTACCTTTTCAAAAAACTGAGAGAACTCATTGTCTTCTTTAATAATCTCAGATGATTTAGTTTTGAGAGTTGAACTATTATCAAGAATTTCAGAAATACTATCCTGTCCCATTACATAAAAAGTGGTGTCATGAATAAACTCTTTCCTTTGACGGTATTGGGCAGAGAAATCAAATATAATTCCTAATTTTT
Organism: Clostridiales bacterium; assembly: GCA_036768735.1. Lineage (GTDB taxonomy): Bacteria > Bacillota > Clostridia > DSM-8532 > DSM-8532 > JAAYGP01. Next base: position 15,671 of record DAIPML010000034.1, on the reverse strand, counting down.
TGAAAGTAATAAAGAAGTCATCATCAAATAGACCTTCTAAAAACTCCGTATAAATCTTAAAAGCATCCGGACTTATCGTATCATATCTATAAGCACGTTGAAGGTAGAACGAAAGAAGCATTTGAAGTTCCATTGTTTTAACTTCTCTATCAAGTCTATCCCGATATACATTTGTATAATCCTTATTAAAATGATGGGCAAGTGCTGAAATCGTGTTTTCAATTTGGCTCATCATCTTTATTTGTAAATCATCTTTTTCTGTACATGAAAGTGTTTTTCTACATTTAATTTCGATAACTGTTAAAACAATTTCCCGTTTTGCACTATGGATGTCTATCAATAAATTATCCGCTCGTTCTTTGTTTTCCATTTCAAGTCCGGCAAACAACTCTTTGTGTAAGTCAATAGGAATGAAAAAAGAATTAACTAAAAGGTTCTTCTTTTGCAACATTCTCTTCATTAAGGTAGTGCCTAAAACTTCAAATGCTTTATTTTGCGATGTATTAAATTGCATCAATAGTGAACTACTCACAGAACGAATATCTTCTAAAAGTCTTTTAAATTTTTCTTCTTCTTGAATATTTATACCGAAATTTTTGAAATGCGGTAACATCAATCCTTCTACTTCCGAAGTAGGACGAGTAGTCAAATAGGATGCAACACCCATAATATCTTGTTCGGGAATATAATCCAACAAATAGGGTAAATTACTACCTGTAACCGGCAAATCATACAGTTCAGGACCAATATTTTTATCAAACGTAACTACCCAATCAGACACATCATGAATATGTGAAATCTGCACTAAGTCTCCACTACTTAAATCAAGGCGAATGGCAGGTACAGACTGCTCACGCGTAGCAGATAATGATTGAGCAATAATAGACTGATAACATGCATATAGTTCTATACTTTCATTAGAAAAACCTGAAATAGAATTATTATGCTGTTTGGTACTAAAATATCTATTCCATTGATTTGATTTTTCATTCATTATCGGTTGCGAAACAGATTTGCCGATTGTAGCATTCAAGTAAAAACTTTGCTTGCTGTCGTCTTGTCTGATTAAAGCAGTTTCTGCTGAAAACATATTGACAATAAAACTAATATGGGCTTGAAAGTCTGATGGCTTTCTCGCAAAATCCTCCTCATCATTGATTGAGAAACGAAGTTTCGGGAAAAGTCTATTCTCCGCAGTTTGAGAAAAGGCTTCCGCTTCTTCCGAAATCTGATTTTCAGGGTTTAGTAAATTGCGTAATGCTTCGCCCGGTTGAAGTGCAGTATTGTCGCTGAAAAGCCGCAACTCATATTTTAACTCAGGGAAATCGTGTTCTAACTCAATTAGAGTTTTTGTAAAGACTTGCGCATCTCCCGCATTAAACAGATTTAAAATTAATTTATCGGTATAAGGATGCTGTTTTATATAATTTTTGATATGTCTCAATACCATTTGTTGGTTTACATCACTGTCAATCCGTCTGTTGAGTGCCAAATTCAACAAAGACGACAAATATGCTTTCAACTGACGCGCATTGGTTGCAAAGCCTCGCTCCTTACCTTTCGGGACAGGCATATAAACACCCCATCCAAAACTCAATTCTCCCGAATAATGAAAATAATTCATCGATTTTTCTGTTAAAATAAGCGGACTTACATCGGGGGTTAATGCTCCATAATAGAATTTGTCAATCTTCTTCAACCACGATTTTTGATATTCAGGATATTCAGCAGTTTTTTGTTCCCAATCTGTATATAATTCAAACAAATTTACCATCCAGCTTAATCTTAGCGGATGCAACGGCGATATCAATTTCATAACTTGAAAACTGCCATCCGGCATTTCAACGTTCATTGACACCATATCTAAATTCTGAATATTGATAGAAAGTTCTTCGTTTAGCGTTACATTGGCAAGCTCGTCTAACCACTGTTTAAACTCTAAGATATACTCTTTGATTAAATCTATATGGTAATGAAAATCGAAGGTAGCTACTACGCCTGAATCATCATTGGCAGAAGCTTTTATTTGTTCAAATAGTTCTTTTCGTTTTTCAACCAATGTTTCCGGAATATTCAGAGCACTGTCTAACGCTTCAAAACGCAATGATTGTAACATGCTGTCTGTTGGGTTAGCACTTATAGTGGCTCGAACTTGTCCAAACTCCTCACAATTGTCAAGGAAAGCCCTCTCAATCAACAACAGTTTTCGCGATAAAATAATCTGATAATTGTGAGAAGCATTATACTTAATATGGTAGATGTTAACTAATTGCGAGCTATCTATCCATCTGCCACTGTTGTCTTTAACAGTAGGAATATCCAAAGTAAGTCCTTTTCGGCTTTGCTCTATTCTATAATAGAAATAGGCTTGCAACACGTTATCTATTTTAGATTTTCGAGTTTCCACTTCCGGAATATCATCCTCTTCGCTCACTTGTAGGTAGAATGTATCAGAATCGCAAGTAAGCAGCACGCGATTAGTTTGCTGAAACTCCTCTTTACTTAGTTCGGGAATTTCCGCTTTCATTCTTTCCCATTCTTGTTGAATACTTTCTTCTTTAAATGGGTCATTGTTATTCAAAACATCGCCATACTCATCTTCCGCAAACACACGGAAAAAGTAAGAACCTTCTTCAAACAGATTGTCAGGCACATCAAAAGAGACATCTCGATAAGCACGCTTATTGTCGGTTACCTTGATTTTAGATTTCAAATCACACACTTTATACATGCCATCAACTGCCATCACTACGATACGAAAATACCTCAACTCCTTGAAATCTTTCGGTATCGGGTTTGTGGATATCCTGATTTTAAGTCTTTCGCTTTTTCCTGCCGGAATGGTTAATGTTTTTCCTCCATCTTCACTATCAACCAATTTCTTTCCTTTGATGGACAAAACATGTAATTGCAACTCATCTCTTTTTTGCATTTCAGGAATTAACCAGTTGGCGAAATCCAATTCAGGATATTGTTCAAAAATATGAATGCAAACATCCGATTGGTCAATAGCTTTGCTTTCCGACTGTAAGAAGTTGGCAATTTCTTGCTGAATTGTGTTTTGTTCGAGCTTTAATTCTGCAATACGCTCAGAAATCGATTTGGAAAAGTCGCTTATCAGTTCAATATTCTGTGCATTATACGACAATCTTTTACGCAGCACATCTGGATTGTCCGCTAAAATACTGTCCGGTATCAGGCGTAACAGATAAATCCCTTTTCCAACTGCCGCCTTTTCATAATCATTTGCCTCCAAAAAAAGCAGATAATTAATTTTCTCACTTAACGAAATACTATCTTTGAAGTAGTCAAAAATTTCATTTACTATCGACTTAATTTCATCAGGCAAACTTGAAAGAAGCTGCCTGAACAGACTGTCGTCCAAATGCCGTACAGATAGCTCCTTGAAAGTAGCATTGCCGTACGAGTCTTCGGCTGACGTACGACTGTTTATCGGGATAAGCACCAACAATGGAATACTTAAATCATTACGCAGTTCAATCAATTTCGACGGACTAACATAATCATCGCCAAAATCGGTTTCAGATAAAATATAGGTCTGCGTATCTGTTTCAATTTCTTGAATTAGTTTCAAAAGTTCCTGCAACCGATTTAATGAAAATCCGGTAACTTTCATGCAGTGTCCGGGTTGAGCTGTTGCAATTTCATTTCTATAAGTTTCAACAAACAGAGATAATATCTTATTGTAATATAATTCAGCAATATCCATAATCGCAATTTTGAAATTTAATAACGTGGACGTATTTTTTGTAAAATATAAGCATCGCTCAAATCGTTGTAAAATCCTATTTGACGCAGCTTATTCTTAAAGGCTTCTTTATTCTCTTTGAAGGCGAGATGCGTTTGCACATCGGTATTTTTAAATCGCTCTTCATTTGTTCCATCAATGATAATTCCGTATCGAGTTCTGATTTTACCAATCAGCTCTTCAATGGAAAGCGGTTTTGACTGATAAGTATCGTTTTCAGGCTCCAAAACCAGCAGTTGAACCAATACTTCCAACAATCCGGAACCAATTACCGCCCTACGCGGATGTTTTCGACTTCTGCCATCAGCCATAAAAGCATTTTCCTGATTTTTCATGCTAACTTTGTCGATAAACTTGTATGAAAAACGGTATTGATAGTTTCCTTTCAGCATAAAAACGCATTGTACATAACGGTCGAAGTAAGATTTTTCATACTTCAAATAATCATTGAGCTGTTTTCTGTATTCGGTAGCCGTACTTTCTTCATCATCCGAAAAACGTGCAAGAATATCGGCATATTTACTCTCGTAATATGCTTCAAACTTCTCTGTCCTGTTTTTTATTTCACTCAACATTTTGTCAATGCTATCAAAATCACCTGCTAAATATTCCGGTCGCATCATTACGGCATTAACCTCCATTGTAGCCTTAATATATGCTGATAAACCATTAAGCGTTCGTTCCATGTCTTTACAGGCAATTTCAGAAATATTACTACTTAAATTATCCGTAACATCAACCACTATACTCCAATCGTCTTCAATATTTCTTGTTCCCGCCTCTATCATTTTTGGTAATAGATGGATTAGCTTCTGAAAATACAATGAAAGATGAAACCCAATAAGTGTTTTCAAATAATCAATAAAAACTGAACGGGGAATTACTTCCTTGTAAATAAGTAATCGACGAATATCATCGCAAAACAAATCAGCTTGCTCTTCCAACAACGGACGAATACGAGATATAGAAGTTGCCACACGCATATCAACCTCTATTCCGCCAATTAAATGTAAAATACCGACTGTGTCCACATCCAACTGTTTATTGTTGATTATTTGCCGAGAGCCTTCATCCCACCCAAGCGACAAGTACTGTTTCAGGCTCTTCAATACATTGGGTTGCTTACTGAGCATCAGATATACTTGATCGGAAGAGTTATAATCGCGAATGTATTTCATGTTTCGTATACGATAGGCTTCTATGTGCATTGGTCTTAGCGATGAAACATTTTCTTTTACCATATTGCCTCTGAAAACCATGTTGGTCAGATTGCTCCGCAACCAAGCTTTGACAGCGTCCATGTTCTCTTTTACACCGTGAATATTACCTAACTGTTCTTGCACGAAAACTCTGTTCACCAACTCATCAATAGTGTGATGTGTTGAGCGCAATTTCAGTTTAATTTTGGCTCCGTTATTCCGCATCAGCATAAAGAGATTGATAAGCGTGTTATCCAAATTCACGGCTTTTGCATCGCACGCGAAAATATACTGATTACGAAAGACTGTTTCTTTTTTGTCAAGTTTGGGTGTCATAACTCATTTTTATTTAAAGGTGCGATGTGAATGTTGTTGGTTCGTGTGTCCAAAGCAATGGTAAAAAAAGTTTTATTATTTTGTGTCACCAACACTTCTGTATAAGTTTTACTTTCCAATAAATTTTTAAAAACTTGAAGTTCAATAAATCTTCCTCTTAAATCATTGACTGAAGGATTAAATCCTTTGCTAATATAATAAAGCATTTCGTAAAGGTCTAATGACACGGAAAGCTGTATATGCTTATCAGTTTTGTGCCTGAAAATAAAGCTGTCATTTTCGTATTCGATGTAACTTGTCAGAAGTCTATTTTCTTTTTTCATCAATTCAAACTCCGATAATGGGAATTTACGGTAACTGAAGCTAAGTGGATCGCTAATATGCGATGCAGCCAAAATCAAATTGTTTTTCGACAACTCTTCATCCCAACATCCTTCGCTGTTTGAAATAGCTTTTGCTAAGCTTTGCATTACTTCATCCAGCGAAACCGCCATGCCATTCAGCTTTTCGTAAAAATTGCTCAACGACTGATAAGGAAGTCGCTTTTTAAAATCGAATTGTCCCTCAAAATATTGATGTCGCACAAAACTTTGGAATCGAACTTTTAGTAGATTAATTTCTTGACTATCGGATTGATAAGATGCCAGTATTCTATGTGCCTGATTAAATTCAGGAATAACCGACCTTGTTCGGTCTGCAAAAATCAAATAATTATTCTCTTTTTTTGGTTTATAATACAAATCTCTGTCTGCCGAAGGAATAGCTACCATTGCCACATCAGTTTCACGCAACAATCTCACAGTTCTGTCCTCCGAATGAAGTTGTGGAACCATTTTTCCCAAAAACATATCTGGAGCAGTCAAATTAAAGTAATAGAATTGCCAGTAGTATTCTTTCGGATAAATACCCTTGTCCATATCTTCAAGCAACTTGCCCACTTCGGCACACGAGAAGTCGCGTGTAAGCATATAGGATATCATGGAACGCAAGTCGCGAATGGTAATATGTAGCTCTTTTTTGTAAACCAATGTACGCACCAACCATTCTAAACGATTGATAACTTCGTCGCCGGCGGCACTATCTGTAAAGCTGTCCACATTATACTTGATAAAACAGCGATTTGCCAAAGGACATTTGCTGCAATCTCCCCATAAATCGGGATTGGTTAACTTCTTAATTTGAGAACGCAACAAACTCTCTTCGCCCGGCTCCATAGCAGTAACCGAACGCAAATTCAGGTTAATAATCATTAACCCTTCGGGAAGTTTTGTTTTACCTTCCTGATAGAAATACTCGTCAATAATGTCGTAAAGTTGACGATGTTTTTCAGCCGATTGCAGAAAATCGACCAACCTGCCTTCGTTTATAGCAATAATGCGTCCTTCGGATACATCGTCGAAACTATTTTTCTCCTCAAAAGGCTTGAAAAATTCAGTCAGCACCTCATTGTTAGCAAGTTCTTCTTCGTCTTGCGAACCGTCGTAATTGCTCTGAAACGGCACGCCGTTTATGGTGAAGTTAGCTCCATTCCTATTTGAAAGACGTTGCACATTGCTTGCAATTCCTTCCACTCGACGAATAAAAGCCGTTTTTCCGTCTCCGGCATTTCCGGTAATGATTATCAACTTATACAGCCCCTCTTGAATGGATTGTAGCAGTTTTTTATCTAATTTGGTTTGTGTATAGGTAACTGTGTCAAATGCACTCTCTTTCCATCCGGCACGTGTTCCGGCATTTCCATGCGTGGTTTGGCTGTATAAGCTGTTGATATAATCCACTATCGACAATGTTTGTCCCTTAGTATCAAGCACACTGATTGTATTCTCTCTATACAGCTTGTCTTCGCCAATAGCCAGTAAAGCGTCTTGCATCTCTTTTGCAGTGGCAAAACGCTCCGATTTTCTACTGCCGATAGACTTCATGATCCATGCTGCAAACTCGGGTGAAAGTCTGTCGTTGTGCTTCAAAATATCTTCGGCAGGTTTTTTGGTAGAAGGAATTTTATTGCCAGCCCACGGGTGCGTATGTGTGAGTAGTTCATAGATAGTTACTCCCAATGCAAATGTATCGGCACTTGCATCCCAATAAGCGTCTTTGCTTTTTCCCAAATCGGGTGCAATATAATGCAATGTTCCTACTTCGTTTTTATCTCGTTGCGAGTTGGTGGCAATATTAAAATCTATCAGCACAAAACGTTCCCGCTTATCCCACACGATATTATTAGGCTTAATATCGCGATGATAAATAGGTGTGTCAAGACTCTGCATCATAACCAAAGCAGAAAGTATCTCTTTTGCCATTTGATACACTTTGAGTACCGGAAGTCGAAGGTCGCCTTGGGTAAAAGTGCGAAGGTTTTCGCCCTCCAACAGTTCCATAATGGTGTAAAACAGTCCGCCATTGGTTATTCCGGCGAAGGTAAACTTTACCACATTTCTGTGATTGATAGCTGTAAGTGCATTATACTCATCAATTACGCTATTCATATTCAGGTCTTCGGCAAAAATTTTCAGCGCGTAAAATTTTCCGTAGATGGTGTGTTTCCCCTTGAACACCTTAGCATAGCCGCCACTTCCAATTTCTTCGTACAACACCATTTCGTTGGTTATCATATCGCCTTTTTTAAGGTCTTGTAACTTGCTTCTCACAGTGGCTGTTTGCAGATTATTTTTCTCTTCCGTGCGGAAAATAGCGTCTTCTATCAGCTTTTTTATTTCGCCAATATTATCCCACCGCTCTTCCGAACGGTCGACAATGGTACGTGTACATAATTCGTCCACCCATTTCGGAATGCCACTATTAATTGCCGAAGGTAGTTTGTCTGCCGTTAACTTTCCTCCCATGCGCGCCAGTTCTACAAAGTTGTTGAAAGGCAGCTTTCCTGACATCAGCTCGTAGGCAATCACACCGAAAGAGAATATGTCGGTAGCTTTGGAAACATCATCGTCAAAAAGTTCCGGTGCTTGATAAGGTGTAGCATCTTCAACATCTACTGCCGTTTTGGTAATATCAAATTCATGATGTTGCACAAACCACGCTCTGCCAAAATTGGCTAATGCCGCATTTCCGTCAAGCAGATAGATGTTTTCAGGCGACACTTCCCGGTGCCACACATTGGCATCGTGTGCTATTTGCAAGGCGTGAGCTATATCGTGCAATATTTTTGCCTTTTCCATTTGGGTAAATGTACGACGGCGTAGCTCCGAACGAAGTGTGTTTTCGTCCATATAGTCGCTTTTCTCGTAGTAGCGCATTCCGTCGTCGCTTACACGACATTCTGCTTTCACAATATAAGGCGATGGCGGCAAATTATCCTGTGCCAGCATGGTATTTTGTACTTTCAGCTGATAATTTTGCAGTTCGGCGGGACTTTTACCCACAGGGTCAAGCGGATATTCACGAACTTTGAAACGACGTTCACTAAAAAATTGGGGTACGCAAAGATACTCGGTAAACTTCTCGGTTTTTTGCAAGGTTTCCACAATCTTCAAGTTTATCACTTCGCTCTTTTCTTTGGGTGTGCGGAAACTGCTCTGTCCTGCCAAAAAATCAGCTATATCTTGTTGGATATGCACGATAGCATCAGGATGTTTACGTACTGTGGCAGGATTGGTAATATACTCGATAAGTTCGTTGTTAAGCAAAAAAGTAGCGTTATACGAAGGACTTTCTTTATCTAAACCGAATTTATTCTGTTTCGGGTGGCTCAGAGTAACTGCTCCCGCTATCCATGCCGCTCCCCATGCAGGTTTCTCACTTTTTAACCGGCTCGCCAAAATACGCGTTTTGAACGCCACGGTTTTGTGCGGATTGGCTCGCTCGGTGTTATTGATAAACCAGGCATGGTCGTTACCTTCCAGAAAGCCCGCCCAATCCTTGTTTTCGATATTATACACAGCGTGCGGTGCCACTACCAAGCAGTCGAACTCCAAATACTGCACACTACCCTGTGGACTTTTATAAGCCACCTCGGCATTGGGTACAAGGATATAATCTTCGGGCAGATTTACTTCTAAGAACTTTAAAAGTCGTTCCTCTCCCGCGTTTACCGGTCCGGTATTGTGTTTAGGGTGTTTTATGATTGCCATAATGCTATTTCGTTTTCTACCAGTGAAATGGCTTGGTTTTCGTTAGAAAAAGCCTGATATACATTATTTTTATAATTCGTTATAAGACTTGTGATGTTAGCACTTAATTCCTCTGTTGGAACAACAACAGGAATAGATTGAACATGAAATGGCTCAATTCTTTCAATAACAGAACCATATTTCATTGATTGAATATAATCATATACAAACGGTAATTGCAAATAAACAAAAAGGTATTCTGATGTAAACAATACGTTCTCTGACTGCAAACGAATAATGTCTTGCGAGCCTATTGCTTCTCTTTCTTCATACTCTTTGGTTATCACTTTTACCAGTCCACAAGACCCCGCACACGTTATTAAAATCTGATTTTCTTTTAATGCCATTTCATCAACAAACGGTGTTTTCGTTTTAGATAAATTATCACAACGTACAAATGGATTTATATTAAATAACTCAGAGCCTTTAATATAAGGTAGCCCTTTTTCAACATAATTTCTTTTGAAAATTCCGGGACGATAAACTGTAATACCATCTATTTCAGACAAAGAAACTAATTCTCTACCGCTATCTCGAATTATTTCCATTGCCTTAACACCATTATTTATAAATGTTGGTGGGTCTATTCTTGTTGATAATGATTGATATATTTCTTTCAGGCTCACTTTGCCGGAAAGTTTTTCCTTTTCTTGAAAATCGAGACCAATAAAGTTAGATAACATCTCCACCGCTTCTTCCAACAACCTATTTGCTTCTACTCGCAGTTGTGTAGCTTCGGTTATCAGATTGTGGATTTGTTCCTGTTTTTCTTGCGGAAAAATGGGAACGGGGATATTGGCTACGTGCTCGGGATTGATATGTTTGATCACACCGCCGAAACTTGATTGTGTAAGTAATGTATATCCATATTTACTTGCAAGATATGCATATAGAAATCCGGACTTAACTTCTCCATTTTGTGGAATTATTCGAATTAAGTCGTGAGTTCCCATTTTGTTTTCAAACAACTCATTAGTATAAATAACATTTCCCAATGTTCCTGAACAGGAAATTAAAATCCAGTCTTTTTTTATTATAAGATTATGCAGTTTTTCGGCTTGCCTTTTTGCTATAAATTTTCCCGAATTTATATCTGATTTCATCATATCAGATGCGGTCATATATGGAACTCCAAACTTTTCATCCTGTACAAAAATTCGCGAAAAAATATTGCCAAAGAAAATATCTTTGCTCTGCTCTCCAACAGTACTCAACCTATAAGGCTGAACAGACAATATTTCTTTAAGTTGAATGCTGTCGCTTAAATGGAATGTTGGGTCAAATCGCAAAAATTCTTGTACAATATGTTTGTTATTTATTTTTGCTATTTTCATACCTTCCCCTCCTTTAAAAACTTTTTATATGCTTTACTAATTTTAGGCAAGTCGTCGTCCAGTCGTTTGATGCGTTCGTTACGGCTTCGTACTCGTGTATTACCATTCTCGTCGGTTGAGAGCCATCTTTTTTTGTTATCAAAAAGCAGTTCAGCACCGTCCTCATCCCGCTCATATACGGGTACTCCGCGGCGGTCTTTCCCCACGCTTTCGGCTATTGCCATAAATACATCGTAATTTTCATCTTCAAGGTTTGTCAGCATTTCTACATCGGTCTTCTTTTGCAGAAAGAGCAGTGATGCCTGTACACCTACTTGCGGCAAGAAAGTCTCCACAGGCAAATCTACCGATGCCAACAGCTTAAAGTGTCGCAGTATCCATTCCCGTACGGCTTCGGTATTGGGATTTCCCAAAATGCCGTCAGGCAGTACAATTGCCATTTTTCCGCCCGGCTTTAAAAATCGGTAACATTGCTCAATAAAAAGCACTTCGGGTGCTTCGCTTGATTTTATGTTGCCCTGTACCGTGTATCGTCCGTAAGCATCCAGGCTCCAATTGTATCCTAAATCATAATCTTGTGATATATTTCTGTCCACCTGCACTTTGGCACCGAAGGGTGGGTTGGTAAATATCATATCGAATTTTCCCAATGCCGAACTTTCGGGGATATTCCCAAAGTCAAAATTGTGGTCTTTGCTGTTGCGTATGCTTTCGTTTACTTTTTTGGCTACTTTCGGAATGTCTTCTTTGGCTCCTTTCGGATATTCCAGCGAGTTTATATTGAAAATATTGGCGTGTCCGTCTCCCGCCATTACCATATTCATTCGTGCGGCTTTTTTCAAGTCGGGGTCAAAATCAAAACCGAAAAGCATCCGCTCTGCATAGGCTTTTACGGCATCGTTTACTTCCGGTGAATTGTATTTCGCTTCCAAATAAATATCGGACAGGTTGGGGAACATATTCGCCGCTATTTGTTTGCGAACGTGGTCGAGCACCATTACCAAAAATCCGCCCGAACCGCAAGCGGGGTCCAGCACACGTGTATTTACATCGGGATTAAGCATCTCTACCATGCAACGGATAACGTTTCGGGGTGTAAAAAACTGTCCGGCTTCCTGTTTCAGCGTATTGGATACAATGGTTTCGTAAGCCATTCCTTTCACATCCACCGTAGCATCTAAAAATGAATACTTTGCCAACTCCGAAGCCACGAAAGCCAGTCCGCGTGGCGACAGGTTTATCTGTTCACTGCCATCGAAAACTTCTTTGTATATCTCGTCCTCTTTTAGCTCTTCAAAAAGTGTTTTGATACGCTTTTCAACAGCTTTTTGCCCTTCCGGGGTATTCTGTTCTTTTACTCCTACCCAAAATTTACGACGATAGCTGATGCCTTTTTCCGCATCAGAGAACCGCCGTTTTTCATCGAAAATTTTACAAAAAATCAAGTTCAACAGCTCCCAAAAAGCGGTTTTCTTCATTCCTTCGTTGCCGTAAATATAGTCATGGCATCGCTTAAAGGTGCGTATCAGCGAGTCGTTAGCAGGCTTACGGGGTTTTACTCGTTCGCCGGAAAGCTCTAAGTCTTCCATTGTTTGTCCGGCTCCGGGAAAGTCGGCAATATCTTCTATTGTTGCATTTCCGTGAATGTCGGTTGTGTTTTCCACAAAAAACAAATCGTCCCCGTTTGTCCACAATCCGAAATCACATTCTATATTCTTAAACAGTTCATAGAGATAGTTTACCCCTTTTTTAAGGTCTTTTGATTTTACCTTACTATCGTGTACCACGCAGAAACGAATGGCATTTGAAATATCGTGAACAGCTCCTTCTCTGAAAATAATCAGGTCGGCTTTTGCTCGTCGGTTTTTACCTTCGTCATTTTGGTAAGTGAAAGAAAAATCACGTGCCATATCCGCCAAAGCAAAATCGTATTCCTCATTTAGCATCATAATAACCGATTGAAGTACCTGCTCTTTGGCAGTTGCTGTTTTTATTTTATTAGTTAAGGCACAAATCAGTTGGTTATCGTCCAACATTATCTCCTCTTTTTCTTTTGCCATAGCTTAATCTTTATTTAATTCCTTCTGCATTTCTTGTAAAAGCCGAAGTACTTGTTCGTATTTTAATTGTTTGGATGTTTCTAAAATCTGATTGATTAAAGGACTTTCTTCCTCTTTTTCTGCTTCTTCCGTAATAATGTTTTTTACATAATCAAACGCCTGTTGTTCATTCGCAAGCATCTCTTTCACATCACGTATCATTAGCTTTCCCCCTGCCACAAACTCATCAAAATCATCATCTTCCAGAATATCAAAGTGTTCTTCTGCAATTCGTTCGGTATGTATCTCGAAGTAATTCTCTATCAAAAGTGCCATATCGTAGGCATCTTTGTTGTTCTCCAAATGGCGGTCTTTCCATGCAGTAAGCTTCAAAATAAACACTCCCGGAAGCGATGCTACTTTTATCGGCAATCCATCATCAATTCGTACAGTTAAAGCAAACTCTGCCATTTGCCTAAACCCTACAACCGACATACGCCTTTCTCCCGCCGATCGCCAATAAATAATCCCTCGCTCATTGGCTACTCCGCCAAACGGAACAATATCAAGTTTGAAAAAATCTTTATATAGAAAACGTTGCAGTTGTGATTTGTCTTTGGAAAAATCTTCTTCCTTCGGCAACAGTTCAACTATCGTGTCAAACTGTTTCCAATCTGTAATAGCAATAGCAATATCCAAATCTGCAGTCTTTCTGTCGGGTTGAAAGCCATGCACATTATGTAGCACCAAGTCCCTTGCGGTAGCACCAATTACGTAAAAATCGGTCTCTATTTTTTGGAAAAAATGGTTTAGTTTTGTCAGAAGCTCTTTCAGCAACGGACTATCTAACTGTTCACTTGATATGCTGTAAGTACTGTTCATAAACGAGTTTTGCGGTTTCTATATTTCTGCTGTCACTACTGCCCATTAAGTCGGCATATACTAATAACGGATGCACGGTTTGAGTGGGATGTTCATCTTTCAAGTTAAGTGTATAGGGTAGGCGTAAAATCTCAATTCTGCCGTTTTCAGCAGGACGCAATTTTAAGTTTTTGCTCACATCTTGCCAACTTGCATTGGTATAAATAGTATGTAGAGCCGGATTGAGCTGTTGAGTAAGCAAAGCACCTGCGTTTTCATTGCCCCACAGAGTAATATTCTCTTCTATGGGGTAAAATGTGTTTTTTTGCCATTGCATAAAATCTTCGGGATAGATATAGTCCATTCTTTTGAGCAATAACTTAGGACGCACCACATCGTGATAAGCCACAATCCACCTTTTTAATAGTTCAGGATGATTTTTAAGCAACTTCTGTCTTTTTGTTCTCAAGATAAAGTTTAGCTCCTCCAACTCTTTGAAAATTTGACTAACCGAACCCAACGACACATCAGCCATTTCAGCCAATTCCCGATAAGGTTTATTGCTGTTTTCTGGATTGACTAACAGTTGGAAAATCACTTTCACACCTGCTTCCTGAAAAGCTCGTGCCTGATAAACACGCGGATTTCGTCTTATTCGCTTACCCTGAATGATAGCCGATAAGCTGCCACTACGGATATAGCAGTTACCCGCCGTATCGGCATAGTTAATACCGACATCTATATACTCTTTGGCAATATCAGAAGGAATGTAGTGAGTGAAAAGTAGAACAGGTAGATTTTCTTCGCGAGAAGCCTCTTGTAATTGTGATAAAATTACACCCTTGTTTCCACGCGAAATTTCAGGCTTAACATCCACCAAAAAACGTTCGCCTTCTATGGTTATCAAACCATTTTTTCTTAGTTTTGTATCCGAAACATGAATATCAAAACCTGTGTTTTCTTTTAGCTTAGCAATCGCATTATCAGGTATTTCTGCCATTATTCTCGCCTTTAATGTTCAGCAATCTTTAATGTTCATTGTCAATGAACACGCAAAAATAATGAACAATATTGAGTTGTGCAAGGAAATGGGGATATATTTTAAAATAAAAATAACAAAAGAGAACTAACTATTCGTTTTCATCCTTATCACATCCTCCTTCCCCTCTTCTTTTTCTGTTGCAGTCTAAGTTTTCGTTGGAAAGCTATTTCTGCATAATCTTCGCCATGAGCGTTTATTAAGCCATCTATGGAAGGCAAAATTTCAGCCACAGTATTAGCCATAGTTTCCATCACAGATACGTTGGAACTCCGTTGTAAGTCCAATGTAGGTTCGTAGATGAGCACAACGGTTTGTCCGATTTGTGGTTTTATATCTTCCAATCCAAATTGGCGGAACAGCGAGCGATAACCAAACTCACGTCCGATTTCCGATGCTTTAAAGGTTTCGCCTTGGTAGATAAATCGGAAACCGTAGGCTTTGTCTTGCTTGTTTCGCATGGTTTCGATTTTTACTCCCTGCTTTTGTAACTCTGCCATGAAAGAAAGAAAACCTTCTTTTCCGGTACCAACTTTCACGCCCAAGAGTTTGTATGCAATATTCCGCACTTCGTCTTTCTTGGTTTCACGAGTTTTATCGGCTTTTGGATTTTGGTATCGCCTTTTAGCCACTACTTTGTTGGCAATGGTCAATCCCATTTCCCGACTGATTTCTTCGGCAGTTCTCGATGCCCGATTGCTTACAAAGTCGGTTTTATAGACTTTCCCATCAATCCCGATGCGATTGGCAATAAGATGAATATGCAGATTGCCGGTATCTTTGTGTGTTACTGCAAACCATTGATGCTTTTGCAAACCCATTTTATTTGCAAAATCCTTTGCGATTGCCCGTAATTGAAGTTTTGTCAGTTTATCCTTATCACCAGGAGCAATGCCGATTTCGAAACGGAGGAACTTGTTTTTGCAACGAGAGTGACCGATGAGGTCGCGCCCGGCGTGCTGATGAT
>DAIPML010000033.1:0-18240 GCA_036768735.1 Clostridiales bacterium | reverse complement strand
GTAAAACACCAAATTTTTGTTTTTATCTAATTCATGAGACCCCCACTTCTATAAGTGGGGGTTCCTTATACCTGCTTCGGTGGGGGTAGAGTCCTCCACCGAAGTTCAATGCGTATTTTACTTCGTAAAAACGCGTGATGTTCAGCTTTAGCTGAACGAGTTCAATTGATGTTTTGCAGCTATAAGGTACTAAAGAGGCATCCTGCTTGAGGATGCCTGCTTTTTAATTTCAGGTAATGAATTATTTTGCGTCAATCTTAGCCATATGGATGATAAGATCGACTACCTTGTTTGAATAACCCCATTCATTATCGTACCAGGAAATAACCTTAATAAAGTTATCGTTTAATGGGATACCTGCTTTTGCATCGAAAATTGAGGTTCTTGCATCACCGATAAAATCAGATGAAACAACCATATCCTCTGTATATCCAAGAATACCCTTCAATTCATTTTCAGAAGCATTCTTCATAGCCTTGCATATTTCATCATAGGTAGCTGCTTTTTCCAGACGGCAGGTTAAGTCAACTACGGAAACATCAGCAAGAGGCACACGGAATGACATTCCTGTGAGCTTGCCGTTTAATTCGGGAATAACTTTTCCAACTGCTTTCGCAGCTCCGGTTGAAGATGGGATAACATTAAAGCCTGCACCTCTTCCGCCTCTCCAGTCTTTCTTGGATGGTCCGTCAACAGTTTTCTGTGTAGCTGTTGTTGCATGCACGGTGGTCATTAAGCCCTCAACGATCCCGAACTTATCATTTAATACCTTTGCAACAGGTGCTAAGCAGTTTGTTGTGCAGGATGCATTAGATACAACCTTCATATCCTTTGTATATTTGTCTTGGTTTACACCCATAACAAACATTGGAGCATCAGCTGACGGAGCGCTGATAACAACCTTCTTCGCACCACCCTTGAAATGTGCTGAAGCTTTTTCAGTAGTAGTGAAAACGCCTGTCGATTCAACAATATATTCTGCGCCGCAGCTTTTCCAATCAATATCCTGGGGATTCATTTCAGCAAAAACAGTAATTTCCTGAGCATCTACAACCAGTTTGCCGTCTTTTTCGCCTATTTCACCCTTGTATTGTCCATGTACAGAATCATATTTCAGCATATATTGCATATAATCCAAACTGATAAATGGGTCATTTATACCTACCACCTGCACATCCGGTCTTTTCATAGCAGCTCTGAACACTAAACGTCCTATTCTGCCAAAACCATTAATACCTACTTTAATTGCCATATTCGTTCTCCTCCTATAAATTTTTACCCATTAAGGGTCATCGTTAACAAAATAACAATCATCTAAATTATTCTATATTATATTTCCCCATTTTTCAAGACTCAATTAGGCAAAATTTTCTCACACCCCACATAGGCTGCACGAGCTTTTTCATTTCTATTTATGTAACTGCCACTGTAGGATTCTCATTTCTATATAAATTGAAAAAGAATTTACTTATATATAGTCATATTTGTCAATCACTTTTTTCAACTTAAATTGCACATGTGCCTGTTCAGGGCTATACCAAAACAAATGGCATGTGCATCGATTCGAGTTTATATATGTTGAATTTAACAACATTTAGCGCTCAGACATATACGTATTTTTAGTACATCTTTATGTATCTTTTTTCACGGAAACGCAACTTTGGTTTTCGGGGATAATCCTCAGATGCAGAAAATCTGCCACAGAGAATCACGTGGTTTTTAGAAAAAAAAGTGGCAACGCCACTTTTTAATACTACCGTATGTAATTATTTACTGCCTGAAAGCTCCAAACTCAATTTGTTATGTTCTTTTTTTGCGAGTTGTGACATCAAAGAAGACTGCTAAAATAAGTACTGCCCCGCGAATTGCATATTGATATGAAATGTCTACACCCATAAGATTCATTCCACTGGTCAGTGACATCATAACTAATGCGCCAATAACAGAACCTGTTATTTTTCCGGCACCGCCATTTGCCGATGCTCCCCCGACGAATGCAGATGCAATTGCATCCAACTCAAACAATGTACCTGCCGTTGTTGTGGCAGATTTAAGTCTTGAGGTAAAGAGTATGCCGGAAAGAGCAGATAGCATACCCATAGATGCAAAAACAATGTAGGTAATCTTTTTAACACTGATACCTGCAAGCTCTGCTGCATTTCCATTACCGCCTACTGCATATATATGTCTTCCAAGAGAAGTTTTTTGTGTGATAAAATGATAAATTATGATTACAATCAAGCATATGACAACAGTCCATGAAAGCCCGTTATATCCTGCTAATATCCAGCTTATATAAGCTATTATGAGGGATATAAAGATAAGCTTGATAACAAACATAGGAGTTGAGAGAACTTCAAACTCGTATTTTATCTTATTATTTCTACCTTTTACAGAGCTAACTATAAAGGCCAAAATTGCAATAGCTCCAAGAATGATTGTCAGGATATGCAAATTTTCAGATTCGACAATATCAGGAATAAAGTCATTCCCTATCGAATTAAACCCTTTGTTTGGAACTACAATTGTGCCTGTCTTCTGAGTCACCATAAGAAGCAATCCCCTGAATATAAACATTCCGGCTAGAGACACAACATATGCAGGTATATTAAGCTTACCGACCATAAAGCCGTTTGCTATTCCAACAATTGTACCCAATATTAATATTATCGGTATTACAATCCACTCGGACAGACCGTATCTGGTCATAAAAATTGCTGCAACTGCTCCTAAAAAGCCTGCTAAAAAACCAACAGAAAGGTCAATATACTTACAGACTATGATGAGAGTCATACCAATTGCTAAAACAATTATGTAACCGGTTTGATTTAATAGAGTACTTATATTACGCGGTGAAATAAATATTCCTTTTGTTGTTATTGCAAATATAGTAATAATAATCACCAGTGCTATGTACATTCCGTATTCACGAATATTTTTCTTCAAAAGAAGACGTGATTCATTGAGTAAATCCGTGATAATATTTTCGTGATTGTTTGACTTTGTCATTCCTATTTCCTCCCGTATATAGCTTATGTGACGTGCAATTTTATAACGAGGCTAAGATGGACCCCGGCCCCACCTCTTTGCATATTTTCAACCATACTGGTTGCTTCCTGTTAAGAAACACTGCTAATACTTTTTCCTAAGTGTGACTTTTAGCTTTTGGCTTTGACGGTCTATATTGTAGCAGCTTCCATGATTTTCTCTTCTGTTGCGTCCTTTGCTTCAATTTCCCCGGTTATTTTACCTTCTGCCATAACATAAATTCTGTCACTCATACCGATAACCTCTAACAAATCAGAGGAAATCATTATAATAGACATTCCCTCATCAACCAGCCTGTTCATAATTGTGTAAATCTCGTATTTTGCGCCTACATCAATGCCTCTTGTTGGCTCGTCCAATATTAATATACTTGGTAACACAAACAAAGATTTACACAGGGAGACTTTTTGCTGGTTTCCCCCGCTCAAGTTCTCAACAACTTGCTCTATAGAAGGGGTTTTTATGTTAACAGAGTCTTTGTATTCATTAGCATCCTTAACTTCCTTATTAACATCGATTACTCCACACCTTGATAATGCTTTTAGATTTGCCAGGGTTATATTTGATTTGATATCCTGTATAAGAATCAATCCGTCACCCTTTCTGTCCTCTGTAACATATGCAAGTCCATCCTTTAAAGCATGACTTGTATGACGGTAACTTACCGGTTTACCATTAATATAAAGCTCTCCGTCGGTCTTATAACCTCTTGGGTTTCCAAAAATGCTAAGTGCAAGCTCAGTTCTGCCCGCACCCATTAAGCCGGATATTCCAACTATTTCACCTTTTTTTACATCAATGTTTATATCGTGCAATATTTCTCTTCCCAAACTGGGATCATATGCAGACCAATTTTTCACTTCAAGACAAACATTACCTAAATCTTTTTTATTACGCTTTGGATAAATATTATCAATTTCACGTCCTACCATGTTTTTGATAATATCACTTTCTTTAACTTCGTTTTTCGTCGCATCCATAGAGCATATTGTTTTTCCGTCTCTCAAAATAGTAATGGTGTCAGCAATAGAAATAACCTCTTTAAGTTTATGGGAGATCATAATGGATGTGACCCCCTGCTGTTTAAGCTCGCTTATAATCTGTAAAAGGTTTTGGCTGTCAATTTCATTTAAGGCAGCTGTTGGCTCATCCAAAATAAGAAGCTTTACATTCTTACTTAAGGCTTTCGCAATTTCAATCAGCTGCTGATTGCCCACACCTAAGTCCTTAATTAGAGTTGAAGGATTCGTATTTACTTTGACCTTTTTTAAAACCTCATTTGCTCTTCTGATGGTCTCGTTTTCATCAATAAAAAAACCTTTACTTATCTCATGGCCAAGAAAAATGTTGTCATAGACTGACATCTCAGGCACTAACGCCAATTCTTGTGCTATAATAGCTATTTCTGCATTTTCACTGTCTGAAATGCCGGAGAATTTTTGGGGAATACCATTTAAGATAATATCCCCCTCGTATGTACCGTAAGGATAAACTCCACTTAAAATTTTCATTAGTGTTGATTTACCGGCTCCGTTTTCTCCCACCAGACAATGGATCTCACCTTTTTTTACTTTAAAATTCACATAATCCAGCGCTTTTACACCCGGAAATTCCTTTGAAATATTTTTCATCTCTAAAATATAATTGTCCATAGCTTTACTGCTCCTTAAAAACCAAATATGATTACACAGATGGGATAGTACCTACCACTATCCCATCTTTCTTATGCTATTTAACTCAACTTTCCCACCTTAGCTTATGAGTAGTGTTTTGAGGCACTGATACCGATACGCTGAAGTTTGATATCACACCACCGTCGGTATCTTACTGGCAGACAATCGTCCAATACAGGTGCGTACCTAAGGAGCGTACCAACCGGAACGCTCCCCCAAGAAGGATAACCCCAGTCACTGGAACGCACCCCCAAGAAGGATAGCCCTAAAATACTGTGGGAAAGTTGAGTATTAAACTTATTTAAGGCCGGTAAAGTCAGACGCAGGATAATACTTCGAATCAATTAATGCGGATTTAACATTGGACTGTTCAACAACAATAACCTCGGTTTGCTTTGCTTTCACCTTGATTTTACCGTTGTCATACTCACCTGTGGTCTCCGGAGTGTTACCTTTAAGCACAGTAATGGCCATATTAATGGAATCACTAACAAGTGTACGAACATCCTTGAATACCGTCATGGATTGTTTTCCATCAATTATGTATTGTACGGAAGCTTTCTCTGCATCCTGTCCGGTAACCTTGTAGCTGTTTACATCCTTGTCTGCATCGAATGCGTCTGCAATAGCACGAGCTGTTCCATCGTTAGGAGCTAATATGTAAACATCACCCTTATCAGCAGCGCCTGCAACTGTAAGATGTGCCTCAGCCTTATTCTTTGCTTCATTGAAATCCCAGTTCGTGGTAACCTGACCTATAATCTTGCCCAGCTCGTCACGTGTTAACGCCGCTTTTCCCTGAAGTGCTACCGCTTCGCTTGAGTTTTTAATAACGAAAGTACCGTCAGCAATTTTGGGTTGGAGAACACTCCATGCTCCATCAAAGAAAATGAAAGCGTTGTTGTCTGCAGCACTACCGGCATAGAGATAAAGTGGGTTCCCTTTTCCGGTGGCTTTATCAATCAAATATTGTCCCTGTGCGGCTCCAACAGCAAAGCTGTCAAATGTTACATAATAGTCAACCGCATCGGTATCGGTTATAAGTCTGTCATAGGCGATAACTGTAATTCCCTCTTTCTTTGCTGCTTCTGCAGCAGATGCCGCTGCGGCACCATCTTGAGGGCATATGATAAGAACTTTGATTCCTTTAGCAATAAGAGCTTCAACATTTTGTTTTTCTTTAGCGGAATCACCTTGGCTGAAAAGAACTTCAACATCAAAATCGGTGGAATTTAATGCTTCAGTAAAACGTGTTTCATCCTGTATCCATCTTGGCTCGTCCTTTGTAGGTAATACAATACCTATATCAAGATCCGCTGAAGTTGACTGACTTGGTTTTGTCGTGGCAGGTTTTTGTTCTGTGTTTTGCGTGGCAGGGGCATCACCACATGCAGATAGAGAAATAACCATTGCGAGTACAAGAATCATAATCAGAATCTTTTTCATTATCGTTTCCTCCTTAAATATTTGGATACTATAATGATAAACAAGACCCTAACACACAACAATAAACTGAATTGCCAAACTGTATTGTTATATTGCGGTGTTTTTATGCTTCTCACATATTTCTGTATTATATTGCTGTAAATAAATTCATAATGGCAATTTATTACCACTATATAAGTTGAATTTTTCTAATGCTGCGCCTTAGCAAAAACACCTCCCCTCGACTTCTTTACTTTTTGGGAGCTTTTTATACTTTTTATCTCTTTATTCTTTTGAATCTCTGTAAACATCCTCTCTTAGATGAAATCCGTCCTTAATTACGGTGTCCTCCAGATTATCCTTATTAACCGATATAACGTCAATCATCAAATATGGAACATCATATGTTCCATCATTTATCATAGTTTCAATATTAACGGTATTACCCTCCAGAAGAAGCTTACAGCATTTAAGAGTCTCGTCAACAAGATTTTTAATAGGCTTATATACTGTTGATATTTGTGTACCTTCAACAATTCTCTTACAAGCTGCCAAATCTGCATCATGACCCACAACCTTAATTTTACCGGTAAGCCTCGCAACTGATATGGAATCAATCGCCCCCCAGGCTAAGGAATCATTACCGGCAATTATGCCCTTAATACTTTCTCCTTTTTCTTTTAGCACCTTAGATACAAAATCGAAAGCCACCTCTCTTCTCCAGTCCTCAACCCAGGTTTCTGCAACAACTTTTATTCGATTTCTATTTTCTAATTTATTCAATACAGACATATACCCGGCGTTGAACATTTTGCTGTTATTATCATTCTCTGCTCCGTTTAATATTATATATTCACCCTCCGGAACAGCTTCAACCAGCGCTTCTGCAGCAACTTGGCCAACCTTTACATTGTCAAAGGATACATATACATCAACATTAGCGTCCCGTACTAGCCGGTCATATGAAACAACGGGGATCCCTGCCTTTTTCGCTGCATTTACACAGGATGCCGCTTTCTCGCTATCCTGCGGCACAATAACCAAAATGTCTATTCCGCTTGCGATCATATCATTAACTTGTTCACTCTGAAGCGTACTATCGTTGTTTGCGTTTTTTACAATAACCTCGAATCTTTCTTGTTTGGCCTTTGCAATGAATATATCCCTATCCTGAAGCCATCGATCCTCCTTAAATGTCGCCATAGAAAAGCCAATTACTGTTTTTATTTCATCATTCGTTTGTCTTACTTGTTCCTTGGGATTGCATGATGCAAACAAAACCATGCCGACGAAAATAATAAAAAATTTGCACAGATTCGCTTTTTTCTTTGAGGAATTCATTAGGCACCCTCACTTTCTATAATACTCTTTATACTCAGTAGAAGTGTATCCGGTTATCTTCTTAAAAAGTTTAGAAAAATAGTTTGGATCTTGATATCCTACCATTCCCGAAACCTCCTTAAGAGATAAATCCGTATTTTCAAAATAATATTTTGCTTTATCAATTCGTATATTAATAAGGCGATCAATGAAATTTATTCCGCTTGCTTCTTTATAAAATCGACTAAAATAATAAGGGCTTAGGTTTACAACCCTTGCTATATCTTCCAGTGTTATGTCTTCGGTATAATTTTCTTTTAGATAATTATCCGCTTTTTCAATGATAGAATTAATTTTTAGCTGGCGACTCATTGTCAGCTCAATGGTGACTTTTTTTAAATACATTCTAATTATTGTTCTTAGCTCATCCTCTTGCGTTGAAACAATAATTTTACTCAATACCTTATAATAGTCCTGAGCGATATTACCCCAGCGTTTTGCAATACCGACTACAAGAACTATACATTTATCTTTAACATCTTCAAAGTTTCCAACGCACTTAAGGATCTGATCAAACAAATCGTCAAAGGCTACTAATGCGGAATTAAGATCGCCATGTGCAACCTTTGAATAAACATTTTGATCTAATTTCTCCTCAAAGTCCGGGCTATCCTGGTACTCTTCTATCATATCATCTATATGTAATATGGTGTCCTTGCTGTTTGACAGGGTTTGTAACGCTTGCATAGCTTCCCTGTATGACTTCTTGGCATTAACAACCTCAGTATAGCACCTTCCGATTCCTATAGAGACCTCCCCAAATGTATTCCATGCCCGATCGGAAAAATCTTTAGCCTGTCGCGTTGCCAAAGTTTTGAGACTGAAGCTGTCCTTTGAAGGTTCACATAATACGTAAACAATAAGACGGTTCAACATAATGGGTCCTACGATGCACTGATATATTGATTTAAGTATATCACGATAGTCTAAATAGTGGTTCTGCGTTTTTACACTTGTGCTGATTTTATTATGCATTCCGTCCTTTTCTCCAAACTCAATTGCCATAACATATCCGCTCAAATCCTCAAGCTCGAAAAGATGACTAAAATTTATAAGTTCTTCTTTGTTTTCTTCGAATAAACAGATAGAGTGAATAAAACCGTTTTCCAAGGTCGGTACTATAATTTCAAGCTTTTCTTTTAGTTCCAGCTCCTGACTGATTCGCTTTCGTCTTTGATCAATGGCGTTCATGGTCTTTTCAATAGCCTCAATGAGCTTAGCTTCTTTCACGGGCTTTAAGAGGTATTCCACCACGCCAAGATTTATTGCATCAACAGCGTAATCAAAATAATCATAGGCTGAGATAACTATAAAATGAATTTCTCTGTTGAACTCCCTAATTTTGCGTATAGCTTCCAAACCATTTATGCCCGGCATTTTTATATCAATCAGCACTATATCCGGTCTTAAATTAAAAACCTTTTCTATGGCTTCTCTGCCAGATCTGGCTCTACCGCTCACTTCAAGCTCTTTTATATTGTTTTTTATTATGTATTCAACAGAGTCAAGGGCTATAGGCTCGTCATCAACTATTAATACTCGATACATAATTAGCTCCTTTTTCAAAATTTCGCGGCAGCTTAAAAATAACCTGAGTTAGTCCCCTTTCACATTTTATATCAACTGTGTCATTACGATTATAGTATAAACGCAAACGATTAATTACATTACTTACTCCTATTCCTGTTGTGTGCCCTCTCTTAGAAGCTAAAACCATTTGAAGATCATCATCACCCATATCACCTAAGAGCTCGTTTATCTTTTCCTGTGTGATTCCTATACCATTATCCATAACATACACATAGACAAAATCTTCATTGCTTCTAACCTTAAGAGTTATGGTCCCTCCATCCTCCACCTCGCTGATACCGTGTATATACGCATTTTCAGCAATTGGTTGAAGAATCATTCTCGGTACAATTATGCCAAGCGCTTTTGTGTCTTCACAAAAATCAGCTTTGAAATTAACCGATTCTCCAAAGCGTATTTGTAAAAGGTAGATGTAGGAGCGTACGTTATCAATTTCTTCCTTTAACGGAACATATGAATCCAATCCTCGCAGGTTATAGCGAAAGATGTCTGCTGCATTCTCAAGATATGTACAAGTCCTTTTATCCCCTTCAAGCATGGCGATTTTAGCACCGATATTTATGGTGTTGAAGATAAAATGTGGGTTTATCTGTGATTGTAGTGCCAGAAGCTCC
Source organism: Clostridiales bacterium (assembly GCA_036768735.1). Classification (GTDB taxonomy): domain Bacteria; phylum Bacillota; class Clostridia; order DSM-8532; family DSM-8532; genus JAAYGP01. The sequence goes on along the minus strand of DAIPML010000033.1, from coordinate 8,510 downwards.
GCCTCTCTAAGCTCATTCTTCATCTTTAGATTGTTAAGGCGCTGCTCGTTCAAGCTGGCTTCCAAGCGAGCTTTTTCCTGTATTTCATTTATAAATTTCTTAATACTAACCACCATTGAGTTAAATGCGTTATAAAGAACCCCTATTTCCCCTCCCGTCACCGATTGAACCTCAACATCAAAATCACCAACCGATACTCTTTTAGCGTATGCGGCTAATTTGGTAATCGGTTTAGTAATTTGGAAGCTGAAGCTGAAAATCATACTTGAGACAAAAATAATAACACCGATTATAAGTATATTGTTAAAAGTGGTGGCAAATTGAATTCGTTTAGATATCGCCGCATAGCTGTTCGATGTGCTTATAAGCTCTCCACTTATAATTTCCTCAATATAACGCATAATGTCGTTATTTTCTTTCACTGTAAGGGCATAGTATGCTGTGTATCCGTCAATATCACGTCCTCTTTTTGCCATAATAGCTTGTTCTGCGTGCTCCAAATAGTTGATAATCATATTGGCTGCATTTTTACTTTTTATGCCCTCAGGAGTGTAACTAACATTTTTAATGAGCTTGTCCGCTCCCGCCTTTATTTCATTCATATAATCATAAAAGGAAATTAAACTGTCAGAGCTGTTTGTCGATAGGTAAAATTGTATTTCCTGCTGAATTGAGTCCATTTTGCGGTAAACAGCCGTCAGCTCCATTGTTTTTTCATACATGACAGTAGTATCCCTTATTAGAATCTGTAGAGAAAAATACACGTACACAGATGCAAGCAATACAACTAATATTGAAAGTTGTACGAACACTAACAGCTTTGTTCTGAATTTAACTCCACCGAAATTTAGCATAGTCTACTCCTATTTTTCTTCGGTTTTAAAAATTTCTCTATACTCCTCAAGATTCCGAGAGGTGATGGCATAAATATCTGTATTATAAAACTCACTTATTTGTTTGCCATCAAAAATGTCCGCAAGCTGTATTACTGTATTATAACCAATAGAATAGCTGTCTGCGGCTATCGTGCCATACACAACTCCGTCCTTAATATAGTTCATTGTTTGGGGCATGGCACCATATCCTATAATCTTTACATTTCCAACCTTTCCGGAGTCAATTACCACTTGGGCAACGCCCGGTGTATTCTCGCTGTCGCTGCAAATAATTAGATCTATATCAGGGTTTTCATTTAAAATCGTGTTTGTCAGCTTATCAACTTCGAACATCCTTGTATCCAATGTATATATCTGAGACACAGTCATTTCAGGATATTTGGATATGGCTTCCAACAAGCCCTGATATTTTATACTATTGTATTGCTTAGAGTCCTTTGCACCGGGATCATTGACCAAAACAGCTATATCAGCTTTACCACCGGAAGCTGCGGCAGCCATTTCCCCTGATGCAAAACCTACCTCATAGCTATTTGAGCCTACTGTAGAAATCTCTGGAATATAGAAAACATCATTTTCAAAGGTTATAGCAGTAATGTTCGCATCCCGGACTTTTTGAAGTATTTCTGTGCTTTCTTTAACATCAAATGGCTGGAGCGCAATACCATCCACGTTGGAAAGTATGGCCATTTCAACAGCATTGATCGTTAAAGCTGCATCTTTATATTTTATGTCAACAAACTCAACAAATACATTTTTAGTTTCTCCCGCTTTAGTTGCTCCATTTTTATACATCGTCCAAAAAGGATCGTTATTATCCTGGGTGATTAGGATAAAATGATATCTGGGCTCTCCCTGCGGTGTCAGCTTATCATCTCCATTATAAAATGAAGCAAACAAATTCACCAGCATGGCAATTAATAATACAAGAGCTAAAAGCAAGGCAGAATAGGTGTATTTCATGGCAAACCCCTAATTACGAAATATTCATTCGACATATTTGTGTTTCTTTTATTTGTGATCCTTTAATTGCGTTCCTTTAATAACATCAAGTATATCATATCATTTTTATAATAAAGTATGTTAATCAAATGAACATATTTACAAAAAAATCTAAATAAAAAGAAGTGATGTTTCTATACTGGTAAACAGCATAAGACCAAAGGCTCCGTATTGCTGATTGGGTTTGTGGTGAGCTCTATTGCTTGGGATATCCCTTCGGGGTATTCCAGTTATTTATGGTGTTCCTGAGGATACACTCATGATGTACTCTCTTGTAAAGTACATTTGTAATTCGATCGTTTCTATGAAACCTTGCGCTCACTGAATATTTTCATCTAATTCATGAGACCCCCACTTCTATAAGTGGGAGTTCCTTATACCTGCTTCGGTGGGGGTAGAGTCCTCCACCGAAGTTCCGATGTTCAGCTTTAGCTGAACGAGTTCAATGCGCTGGCGAAAGCTCTCATACATGATTATTGAAGCTGCAATCGCAGCGTTAAATGATTCGGCTCCACCGGGCATTGGGATGTGGATAAACTCGGATGCATGCTCCTGTAGGGAAGCAGAGACACCTTTACCCTCATTGCCAATAACAAAAAGAAAATTCTCAGCAAGGTTTGCCTCATAACATGGTTTTGCATTCTCCAGCCTCGAAACAATCATTCGTAGACTGTTATTATTACAAAAGGCTAAAATTTCATTCTCGCTGATATTATCAAGAACAGGAATATTAAAAATTGATCCCATCGTGGCCCGAAGAGCTTTGCTGTTAAAAACATCAACAGTTCCGGGAGTGGTCAATACTGCATCAAACCCAAGGGCATGAGCAGAGCGAATTATTGTTCCGGCATTGCCCGGATCCTGCACAAAATCCAAAACCAATCCTCTAAAGCCTTTATGGTATATTGAAGATAGTGAAATCACCGGAATACCAACAACAGCAAGTATCCCCTGCGGTGTATCTGTTTGTGAGAGAACTCGAAATAATTCGTCAGGCACTTCAATAATTTTAATTTTGGTTTTAGCTTCTGCTTCAACTCCTGTTTCTATTTCTGCTTTAACCTTTGTTTTAGCTTCTGTTTTAGCTTTTGCTGTATCTTCTGTTTTAATATTTATTGTGTCTTCTGTTTTAACTTCTGCATTTTTTTCTTTTTTATTTTCTTTCTCAATCTCCATTTTAGTTTCTATTTTATCCTCTGAAACTAACCCAAATTCCTGATTAAATTTATTAACGAAACCAGAAGAAACACAAATTGTCTTAATTTCAGCTTTGGAAAGTAGGGCTTCACGAACAAACCGAAAGCCCTCAATTAAAAAGCATTGTTCTTTTCTACGATTTTTCTTATCCCTAATAGCTAAAATATCTTTTATTATTTGATTTTGACGGCTCTGAATAAATCGCAATTAATTAAACCACCTCTATAATGATTTTGGGTAATTCCACTTTCTAAAAGTAAAATCATAGCGCTGTGATATCTTTTTTACAAGCTGTGGATCCATTTGATGCTTATTTGGTTTATATGACTTTTGCGCTTCGATGTATTTTTCAATTGCAGGTCTTGCTTTCTCAAATCCTTCAATATTAAGCTCTTTATATACTCTTTCAATGCTCTCAAACGGATTTTCTATTACATCCTCGTAACGCAATTCGATAAGGTTCCCTTCTGGGATCAGTTCCTTTTCTTGGAAGTACTTTTCATACATGTTTTCATATATTTCAAACTGGGTTTCTTCGGATTCTTCCTTAGATACTGGTTTCTGTAATTCAAAAACCGGAAAAACATTATCATAAAGTCTCTTTGTTGAAACATATACTTTGTATGGATTACGGTATATATTAACAAACTTCGCATTTGGGAACAATTCCAGCAGCTGCTTTACTCTGCTTGTGTTAGTGGGACTTTTTAGCAAAAGCCTTTTCCCCTTCTGTTGCAATGTTACCTTTTTTAAAATATATAGGTATTTTTGCTTCCATTCTGTAAGCTCAGTATCACTCATATTCTTAAAATATGCATATTTTTGGTATTTCTTATGGTTTCTGGGGAATGTGATTATGTGGTAGTTGGACAGTGTGGACATGTTGGCTATGGCAAACTCCTCTTCCTGAGAAGAGACAGTATCCAAAGGAACTTTGTCCATATGACGGTTTTGGGGTAGTATCCTTTTTAGGATCCAATTCAAGACCTTGTAACAACATAAAAACATATTCGGTCCAAAACAGTGAATAGCATTTGTTACAGCAAACTGCTCATCCTGAGACATCATATTAACAATATATGTTGTACCACTACGCCAGTGTCCCAAAATAAACACAGGTTCCTTGTCTATATTTGTTTTCTTGATCTTAATATCAAATAGCAATTTTTCTATTAAGCGTACAGGTGTCAGCAAAATAATAACCAAGGTTATATATATAAACTTAGGAAGGCTTTTCCAATAAATCGGCTTGTCCCTGTTCTGCCATAATAATTTAATCCAATTTTGAAGAGTACATCCCATCAAAAATTGTATTGATAAATCTCTGATATATTTTGACATTTCCTCACTCCTTAAAATGTAACTATGAAGCATCCGTCTAGTATTATAATACCAGAGAAATCGTATTATATGCAATGGTAAACGAAATCTTAAATTCAACCAGAATGGTTGAAAATATGCAATGAGGTGGGGCGGGGGCATCTTAGCCTCGTTATACTAAGTTTTTATCTGAAACGAGAATAACGAATTGGGAGTTGTAATTGCATATCATTCTTTCTGCTGTTATAATGTGATTATCTCCTAGAAAATCACAAGGCTACTTTCCAAATTGATTTTCTGACTTCAATGAATTTCTGTTCAGAAGGAGGCACACTCATGGGACTTAGGATGCGTAAAAGCATACAAATATGCAAAGGGGTTCGTTTGAATTTCGGAACCACAGGGGCAAGTGTAAGCTTTGGTACAAAAGGCTTAAGACATACGATTAATACTAATGGCAGAAGAACAACATCGGTCGGAATACCCGGCACCGGAATTTCTTACGTCAAGAATCACAGTACCAAAAAAAAGAAAAATTCTAGTCAACAATCTCATCAGCAATACCCGGGAGTGTCCGGCGCAAATCCGAATGAGAAGAAAACTCAAGAATACAATGATTTAATAAATACCTTACGAGGAATACATAAAAACTGTGATGAATCCGTTGATTGGCAAGGAATTCTTTTGTCATCTGAGCCATTCTCTCTAGGCAGCATTGGTCCAAAGCAAGCTGCAGCGAAGCAAGATCTCGACAACTATAATCCGGGGTTTTTTCAGCGGTTAAAATCCGGCGACAAGCGCTTGGAGCTTGAAAAGGCGGTAAAGCTGGCAGCTAATGAGGATGCTGAGGACTATGAAAATTGGGAAAAGCTCCATGAGCTTGCTCAACATATTCTCGATGGTGATATTGATGCATATCTTGAAGTTATCACCCAGATGAATCCACTAGGTGATTTAATAGATTTCGGTACGGATTTTGAATTTGGTACAGACGACCCATCAGTAATGGAGGTTGAGTTTACTGCAAAGACAAGTTCTATTGTTCCCTCATATTCTCTCAGCTTAACCAAAACCGGTAAACTGTCAGAGAAAGAACTAACAAAAACCGCTTATTATGATCTTGTTCAGGACTATATATGTAGCTGTACGATACGCATTGCCAGGGATATCTTTGCTCTGCTTCCGGTAAAAACAGTCGTCGTACACGCAGTTGAAAACCAGATAAACACACAGACAGGTAAGCAGGAAGATATGACGATACTATCAATACTTTTTGAGAGAGATGTATTGAATGGATTGAATTTTGATTTCATTGATCCTTCAGATGCTATGAATAATTTCTGGCATAACATGAAGTTTATGAAAACGTCCGGGTTCAAGCCCGTGGAACGGATTGAGAACTATTAAAAACAGCTACGAGCTTTTTGATTCCATTTCAAGTATAAAAAGCTCTAAGGCAGTTCTTGCTTCCATTTTACCCGTTTTTACAGCTAAATCCGTCTCCATGCATTTTTTAATAAGTGATTTAAGCTTTTCCAAGGTAAAGGAAGCAGCCTGTTTTTGGACTTTGGCTGTTAAAAAGGGTGGAATTCCAACAATCTTTGCTATCTCCGCTGATGATAGCCTTTTCCCCTCAGTTTTTTTCATTTTTAAAAGTATGCCCATCTGCCTGCTTACCATTGCCATAATAAACTGAACAGGCTCTTTCATCTGCAGCAGCTCATCCACTATCTGAATGGCTTTTCCCATTTGGTGTTGCGATACTGCATCGGTCAAATCAAAAATCTTGCTCTTAACGCTTTTTGATACCACCTGTAAGATATCGTCCTGGTCTATAAACTCTTTATCGCCCGCATACTGAACAACCTTCCCAATTTCAAGAAGCATAAACGTCATATCCGGGTCTAACAGTCCGACAAAAAACGCCGCATCGGATTGGCTGATTTTTTTATTATATGATGACAAAACCTTCATTACCCATTTTGTAAGGGCAGCTTCGTTCTGCCAGCTACATTCAATTAAAACACTGCATTTCTTCAAAGCTTTATAAAGTGATCCCCTTTTATCAACCTCAGACTGAATAAAAATTACACAGGCATATTCCGGCAGGGATTCAAAAAAGGAGCTCCATTCTTTCTCCTTAACATCACCTTTAAAAAGAGTGCTCTCTCTTACAATTACAAGACGTCTGTCTGAAAACACCGGAAATACTGCAATCGCATCCATTAATTCATTCATGGAGACCTTTCCGGTCAACTCGGTATAATTAAAGGTTTTTAACTCATCATTTAGCAGCATGTCGGTAATTTGCTTTTCATAATATCGAATAAGATATTGCTCCGGACCTGTAAAAAAATAGAGCTTACCAATGTCTTTCTGCTTCAATTGTTTTTTTAATACTTCAATACTCATTGCTTTCCACCTTACTGTACGTAGTTTACAGGTTAATTGTTAAGTAAAACATGCTATATATGTTGAATTAGAATTTTAACATATATAGACACAAATTGATGCACGTGCTATTTGTTTTGTCATAGACAAAGCAGGCACATGTGCAATATAAATTGAAAAAAACAATTAACAAATATCACCAAACACAATTAACTTCTTTATCAACTTATATAAGCCTTTTTTAATTTATGTATTCATTAAATGCATACTGCATACTTTTCAAAGCGTGTGTGTTTTACAGATGTATAAGTTTTTCAATGGAATCATGTTTCTAATTCCTTTAATAACTGATAGAACATCATAAGCCAAAATACCGAAATAAAGCTGTTGTCCCCTGTAATCAAGATTAACATTTTAGTCGAGGAATGTAAACCTCTCATTCCTCAGCCATGTTTTTATTCTATAACTAATTCCGTCGCTTTCAACAATAACTGCACCACATTCCAAAGTTGTATACACCTTAGCTCCCGCAGTACTTAACCTGTTTTTTACATCCTCCGACGGGTGCCCATAATTGTTTCTGCCCACACTTATTATAGCCGCTTCCGGTTGTGACGCCTTAAGGAAATGCTCAGACGAACCGTTTTTGCCGCCATGATGAGAAACCTTTAAAATGTCACAATTGATTTCCGGGTAGGTTCTTAAAAGAGTACCCTCTGCTTCTTTCTCAATATCGCCTGTAAATAAAATTTGAAATTGCTTATACTTTAGCATTCCGCACAAGGATGTATTGTTTAGATTAGAGTAACCCGCAATACTGCTGCTCGGATATAGTATTTCGAAATCAGTTTCATTATCAAGGTTTATTGTATCACCTTCTGATAGAAAAACGATTTCTGTTCCTTTCACCCGGCACAAATCGATTAGCCTGGAGAAATCCTTTTCAGCTCCGCTGTAGTCTGCAAGCACTGCCCTTTTAACAGGGAAAATATCCATAAGAGTCATAATTCCATACATATGATCCGCATCAGCATGAGTCAGCATCACATAATCCAGCCTATCAATCCGCTCATGCATTAGAACAGGAAAAATTGTATTCTGTCCAATATAACAGGTATCCAGCTCATTGTATGTTCCTCCACCGTCAATAAGCATTGTAATCCCGCCGGGAGTTTTGATCAAAGCACTGTCTCCCTGACCTACGTCAATAAATGAGACCTTAAGCTTTTCAGGAATAAAACCTTGTGCCAGCAAAGCGATTCCAAGCACAAGAGCAAAAGCAGCCACTTTGTTCTTGTGCCTTGCAAAAAATCCGGAAGCCGAGCAGCCGAAGATTATTAACATTACATAATAAAGGAAGATCCATAACGCATTCCAGTGCTTCATATTGAGTTCAGCCCATGGAACTGACGCAAATGCGTTCGTTATCAACAAGATTATGTGTAAAAGTGCTTGAAGAGCATGGCTGCTCCACTCGCCCATCTGATGGCTAATATTATCAATTATAACCAAGACCATACCTATAACTGTTGTTATACCTGTAAGAGGTACAACAAGAAGGTTCGAAAACAGAGACACAACTGAGATTTTGCTAAAGTAAAGCATAAGTATTGGTAACACTCCTGCTTGGGCAGCTGCTGTTGCGGCGGCGGTTTCCCTTATTGGTCCGGGTATTTTTTTCGAAATATTACCGTGGATTTTTTT
>DAIPML010000380.1:0-2450 GCA_036768735.1 Clostridiales bacterium | reverse complement strand
TTTTGAAGCGCTGGTACCGACATGCTTAGGTGTGATGTCACACCGCCGTCGATAGCCTGCTGTGCAGGCAAGCGTCCAAAATACTTTAGGAAAGTTGAGTTTTTTATTACAAACAAACCCGAACATAAGGTGTTCCTCTGTCTTTTCAGTTATCTGTAAACAGTTCTCCATGAAGTCCACCTACACCCCGGTGAACGAAACTAGGCTGGTTTAAGTTCCGGCAGCAGTATGGTTTCATAGTAGTAACGTCCACGCCCTTAATGAGCGTATTCCTGTTAAATCCTGTTGCATTTTGCATGTGTTCATGCTACAATTATATCAAACATACGTTCGGGTGATATTGTGGATTTAATGGAAAAACTAAAGATCCTATCCGATTCAGCAAAATACGATGCTTCCTGCTCATCCAGCGGCAGCAGCAGAAAAAACACGCCAAACGGAATAGGAAACGGGCATATGGCCGGTATTTGCCATTCTTGGGCAGACGATGGAAGATGTATCTCTCTTTTAAAGGTCTTGTTCTCAAATGCCTGCGTTTATGATTGCGCCTATTGTGTAAACCGTATCACAAATGATGTTCCCAGAGCCAGCTTTACCCTGCAAGAGCTCTGTGAGTTGACCATACAGTTTTACCGAAGAAACTACATCGAAGGTCTGTTTTTAAGCTCTGCGGTTCTTAGAACACCTGATTTTACGATGGAATTAATGATTAAAGCCATTAAGCTTTTAAGGCATAATTACCGCTTTAACGGTTATATTCATTTTAAAGCGATTCCCGGTTCAGATCCGAAGCTAATTGAGGAAGCCGGCTTATATGCAGATCGAATGAGTGTAAATATTGAATTACCTTCCCGGCAGAGTTTAAGGCTATTGGCACCACAAAAGGAGCATAACCAGATCATTACACCCATGTCATACATTCATCAAAGAATATTGGAAAGCAAGGAGCAAAAAAAGATAATCCGCAGCACACCATCCTTTGTTCCGGCAGGTCAATCCACTCAAATGATAGTCGGCGCTACAGGAGAGCATGATGTTTCAATTCTTCATCTGTCCGAGCAGCTTTATAATAAATATTCATTGAAAAGGGTTTATTATTCTGCATACGTTCCTGTTAATCAGCACCCAAATCTTCCTGCCATATACACCGAGCCACCACTACTGCGGGAGCATAGAATTTATCAAGCGGATTGGCTTCTCCGGTTTTACGGGTTTCAGGCAAAGGAGCTGCTCGATGAATCACACCCGGACTTTAGTATGGAGGTTGATCCAAAGTGCGATTGGGCCTTGCGCCATTTAGAGCTGTTTCCCGTGGAAATTAACAAGGTTTCTTATGAAATGCTTTTAAGGGTTCCAGGAATAGGTGTTAAATCAGCTCTTAAAATTGTTAGAGCAAGAAAGCTTGGTAGCTTATCCTATGAAAACCTAAAGCAGTTCAGGGTGGTTTTAAAGCGAGCCCGTTATTTTATCACTTGCAGAGGGAAATATTATGGCAACGCACCTTTTGAAAGCGATGCGATAAAAGATTATATAACTGAGCAAAAAAATGATTTGCCATACGTACAGATGAGTTTGTTTTAGCTATAACATGGTTATCACCTAGAAAGTCACAAAGTGGCTTTCTGATGAGATTTAAGACTTCTTAAATCTCATCAGATTTCTTATTAAGTCTGGATAACCATATTGTATTGTACCAGGTTGCAGCTCGCTGCAACTTCCTGCAACCAAACCCGTAGGGAAAAGTCGTTTCACGATTTTCTGGGAACAATCATAACATGCAGCGTAAAAGTAGTGTAAATTAGCGATATAAGAAAGTAACAGCAATTGAGTAAAGTAATATAGAAACACTGATATGAGAAAGTAACAGCTACATGACAAAGATATATAAAGAGGCTAACATGTCCCCCACCTCATATCTTCAACTATTCTGGTTAAAAAATGCTTGGTAGTGGATGGCGTCGATGTAACGAAATAGTGTTGATGAGACAAAGCAACATTAATGATATTACAATGAAATGGTACAAAATTCCACGAACTAAAAAAGATAAATTTCTTCATAACGTATTGACAATCTTCCGATTATTTTGTATACTGTTAAAGCCGCGGTTAATTCAGCGGATAAAACTTGGGCGCATAGCTCAGCTGGGAGAGCACCTGCCTTACAAGCAGGGGGTCATAGGTTCGAGCCCTATTGTGCCCACCAAGATATAATAAGTGGAAGATATGAAGTAAAATTTTGGATAATGCGGTGAATAGCCGCATTAATCTAACTTTTATCTCGTGTTTTCCACTTACTAAAATGGCCCGGTAGTTCAGTTGGTTAGAACGCTAGCCTGTCACGCTAGAGGTCGAGGGTTCGAGCCCCTTCCGGGTCGCCAATCAGTTTCTACTATATGCCCAGATAGCTCAGTCGGTAGAGCAGAGGACTGAAAATCCTCGTGTCGCTGGTT
>DAIPML010000379.1:0-2457 GCA_036768735.1 Clostridiales bacterium | reverse complement strand
ACTGAAAACAGTGTGGATATAAATGTTGCCTGTGCTGCAAGCTTTCTATCTGCTCCATACTTTGCGGAAATAATAACACTCACTGAAGCGACAGGCATCGCAGATACTATTACTGCTATTTGCCGCTCTATATCGGGTAGCCCCAAAAGCCTTACAGTTAAGAAGACTATAATGGGGATGATAACAAGTCTTGCAAAAGATATTATATATGCTCTGTATCCTTTGAAAATCTCCTTGAAGTTAAGCTCTGCCAATATCAATCCTGCAACCACCATACCAAGCGGTGAAACAGTTTGAGAAAGCATTTCTATTGTCCGCGCAATTGGGTATGGCAGCTTAATCGAAAAGAGATATAAGGTAAGTCCCACTATAATAGCAATCACCGGTGGATTTATAACACTTTTTAGGCTCACAGCTGTTTTTTCTTTCATTGATCTGGCGATTATATTCACGCCATGAGTGCTGTATGCTATCCTTAGCGTCATTGTGAATATAGCCAGATAAAAAAGCATTTCCCTACCGTAAAGCTCTTCAACCACAGGGAAAGCCATAAAGGTAAAATTGGAATACATTATTGCAAATGTAGTCACACCCTGAGTGGCGGAATTAGATTTCACAGCTTTGTTTACAAGTTTTGCGACAAGCCATGAGATTATCAGGACAAATATACTTAAGACAACGAGCCGTGACGATGTAATAAGGCTATCTGCTGTGAACGAAAATTGCATGGATTTTATAATCAAAGCCGGGTATGCTATATTAAACAGGAAAGATGAAAGATTTTTTGCAAACCCTTCGTCAACTACATTAAGTTTTCTTGCGGTAAACCCTGTAAGGATAAGGAAAAACAATACAATTGTAAGATAGAATACGGTCATTTAGTACTGCCTCCAATTGCTGCTATGTCTTTGCTCATTGTATTTAAATCCAGGTTGTTTTCAATTAAAACCGTTGACAGCACATCCTCAGGTATGTTATGGCCTTTTGCATACGCACAGCAAAGTGCTGCAGCAAGTGCGGCTACAGTATCGGTGTCACCACCCATTGAAGCACTGAGCCTTATGGCAAGCCATACATCATCCTTTGCATAGAGGAATATTCCGAATACTGCAGGGCAAATATCCTCAGATTCAAGCCCGGCACCATATATACTATATAGAAAATCAAGAAGATCGTCAGCCGTTTGAAAGGTAGGCATTATTTTTCGTAAATATCTAATCCTATCTTCTGATGACGCGGCACACATTTTATATGGAGCGCTTTCCATGCCTTCTGCAGCACCTAAAAGCGCTGCATCAATGATTGCATTTATACTTGTATCCTTATTAAAAGCTTCTTTTAACGCAAAGGCATACGCCATTGCAGCTTCAAGAGCTGTGGATGTGTAATGAGTGGGTATCAGGCAATTAAGCACATTTTTAACTAGTGACGCCGTTTCTATTTCATGGGTACAAAAAACAGCAGCCGGTGTCCTCATAATACCGCCGCAGGTTGTCCCATTTAAACCCGTTTTATATGGATCAGCACCCTCTTCTATTGCTTTAAGAGCCTTTAGAGAGCTGGGCCCAATATACTTTTTCCCGGCTGCGTCTGTTTCCTTTGCCCATCGCAACAGACAAAGGGCGGTCTCCTTTACATCAATTCTGCCTTTTTGGCAGTATTCATCCACAAGATACATGTTCTGTTCTGTATCGTCCGTTATAGACGCAAACTTAAGGTTGTTATGGGTTAAGGACAACTCCGGTGGTATCAATCCACTTACTTGGCCAAATTTTTCTTTTATCTGCTGCCTGGTCATAAACTCTGTTGGCATTCCAACTGCATCGCCGACAGCGAATGCCTCAAGTACAGCCTCAACTATTTCCTGTTTCAAATTATTGCACCACCTTTTTAAGCCTTTATTATTTCCGCATTTAGCATGTAACGAGAACCTTGTTAAAATAGTGTGATGAAAATATAGCTTGCTTACAAGTACATAAATAAAGTACGTTAATTTGTAATCGAAAAAATAGATCAAAAAATTTTCTTCCGTTATTTTAATTAAACAACTTTGTAGCCTTTTTCAGATGCTTTTATTTCATAAAAATACGCTACCTAAAAATCGTTACTTTTCATACCCTCTATATTTTTAGATATAGATTTGCAGAACAAGAAATCCTGAATTTTCTTTAAAATAAACATCTTTTAACTCTCAATTAAACCTTTTATGAACTGATATGCCTCAGCAAGGCGGTTCTCTGTATCCTCAAGGTAATGTCTATATGATGGCTCAAGGGTATAATACCCATCATATCTCACTTGTTCAAGTACCGATTTAACAGCATTCCAATTTATGCTCCCCTGTCCTGCAGGAAGATGCTTATTTTCGCCCTTATGGTCACTCATATGTAAATGCACCGGTTTTACCGTTCTTATAAACTCTGCAGGATCCTGGAAAGCTTCGCATGCCTCGGTTGT
>DAIPML010000032.1:10449-18450 GCA_036768735.1 Clostridiales bacterium | reverse complement strand
GAAATTGACAAATTATTACATGACGAAGTTGAGGCTTCCGACAAAGCAGCAGCAGAAGCTGATGTAAATAGTTTAGTTTCTGTGATTAAGGAACGGATTGAATATTGGGTAGAGTTAACTAATACAACGGCAACCGAATATTATCAAATAAATTTATTTAATCAGGCAATTACAAGAAATTCACCCTCCGAGTTTATTTCAAGCTTGAGCGAAAGCAAGATGACATTAGCGATATCCGCAGCTTTAGCGTTTATGCTTGGAGCCTTCATTGTATTTATGCGATACTATTTAAAATCAAATTGATATTTTGATTATTTCCAGTGAACTCGTTCAGCTAAAGCTAAACATCAAGCGTTTTTATTGTAAAAAACGCAATGAGCTTCAACGGGGGCTTTGAATATTATCGATTTGGTGTTTTGATTCCTTCCCAGAAAGTAACTCAACTTTCCCGGAGTGTTTTGAGGTTATCCTTCTTGGGGGAGCGTTCCGGTTGGTTAGGGTTATCCTTCTTGGGGGAGCGTTCCAGTGGGTACGCTCCTTTGGTACGCTCCTTTGGTATGCTCCTTAATTGGCGCCTGCCTGCGAAGCAGATTACCTACGGCAATGTGATTTCACACCTTGGCATGTCGGTACCAGCGCTTTAGAATAACTACTAGAAAGCTTAGGTGGGAAAGTTGTTGAGTAAAGTAATTAATGAGTACGTGTATAAGCCGGTTATCACACTTGCCTTCTTTTCGCAATATAATTTTCCACCGCTTGCCTGCAAACATTAAGGAATGCTTCTTCACCAAATGTGTTAATTTTGAAGAAAACTGCCTGGCTGCCACCGGAGGTAATGGCTGATAGAAACAAGTTATTACCGTCACCAACCAAAGTGATATTAAGGCTTACACGGTTACCGCCCATCATGCTGTACCGTTCATATACTCTGACGGCCATTTTTACAGACCCCATCGTAACACTGCTGCCATCCTCGTAAGTAGCGGAAATGCTACCACTTGTAATATCAGTGTTCAGACAAGCCAGCAATTCATTAAAATTTCCCTGCAAGGATTTTTCATATTTCGCCATATCATTGCCTCCTTGTTTTTAGCTTATCAAATAAAATCGTATTTGTATTATTGTATATTATGATTACTTCCCAGAAAGTAATTTCATGACTTTTTCATGCAGGTATACCTGCAGAAAGCTGTATCTTAGCATAATCATATATATGTGTACTCAGTTTTATTATAGCATAGCACAGTTAGCTACAAATATTCAGGAGCCCAAGATGCCAGGAAGTATCTTCAAAATTGAAAACACAAATAAACAAAATAAATATAGCTCTACGGTAAGATGTTCTTGTATTCGCGGGTTCGACAGGCAGTATTTGTTCTTATAATCATGCATTTCACACCGCTCCAATTAAATCCATACATATTATGATTGTTCATCAGAAAGTCGTCAAGCGACTTTTTCCTGCAGGTTTACCTGCACAGGGTTGTAGCTTGCTGCACCTTGGTGCAATCACAATATGGTATCCAGCTTTCTTTCGAAGGCTGATGAAATTTAAGAAGTCTTAAATTTCATCAGAAAGTCACTTTGTGACTTTCTGGATGATAACCATATTATAACCCAATGGACAATCGCAAGGCAATTTATTTACATTACAGATCAGAGTGACTGTCCGTACTGTTTGCATAACGCCCTCGCTGTTATATTATCTTCCTCCTTCTGAATGAATGTGCGTGAGGTGTTATTTTATTTTTAAACGAATTTGACCGATATTAATATATATTGCCTTTTTACTTGAAATTTGATAAATTGTGTTAAAGGTGGGCAAATGGATATAGCTTTTTTTGATACCGAAGTTGATATTAATAGCGGAAAGATTTTGGATATTGGTGCCGTGAAAGAAAATGGAGATGAATTTCATTCGGTTTTAACAGACGGGTTCATTAACTTTTTGCAGGGAAGCCAGTATGTATGCGGTCATAATATATTGACACATGACCTTAAATATATCAAGAATGCCATAAACAAAGCAGGTGTTCCTTATTTCATTGATACACTTTATCTTTCTCCGCTCCTTTTTCCCGAAAAGCCTTATCATGCTCTCCTGAAGGATGATAAACTGCAAACGGATGATATTAATAACCCGTTAAATGATTCAAAAAAAGCCCGAGATTTATTCTATGATGAAATTACTGCCTTTAGCAATCTGGAAGAAAACTTGAAGCAAATTTTTTTCGCTCTTCTAAAAAACACTGACGAGTTTTGTTCATTTTTTAAGTTTATTGGTTTTGAGGATGCTTTACAAAGCACCGAAAATATCGAAGATCTAATACAAAAGCACTTTAATGATGATGTCTGCGGAAACGCAAATTTAACCGCGTTTATATCGAACCACCCTATTGAATTGGCTTATTGCCTATCTTTAATTAACACTAAAAGCAGGTATTCAATTACTCCGCCCTGGGTATTGAAGTCGTACCCGATTGTTGAAAACATAATGCATTTACTCAGAAACAAGCCCTGCCTAACAGGTTGTCATTATTGCGATGAATCACTCAACATCAATAAAGGCTTAAAACAGTTTTTTGGATATGAGAATTTCAGAACATTTGCCGGTGAACCGTTGCAAGAAATGGCAGTAAATGCAGCTGTACACAACAAGTCTATTCTTGCGGTCTTCCCCACCGGAGGCGGAAAATCAATTACCTTCCAGCTTCCCGCTTTAATGAGCGGAGTAAACTCCCGTGGTTTAACAGTCGTAATATCACCGCTTCAATCTCTCATGAAAGATCAGGTTGATAACCTTGAAAAAAACGGCATAACCGATGCCGTTACTATTAATGGCCTACTCGATCCTATTGAAAGAGCAAAATCTATAGAGAGGGTTGAAGATGGCTCTGCGTTTATTCTTTATATATCCCCTGAGTCTTTGCGCTCTAAAACAATTGAACGTATCCTCCTCAGCAGAAACATTGTCCGTTTTGTTATTGATGAGGCTCACTGTTTTTCTTCCTGGGGGCACGATTTCAGGGTTGATTACCTATACATCGGTGATTTTATCAAGAAGCTTCAAGAAAAGAAAAACCTTGAGGAAAGTATTCCTGTGTCCTGCTTTACTGCAACCGCAAAGCAAAAGGTCATCAATGACATTAAAGTTTATTTTAAAGAAAAACTGTCCCTTAATCTTGATGCCTATACCTCCGCAGCTACAAGGAAAAACCTTAAATATTGTGTCTTCAACAAAGAAAATGAGGAAGACAAATACAACACATTGCGAAACCTCATTGAAGAAAAAAACTGTCCCACCATAGTTTACGTTTCAAGGACCGAAAAAGCTCAATCGCTTGCGACAAGGCTTACGGAGGATGGTTTTGAGGCTAGAGCATTTCATGGCCAAATGGATAAGCAAGAAAAGGTTAAAAACCAGGACGCTTTCATTAAAGGTGATGTGCAGATTATTGTTGCAACATCAGCCTTTGGTATGGGTGTAGATAAAAAGGATGTAGGCCTTGTTATCCACTTTGATATATCCGATTCTCTTGAAAACTATGTTCAGGAAGCCGGTAGAGCCGGACGGGATGAATCAATCACCGCTGAATGCTATATTCTTTACAATGACGAGGATCTTAATAAGCATTTTATTCTTTTAAACCAAACAAAGCTAAGTATTAAGGAAATACAGCAGGTTTGGAAAGCCATAAAAAGCCTTACGAAAATACGTTCAAAAGTATCTAAATCCGCACTTGAAATTGCAAGAACAGCAGGATGGGATGAAAATGTCAAAGACATTGAAACAAGGGTTACAATCGCTATCGCAGCTTTGGAGAACTCCGGCTACCTTAAGCGTGGTCAAAATATGCCGAAAATATATGCAAACAGCATCTTAGCAAAAAATGTTCAGGAGGCAGTGGACAAAATCAATGCGTCTCAAAAATTTAGCGAACCCCAAAGAATTAATGCAACAAGAATAATTAAAAAGCTTATCGCAAGTAAAAGCAGAGCCAAATCAAAAGACTTCGAAGCGGAGTCAAGGGTTGACTATATTTCAGATCAGCTTGGCATAGTGAAAAATGATGTAATCCAGGCAGTTACTCTGCTCCGTGAAGAGAGGATATTAGCTGATTATAAGGATCTTAGTGCTTATATCAGAAGAAAAGAGCACAAAAATCGCTCTTTGAGCATTATGGAATCCTACTGCAGGATTGAGAGATACTTATTGTCAATTTTAAAAGACAAGGAGCAGACTTTTAATATTAAAGAGCTTAATGAAGGCGCTTTAGATAGTGGTTGTGAAGATGTAACAACGACCATTATAAAAACTATTTTTAACTACTGGGTGATTAAAAATTGGGTAAGGAGACCTTATAGCAGAACTAAAAACCATATTACGGTATCCCCTGTTTTTAAACCTGAGGATTTAGAAAAAAAGCTTACAAAACGGCAAGAGTTATCCAAGTATATAATTGAATATCTTTTTGACAAAAGCTATGAAAATACTAATGAGAATAACGCCAAAGCCGAAGAAATATTGGTTGAGTTCTCTGTTCTTGAATTGAAAGAAGCCTTTGAGAATGTTGTTACCATGTTTGACAATAAGACCAATACTGATGAAATAGAAGACGCTCTTTTTTACATGTCCAAAATCGATGCTCTGAAAATTGAGGGTGGATTTCTTGTGACTTACAATGCCATGGAGATTGAGAGACTTGAACCGGACAGTAAAAAACGATATAAAGCTGATGATTATAAGCAGCTTGAAGAATTTTATAAAAATAAAATCCAGCAAATACATATTGTCGGAGAATACGCACAGAAAATGATCAGTGATTATAAGGACGCTCTACAGTTTGTTGATGATTACTTTCAAATGAATTATTCACATTTTTTAAGTAAATATTTTAAAGGCAGCAGGCAAAATGAAATTTCTAAAAATATTACTCCCGCAAAATTTAAAAAGCTTTTTGGTGAGCTTTCTCCCGCTCAGCTAAATATTATTAAAGATAATAAATCTCAATATATTGTCGTAGCTGCCGGTCCCGGCAGTGGAAAAACAAGAGTTTTAGCCCACAAGCTTGCTTCATTGTCTATTATGGAGGATGTTAAGCATGAGCAGATGCTTATGGTGACATTTTCCAGGGCTGCTGCCACTGAGTTTAAAACCAGATTGTTTGATCTTATTGGCAATGCAGCAAATTTTATTGAAATCAAAACATTCCATTCCTATTGTTTTGACATACTTGGGAGAGTCGGGACTATTGAGAAATCAAGCAAAATCGTAAGAGATGCTGTAACCAAAATACGAAACGGCGAGGTTGAGCCGGGCAGAATCACAAAAACTGTTCTTGTGATAGATGAGGCTCAGGATATGGATGCCGATGAATTTGAGCTGATTAACGCATTGATGGAGCAAAATGAGGACATGCGTGTTATCGCTGTCGGCGATGACGACCAGAATATTTATGAATTCAGGGGTTCCAGCTCAAAGTATCTTGAGAGCTTGATTAGAGAGAAGGGTGCTTTTGTTTATGAGCTTGTTGCAAACTACCGTAGCAAACAGAATATTGTTGATTTTGCCAATTTGTTTGCGTCAAGAATATCCCATAGAATTAAAAAGACACCTATTCAGCCTGTTAAGAATGAAAACGGAATAATAAAAATTGTTCGGTATAATAATACGAATCTAATTGAACCTCTTGTTAACAGCGTTTTATCGGAAATGCAAAACGGCTCAACATGCGTTTTAACAGACACTAATGATGATGCACTGCAAATTACAGGATTAATCATTAAACGTGGTTATCAAGCAAAGCTCATTCAATCAAATGAGGGGTTTAATTTATATAATCTGGACGAAATCAGATATTTTTTAAGCCAGCTTAATTTGTCCGAAGATCTGTATACAATTAGCAACGAAACCTGGAACGAAGCAAAACGAAGGCTGATACAGGATTTCAGCAGCAGTTCAAACTTAGAGGTCTGTGTTAATATTTTAAAGGATTTTGAGAATATGAATCCAAGAACCAAATACAAATCGGATCTTGAAGTATTCATTCGTGAATCCGGCTATGATGATTTCTACAGTGAAAATAATGAGGCAGTTTTTGTCTCAACGATCCACAAAGCGAAAGGGCGAGAATTTGATAATGTCTTCCTCATGCTTAGCCGTTTCCAGCCTCGGTCTAATGAGGATTTTCGCACAATTTATGTTGCGCTTACAAGAGCTAAAAATAATCTCTTTATTCACTACAATGGTAATTATTTTGATTTTGTAAATATTGAAAACATAGAAAAAGTCACAAATCCCGAAATTTATCAAGAGCCTGATCAGATTGCCCTTCAGTTGGGTTTTAGAGATATTTTTCTCGGCTACTTTCAAAGATTCCAGTATTTTATATCTAAGCTTTACAGCGGTGATGAGCTCACTATTGACGGTTACTTTTGCCATGACATTAACGGTAAGCCCGTACTTAAATTTTCGAAACAATTTATATCAAATCTTGACGAAATGAAACAAAAAAATTATATACCGAAAAAAGCGAAAATACGGTTCATTGTTTTCTGGAAAAATGAAGACACAAATCAAGAGATCAGAATTATTCTACCGGATATTTATTTTGAGAAAGCCAATGATGAAGCTGACACACAGATTTGATAATATTATAATTTAAAATAAACAATTTTTTTGAACCGAAAGCTCTTTTTTAGCGACTATATAAGTGAAAGCAGAAAAGTGAGGTGATGCAAATGGGTTTTACTATGATAGCTGTGCAGAGAACACACTAATTGATAGGGCTAAAAAGGGGAATACATCCGCATTTGAAGAACTCATGAGTATTCACCTTAAAGTCATTTACAACTATATTAATTCACGCATAGCAGAAAAAGAGGATGTAAAGGATATTCTACAGGAAACCATGCTGGCAGTATGGAAAGGCATTAAAGGCTTTGATAACAATTCCTCATTCAAGACATGGTGTTTTGGTATTACGAAGCGTAAAATAGCCGATTATTACAGAGAAGCATATAAAAATGCTACAAACCCAATAAAAGAGGTTGAGGATGTTTTGGCTGTGGAAGATGAAAAGGATAGCATTGATACTAAGCTAATCATAGAAAAAGCAATCGCCTCACTTAATCAAACAGAAAAAGATATAGTTTTTTTTGCTTTTAATGCACAGCTAAGCTATTCGGAAATCTCGGAAATAATTAGTATACCGGTCGGAACAATCAAAAGTAAAATGTCAAGTATCAAAGAGAAATTGAAAAAACAACTAGCGAACGGAGGTGGCTTATGACTGAATGCAATGAAATATCAGAGATGCTTGTGGATTATGTTAACCGAAGGCTGCAAAAAGTCGAAAACATTCAGGTTATAAATCATCTTGCTCAATGCAAATGTTGTAGAAGTGATGCAGCAGCTTATATTTCATTAAAAAACCATGCTTTGGAAAGCACGACCCCTATCCCAAAAGACATAATGGATTCTGCTTTCAACAAAATTCATTCACAGGAAGGTGCTCTTAACTCTTGTAAATTAGCTTATGAAACCGTGAAATATTCAATGCTGATTTTAAAACAAACAATAACGCTTGTTAGGCAAGCAATCTAAGGAGGAGATTTTTATGTCAATGGATATACCCGTAAAGGAAATTAGCGAATTGTTGGATGAAGTTTCTGGAAAGATGCCAAAGCTTCTTACCAGCGTTATAGATGCATTCTATTCTGCAGAATCCGGCAAAAAAATGGGGCAAGCAGTTGGAAACCTTTACAAAGAACTAATCGATTCAGGAATTCCCAAGGAAGATGCATTAAACATGGCAAGAGATTACCTGACTTCTCTTCAGAGTGTTACAGGAAATTTAGCAAAGAATGATGGAAAAAAATGATGACAAGGAGTTATGGAAGATGGTAACTGCAATACACATAATAAAATTAATAATAAAGCTACTTCTGCTTATCATTTTCCTTCCATTTTTTCTAATATGGGTTATAGGCAAGTACCTT
>DAIPML010000032.1:0-10349 GCA_036768735.1 Clostridiales bacterium | reverse complement strand
TCTGCTTATCATTTTCCTTCCATTTTTTCTAATATGGGTTATAGGCAAGTACCTTATTTTTAAAAATGTATTGATTCGCAATTCAGTAGCATCAGGATTACCGAAGGAGTCAGCAAAGGCACTTGCTAAATCAGCCTCATTACGTCAACTAACCATAACACTAAGGGATAGTGTTAGCTACACCAAGCAGAATAAAGATACTGCTGATAGAGATATCGCTTAAGAATGGTTTTACAAGTTTCAGGTTTCGCTTGTTGTGAGAAATCTCTTCGTGGTTTTTCAAGGTATAATTATATTATGATTGCTCCCAAGAAAGTCGTGAGACGACCTTTTTTGCAGATTTGTCTGCTGAAATTATCGTTTGCTATAACCTGGTGCAATCAAAATATGGTTATCCAGCCTTTTGTAGAAGGTTAAAACGTGTAAAATAATCATAAATGGATGTGATTTTGATGAAAGAATATGTCGCCACACCGAAATATTTGCAAATTGCAATTGATATTGCCACACGCATAGTAAATGGTGAATTTAATGAGGGTAGTAAAATATATGGCAGGTCTGTCATGTCTTCAGAATATGGTGTTTCTCCTGAAACTATAAGAAGGGCGCTGAAATTGCTATCTGACATGAATGTGGTTAATATTAAGCAAAGTAGTGGTGCTGTTGTGCTTTCCAAGAAAAAAGCCAAGGAATATATACAGCATTTCAATGGAAAAGCAAGCACCCATTCTTTGAATTTAAAGCTTAAAAACCTTGTAAATGAGCAAAATAAAATTAACAAGGAAATCACCAATTTAACAACCATGATTACAAAAAATAGCGCGAAATGGTCAATTTCAAATCCTTTGGAGAACTTTGAAATTGAGGTTGATAGGGCTTCTCCCGTTATTGGAAAAAGCATTAAGGAGCTTAACTTTTGGCATGCGACAGGTGCCACTATTGTTGCCTTGCGCAGGGATGAAAAATTGATTTTATCACCCGGACCTTATGCAGTTATTACTGCAAATGACACCATAATATTTATAGGGGATCAATCTGCGGTAAATGCTGTAGCTTTATTTATATCAGCAAAAAAATAATTTCCCATTTCTTAAACCATATTGCGGGAAAATCTAAATTTTCTTAAAATTTTTATCACTTTGGAGAGAGCGCTGATACTTGGGTTTCTGGGCTTTTTGCCATATCATTTCACTGGTTTTTTCTTGACAACCGACAACTTGTGTTTTAAAATGGGTATGTCGGTTATGCAACTTCATATTTTATTGGAGTTGCTTTTATATTTATTTGGCTTTGCTTTTCTAAATTTCTTGATTCAAACTGGATTGTTAAGTCAATAACAAAACTATTGGAGGGATTTTTTTGAAGAAAAAAATTATATTAAATTTGTTATGTGTAATAATCGTAACACTGTTGAGTGCTTGCTCAACAAATGTTTCTGGCGATAGTGAACCAATAAAAGCCGTGTTCGCTGATGCCGGTTGGGATAGCATCCGTTTTCATAATGCAGTCGCAAGCTATATTGGAAATTCAGCCTATAATATTAACGGGGATGATATTCCCGGAACTACACCTATAACATATAACGGTATGATCTCCGGTGATGTTGATGTTTATATGGAAGTGTGGGTTGATAACCTGCCAACATACTATCAGGATCTTGACGCCGGTAAATTCAAAGAGCTTGGAATTAATTTTGACGATAATAAACAGGGCTTTTATGTTCCGCGTTATGTAATCGAAGGTGATGCTGAGCGCGGTATAAAGCCAATGGCTCCGGACTTAAAAACTGTTGAGGATTTAAAGAAATACAGTGACGTTTTTGTAGATCCTGATGATAAAACAAAAGGCAGAATTTATGGTGCTATTTCAGGATGGGAAGTTGATACTGTTATGCGGAACAAATACAAGTTCTATGGTTTGGATGAAAGCTATGATTATTTTGATCCGGGCTCTGAAGCCGCGTCCGTTGCTGTGATTGCATCTTCCTACGATAAAGGCGAACCCATTGTCAGCTACCATTGGGATCCAACCTGGCTTACAGGAAAACTGGACTTGGTTATTCTTGAAGATGCACCTTATGACGAACAGCTATATCCTTTGGGGCAGACAGAATGTCCATCTATGAATATTACAATTTGCGTAAGCAACGATTTTTACGAAAAAGCTCCTGAGTATTGCGAGTTTTTAAGTAAATACCGCACATCCAGTGCGCTCACCGCAGATGCTCTGTCATATATCCAGGACACCGACGCCTCTATGACAGAAGCCGCTGAATGGTTTTTAAAGGAGCATGATGAACTGATTACAAATTGGTTGCCTGAAGACAAGGCTGAGCTTGTACGCAGCAAGCTTAATAATTAGGCAGAGGTGAGTTTATGCCAAAATGGTTTATTGAATTTCCAAAAGAAATAAGCTTTAATATTAAAGATTTTATTGATGAATTTATTAATTATTTGGTTGTTAATTGGGATGCTTTTTTTGATGGTATAAAAAGTTTTCTAAAGGGTTTCTTAAACGGGATTGGCTATTTTATTGATAGAATCCCGTGGTGGCTGCTTATCCTCCTTGTGTTCTTTCTCACATGGAAAATGAGCGGGAAAGTTGGAAGAGCATTGCTGTATTCTGCTTTGCTGTTTTCCATAGGGGCTATGGGTTTATGGCCATTAATGAACACTACACTGACAGTTATTGTAGCGTCAGTTATAATATCCGTCATTATTGGCTTCCCTATAGGTGTATTGGTGGCCTCAAGCAACAGCCTTAACGCAATTATGCGTCCGGTTCTTGATTTCATGCAGACAATGCCGGCCTTTGTTTACTTAATACCTGCGGCTATGCTACTGGGTCTAGGCAATGTGCCTGCGGTTATTGCCACAACAACATATGCACTGCCTCCCTTGATAAGGCTTACAAGCCATGGTATACGGCAGGTTGATGTTGAAGTTACCGAGGCTGCAACAGCTTTCGGCTCCACCAAATGGCAGGCACTTTATAAAGTGCAGATTCCACAGGCACTCCCAACCATTATGACTGGATTAAACCAAACCATAATGATGGCGATTTCAATGGTTGTTACCTGTTCAATGATAGGAACCACCGGTCTTGGGCAAGAAGTACTGATAAGTATTAACCGTCTTGAAACAGGTCGGGGGTTCTCTGCCGGTATTTCAATTGTTATCATGGCCATAATAATTGACAGGCTGACCCAGGGAATAATAAAGAAAAGGGAGGTTGGAAATGAATAGCACTATCAATAATATCGATAAAAGCAATGTTATAAATGCTATCAATAAAGGTGATATCAATAGCAAAAACAATAAAAATATTATTATTGAAGTCAAGAACCTCTCTAAGCTTTATGGAGCTAATAAAGTCCCGGCCTTTGAGATGATGAAAAATGGCACGGGTAAAGGCGAGGTTGCGAAAAAATTCGGTGTCACTGTGGCGGTTAACGATATTTCCTTTGAGGTAGAACGCGGGAAAATATTTGTTTTGATTGGCTTATCCGGCTCTGGAAAGTCAACGGTTGTTAGATGCCTGAATATGCTTCAAAAACCTACGTCCGGGGATATACTCTTCGAGGGAAAAAGTATATTGAACTTCAATAAAACAGAACTTCTTAACTTTAGAAGATATAAGGTTTCCATGGTATTTCAAAACTTTGGACTGATGTCTCATAGAAACGTTTTGGAAAATGTGGCCTATGGGCTTGAAGTTAGAGGTGCTAAATTAGAAGAACGAACAAACAAGGCCATGGAAATGATTGAAATGGTTGGTTTAAAAGGCTGGGAATACAAGGATGTCTCCCAGCTTAGCGGTGGTATGCGTCAGCGTGTCGGAATTGCAAGGGCATTGGCAAATGATCCGGATGTTCTTTTAATGGATGAACCTTTTTCAGCATTAGATCCGCTTGTTAGAAGTGATATGCAGTTTGAGCTTCTATCCATACAGAAAAAGCTTAATAAAACTGTAGTTTTTATTACACATGATATCAATGAAGCCTTTAAATTAGGCGATTTGGTGGGCATCATGAAGGATGGGCAGCTGATACAAATAGACACACCTGAGGGGATGTCATCTAACCCAGCCAACAAGTACGTTGAAAACTTTATAAATAGTGCCGACAAGGCTCAGATATATTCAGTTAAGCACATTATGTTAACCCCGTCATGCCTTATACATTCAAGAGATGGCGTTAACAACGCTCTGAAACAGATGCGTGTGCATGGTGTATCCAGCGCTTATGTAATAAGCGAAGATATGGAGTTTGTAGGTGTTCTTCCTCTTGATAATGCTGTTAAGGTAAAAGCCGGGGAAATGAGCTTTAATGATTCAATTATAAGGGATCTTCCGGTTACAACGGAAGATACGCTTATTTCAGATTTACTGCCTGTAGCTGCCACCGCAAGGTACCCTATTGCGGTAGTCAACGAAAAAAATAAGCTTAGGGGCATTGTATCAAAGGCGTCTGTTCTGTCTTCGCTTGTTTAGTAAAGTGACATACTTCCGCCACCAAACATTTTTCAACCAGAATGGTTGAAAATATGCAAAGTGGCTAGGGGCTTCTTGATAGCCTTTGTTACACAACGAATCAAGTTTTTCGATACAACCGTTGTTTCATAAACGAATTTAGTTTTCCGATTTAGCCGTTGTTATACAACCGAATTAAGTTTTTCGATGTAACCATTGTTACAAAACTGAAATAAGTTTTTTGATTGCGTCTTTGGCGTCACCAAGCAGCAGTGTCACACCCTCTTCCCTGTGGTATAGCGGATTTTCTACACCGGAATAACCTGGCTTTAAATCAAAATTGCATATAATCACGTGTTTTGCTTTGTCTACATCCAGTATAGGCATGCCGTAAATGGGGGTTCCTTCGGCCGTATTCGCAGCCGGATTTACTACATCATTAGCTCCGATAACCACCGCTAGGTCACATTCTTTAAACTGTGGATTGATTTTATCCATTTCACACAACTTTTCATAAGGAATATCCACTTCGCAAAGTAATACGTTCATGTGACCCGGCATGCGCCCTGCCACCGGATGAATAGCAAACAAAACCTCCGCTCCCATTTCCTCCAGCTTGTCAGACAATTGTTTGACAAGCTCCTGTGCCTGGGCAAGAGCCATACCATAGCCCGGAACAATAATAACCTTTTTGGCTGTTGCAATTATCTCAGCCAGCTCTGCTTTTTGCATAACTTTCTCCGGGTTCGGGTTTACTTGCTGTTTAATTTTTTCCTGGGGATTTTTTACCGATTTATTTTCATTTTCTTTGTCTGAATGTATAGTCTCCGGCTCTGAAATGCCACCAAATTCAGATAATGATATATTTTTGTGCGAGTCACCGGAAAAGGATCCTTTTTTAGCGACATTATCTGAATGCCCATTCGAATTTCGGTTGGCAAAGGCTTTTGAGTTTACTGTCGATTTACCAAGAAGAATATCCTTAAGAGAACGATTCATGGCCTTGCACATAATTTGAGTTAAAAGAAGCCCCGAAGCGCCAACAATGCCTCCAACAGCTATAAGCAGCGGATCCGATATAACCATCCCTGCAATTGATCCTGCGACACCGGACAACGAATTAAGCAGAGATATTGTGATAGGCATATCCGCTCCCCCCACCCTGACGGTAAACGCCACACCAAATAATCCGGAGGCTATAAGACAAAAGACAATCATAGCAGAAAGAATTGTCCCGTCCGACCTCATAAATGTCATTGCCAATATTGATATAACGATAACTAATAAAAGTGATGAGAGAATATTGGAGTGCTTTTTCCAGACAACCGGCTTCTGCGAAAGCAAGCCCTGCAGCTTTCCCGCGGCTACGAGGCTCCCAATCAGCGTAATCATTCCAATACTAAGAGCCAACCCACCTGTGATATATGAAAATGCGTCCGTTGTGTGGCTTTCCAATAGGGATATGGCAGCTACAATTGCTGAAGCTGCTCCTCCAAAACCATTTAGTATAGCGACAGTCTGGGGCATATCAATCATCTTTACCTTATATGCACCAATCAAGCCCGCAACAAGCCCGGCAATAATACAGATCCATAAGGCATAGTCTGACATAATGTTATATTTATACAGCGTAATAATAATTGCAAGTGTGACGCAAATTGAAGAAAGAAGATTACCTTTGACGGAATACTTTACCTTGCTCAGCAAAGCAATTCCGCCCAAAATACCAATGATCAAGAATCCACATAAAATATAATATAACATATCACTCATTTTTAACCCTCCTAATCAAGCGAACCTAAGGCAACCAGAGGAAAGATTCTTCCGATGTTTTCTCATTCCAGCAAGCCATACAGCAACATACAGCAATAATCAACTATAACAGCAATTACAGCAACTTTAACAACAATAACAGCATGAGCAACGGTTATAACAGCCACAACAAACCAAGCAGACGATTCCCCTGACATTTTATTCATTTCGACGTATCCTTACAGCGAAAGGGAATTGATCCCCCTTGGTTTTCTTATTTAGATACCTCTTTATGATTGAACATACTAAGCATCCTATGAGTTATACCAAAGCCACCGGCTACATTTAGCATAGCAAGAAAAATGGCAAGGAAACCAAGCAGCCTGTTTCCTGTATAAACGGCGGCTCCTGTTGCTGAAAGTGCGCCTAATATGGTGATTCCCGACAAAGCATTCATTCCTGACATCAGAGGTGTATGTAAAAGGCTTGGGACGTTTTTAATAAGTTTGAAACCCACAATCGTGGATATAACAAATATAGCAATCATAATAATCGGGCTCATAGTAATCCTCCTTACTAACAACCATAACAGTAATCATAAAGCAGACATAGGATCCCCGGTCTACACTTTAACCATAGTGAATAGGGTAGTCTAAAGGTGGGGCATTCTAATTATCTATTATTAAACTCCGTTTCCCATATTTCATGGTCTTTCAAACCACATAACTCTTTAAAGTTTCAATACTTCTTTAAAATCCCATTGTTTCTATATGGTTTCATGGTTTCATGGCTTCTCTAAAGCCCCATAGCTTCTCTCGCACCCTCGTGGACAACTTCTCCGTTATAGGTTGTAAGTATTCCTGAAACAATCTCGTCCTCTAAATCAAGAACAATTTGGTTATCCTTTGTTAGATACTTTAAAAGGTTATAGACATTATTGGCAAACATCCATGTTGAGCTTGCAGGTAGCAGCCCCGGAATATTTTTAATTCCCTCAATGGTAACACCATGTTTGTTTGCTGATTCACCAGGCACCGTTACAGCGCAGTTTCCGCCTTGGTCGATGGATATATCCACGATAACAGAGCCGGGTTTCATTGAGGCGACTATTTCCTCAGTAAGAATAACCGGAGCAAGTCTGCTTGGAACAAGAGCAGAGCAAAATACAATATCCATTTTTGAAACAGTGTCTTTCAAAGCTTCACGCTCTTTTATTAGCCATTCCTCCGGTAACGGTTTTGCGTAACCTCCCTCTCCAACAGCAATTTCCTGCGGTATGGTTGTATCCACTATTTTTGCTCCCAAGGATCGGGCTTGTTCTGCTGCTTCAGGACGTATATCTGCCGCATAAACCACTGCTCCAAGGCGCTTTGCTGTTGCAATTGCCTGTAGCCCGGCGACACCGGCTCCAATAACCATTGCATTCGAAGGCTTAATTATACCTGCAGCACAGAATATCTGCGGAACGAACTTTGAAAGTTTTGAAGCCGCCATCAATATACCTTTATAGCCTGCACAGGTGCTCATTGAAGTAAGAGCATCCATGTTCTGTGCTCTTGAAATTCTTGGGATCCCGTCAAGAGTCAGACCAATGATTCCTTTTCTGGCCATCTCTTTAACCATCGAATGGTTAGCCGGAGCGGCAGGGTGAATGAATGTTATCAGGTACTGACCTCTGTGCATAAAATTAATCTCCGAGCATCCTTTTTCAGAATTAAATTGGGGCTCTTTTACCTTTAATATCACATCAGATTTTTCGAAGAGCTCTGCACAGTCTTCCAGTATCGTAGCTCCCACAGATGAATAGCTTTCATCACTATGGAATGCACCTTCTCCTGCCGAATTTTCAACCAGTACCGTCGCTCCGGACTTAACCATTTCTCCGACGGTTTCGGGTGTAGCAGAAACACGCCGTTCTCCCGGCATAATTTCCTTTGGAATACCAATGATCATATCGAATCCCCCTTTTTTGGTTAGTAACTCAATTTTCTCACATAGGCAATTTTAAAGTATTTTGAGTTCCTTATACCGACATACGTGGTGTGATATCACGCCGCTGTCGGAAGTCTTCTATGAAAGCAAACCGCACAAGATATTCTATTTAAAATAACTGAAGAAATTGCTTAGATCCGTTTTTTGTAAAGCAAAATTACGCAACTTAATTTATATGCTTGCGTAGCAATATAATTTCTTCATACCATTTCAACAAAGCGGGGAACCTCTATGCTTCGTTATACGTTATTTCCATTTTTAAATATTCGAGGTTTAATCAGGGGAACAGGAAAAATCATTTTTTACTGTGGACAAAACCACTACAGTTTTAGTCAGGGAAACACCTCGAATACTTTTTATTATGTTAAGTATCCCTGAAAGCGATTCGGTGGATGAAGTAATCACTTTAAGTAAATAATCAAAATCACCTGTAAGGTAATAGCATTCAATTATTTCCGATTGTTTTCCTATGTTTTCTACGAAATGATCGTTGTATTTAGGGTGCTCAAGCCGAACGGATATAAACGCTGTTGTATCCTTGCCTAATTTTTTGGCATCAAGAATAGCGGTATACTGTTTGATAAACCCTGAAACCTCCAGCTTTTTTATGCGACCACTAACAGCAGAAAGCGACATGTTAATTCTTTCGCTTATAAGTGAAGCCGAAGCCCGGGAGTTCTCTCTTAAAATTTCAAGAATTCTGATATCAATAGCATCCATTTCCATATTCTCATCACTATGTATTCATTTTTTTGTGATTTTTACAATAGAATCATATTCTTATATTATCACTAATTGCCATAATATGTCCAGTACTTGGTATTAAAAAGATAATATATTCTGCGATATCAAAGTATAACCGAATATATTTCGCTTCAATATATCATTTGTATATAAAACCGAAATTATTAAGGCAGGAGTAGTTACTTTACTATTATGAAACCATATTAAAGTCTGAGAGAGAATAATGGCTGCTGAAATGTGTTTCTTCATCGCGTTCTACAAATTTAATTTCACTTCTCCGGAACAGATTTGCATTTACATTATGGGATAGTTACATTGAAAGAAAGAATTCTTTATTCCTTGGGAATAGAACTTTTACGCTACAATCAAAGAAAACTAGGAGATTTTTACAAAATAAAAGCATGAATAGGCTTTAAATCGGCTATTCTAAATTAAACAAAAAATGATTCCTGTATTTTCTTCTGTCTAAGCTAAAATCTTAGGAAGTTCATGTTATATTTATTTCCACCCCAGTCTTTAATATCTCCTCAACTAAACCTGTTTTCTCTATATAATCCTTCATAGTAAAAGGCTGTGGCTGTAAATCAATCTTATAACTCAAAGCTTGCATTAGAAGAAGGGTAACTCCGTCTACACGAGTTATGTTTTCAAAAGCAGGAGAGAATATTGCAATGTCTACATCGCTATCCTTTGCATAGTTGCCTTTTGCATATGAACCAAATATAATCGCTTTCTTAACAGGTATCTGTTGATTCAATTTCTTGATGTATTCAGTTGTTATATTAAGAACTTCTTGAGGGACTGTACCCACAAGAACACCTCCTTTGCCTTTACCAGGATTTCCTCAGTATCCGATTTGGTTAACATTGATGTCAGCTTCTCTTTATAGGCTGGGTATCTGGCTGATATGTAAAATGCCAGCAGTCTCACAAATACTGGCGTATATTCGTCTTTCCGGTGGACAAAGTCTTCATCAGTTACAAGTCTTTGAAACTCTTCACGGTCGCACAGATTATTAAATATTAGAGCGATATTATGTGTCTTGACAGGTTCCTCTCCTGTAAAAAGAACATATACCCCCTTTACTATCTTTTCAATAGCCTGTTGGCACATAAACAAAGTGTATAGATATCTCCCTGTGTCAAACATGACATTAGCTGTATCAAGGTCATACTGTGCATACTCTTCCCAATAACTATACTTCTCATTATTATCCAACCTGTCACCTCCAATATAAAACCGTGCTTAAGTAATACATATCATCATCAAATCTATTATAACATGAATTTGGAAAAGCGTCAGCTTTTCCTAGCGCTAGCCGAGAGCATGACTTCATCCCCCATAAATAATAACCCCGCTATCTTCTATTTCTTTTTTGATGCAGGAATTCA
>DAIPML010000031.1:2312-18474 GCA_036768735.1 Clostridiales bacterium | reverse complement strand
CAACAAGCTCTTCACTAAAATCCAATAGCCCTTTTTTCTGCATATTCTTAAGAATCGCTGTTGAAAAACCAAGCATGTTTAACTCATTAACAGGGCTCTCTCCCTCATCAAAAAGAATTTCCATAACACGTATATAGTTAAGATTTCGGATTTGATTATTTAAAACCATTTCCTGATATTCATCCGGATCAAGGGCAGCGTAGACTGTTTTTACGGTTTTCGACTTTGCTTTCATTTGAAAGCGATTGCTTATCTGAATTATATTCTTATCCTCAAGCTGTTTTAATAGTTTAATTATGGGCGTTTTTATTTTTTTTTGCAGCTCATCAACATACATTTTGCCGTTGTTATCTTTTAGAATAGTCAAAATTTCCTGTTCATTTACAGGCGTATTATATGATATTTCGTCATTTAGCAGGACTTCGTTTCTGTGCAAAAGATCCAACCCTGTTGGCAGCATACATCTGATGGCGAGATCATATGTGCATATATATCTTTTTTTCATAAACATGCACAATTGCAGTAATTCCGGGATCAAAACAGGTGACTCGTCAATTACCTGACATATTTCTTTAATGCCCTTAATGCTGCTTTCCGCCTTAACCTCCATAACAAAAGCTTCACGAAGCCGTATGCCCTTTCCGAAAGGAACTAATACTCTAATCCCAGGTATCACAAAGCTCTCAAGGTCTTTAGGAACCTTGTAGTCATAGAACCTGTCATATCCTCTTGTGCTATTATGTAAAACCACTGAAATAAACAAATGCAAGACACTCCTATTTCTTTTCTTTATTAATTTTACATGAATACGGTAAGAATTGAAAGAGCGGACCACGGGTGAAGCACGAAAAAAAATAGATTTTTAAGCATCCTCTACTCTCTGGAGACTGCTGACTACTAAAAAGAACTATTATAGACGCTTAAAATTGAAATACAAGCATGATAACCCCATAGATGAACAATGTTGTTATCTTATGTTTAACTTTATGGGGTGCTCGAGGATCTTTTATCTTACTGAAGTTGTTGAGTAGAGAAGGAAGCATCTGCCGATAAACTGCTGCAGTCTTCTCTACGGTATCCTGATCATCCTCTTTCTGTTCCGATGCACTACCCTTGACATTCACACGGTTGGGCAAGCCTTTTTTCTTTTTTCTCTCTTCATGATGAACCCGAATTACACGCCCCGTACGGATATCTTCATTTCGTTTTTCTTCACGAGCTTTCTGACGCTCCGATTGTTTCTTCCTAACACTCATCCGGATTCACCACCTTGTATGGTTTCTCGCCTCTGAGGCATGCTCGGAAGTCCTTCTGTAACGGGTATACGTATATGTCTTTTTTTGAAAGGTTGTAGGCATTGTGTCTATTGTCTCTTCCACGGCCTTTGGTTTGACCGAGCAAAGTCCAGTTTGCCGCCTTGTAACAAGTCCCTTGAAAGTGTGCATAATAATTTATTTCTAGAAAAGTTTTTTAGCTATAAAATTAAAAAACGAAAATAGCAAGAGAATAAATGACAAACCTATATTATGAGGACAAACCATTATATTTCTTGAGACATATTCTATAAATAGCAACTGAGATTGCAAATAAAACCAAGGCAATAATTATGCATATTAATATCGAAAATGATTTTTTACCGAGAAAGTACACCGCAGGGTAATAACTAACCAAAGCCAGAGGTATAAACCATGTTAGCGCCTGCCTAATTGGTTTTGCAAATATATCTATTGGGTACTTGACTAATTCTTTGAATCCTAAAATTATCGTTAATAATGAGAATGTGCCATTTGTAATTAATAGTGTTGAAATTGAGATAATGGCCAGGCTTCCAAGTATCAAAACTCCTGAACTTATAAAAATGACAAATGCAATGATTTCAGATAATCCTACATTAATTTCTAAAGATGAGAAAGCATACCGGGTGATAATGCATCCTGCTAGAATTTGTTCCAATGCTTGAGTTTTAAAAGAGGATAACATAATATGTAAAATGGATGAAATAGGGCGAAGCCGCATGACATCAAACTCCCCACTAAACAGATAGTATTTGGTGTTATTCAAGTTACCAAATATCAATGAAAAGAACCCAAAGTTAAGTGTAAATAATCCATATATTAGAAACAGTTCATCTGTGTGCCATCCTCTTACCGTCCCAACTGAGCTGAATATTGTCTTGATAAACAGCAAATCTATAGCCTGTAAAACCACATGAGGTATTATCCCTATCAGAAAATCTGTTTTATATTGTGTTATTTTTTTCAAATTAACTAAAAAGAAATACCCAATCATGAAATCCACTCATTTCTGTAAACTGTATTTAATTACCACTAAGACAGTTGTCCAGTGCTATCTTCAGGTTATAAAGAGAAAAATACCACCAAATTCATTTATCAAATTTTAATGTATTTGGTTGTATTACCCGCCGTTTATGACCACTAAACGCTTTACTTTTTGATAAATCAGCTTACCTATTACCCATAGAATTAATACCCAACAGATCTGTATGAGTAATAAAACCCCAATATTTTGTTTCTCAAATTGATCTGTCAATATACCTGCCGGAATATAGACAATACCGGCAAAAGGGAAATAAAGCGACAGCCTGCTAAGCCTTATTGAAATTAAATCCAATGGGAGTATGGCTCCTGACAGGAACCCCACAACAACATGGCGAAAGTTGGATATTCCCCAGCTGTTTTCAACCCAAAAACACAAAGAACCAAAAATAAAGTTTATGGTGAAGCTTAAAAATATACCAATGGTTAAGCTAATAATGAAGCAGGGCCAATTACTTGTTAAGTCCACAGATGTATTCAAGACAAACATTGCAGCTACACAAACAGGAAACAAAGCAATAAAGTATGCAAGAGCTATTCCCGTATCTTTAAGTAAGAACTGAAGTTGAAAATCCATTGGTTTTAATAAGGAATAAGCTATGCCCCCATGTTTTATATCATAAGCAAGAAAATGAATGTCAGGGTATGACAGCAATGAAATAATCATGGAACTTGTTAATGCATATGCGATCATTTGCTCATAGGTTCTGTTTGCGACTATTGTTGTACACTCATATACAACTTTCCATATATAATAGAGGAGTATATTTCTGACCAAAAAATCAAATACGCTTTCAAGAATAATACCCCGGTATGCAAATTGAGTACGAAAATGTATATATATCCATTGAGAATAGCTTAATAGCTTTTTCATGGCAATTCGGAACCTCTTTCAGAATAAATTTTTTCAAGAATATCTACAAGTGCAAACGGTGCTATTTCAACTTTTGTGATTATTTCCTGTGACCTTAAATTATTTACTGTGTTCATAACATGAGCGATATCGTTATTATTAACAATTATTTCAACAAGCCCGTTTATAGCCTTGGCTTTTACATCTGTTGTCTGGAAATGAATGTAAATATCTTCAATTGAATTCTCATTGGAAAGAGTTAGAATTACTTTCGATTGCTTAGAGCTTTTTGCCTTTAATTCATTCTGAGAGCCGTCGTAAATAATCTCTCCTTTATCAATTACCATGACACGATTGCATAACGTTTCAATGTCCTGCAAATTATGAGTCGTCAAGACAATTGTTTTCCCATATTTTTTATTCAGAAGCGAAATTAGTTGTACTATTTTTTTGCGTGAGATAAAATCAATTCCTATAGCAGGTTCGTCCAGAAGCAGAATTTGCGGCCAATGAATAAGGGTAGCGGCAAATTCACATTTCATACGCTGTCCCAAACTTAGCTTTCTGGCAGGCATATCCAACAGCGTACTAATTTCCAATAAAGAGTCCAGAATTTCCAACCTTTCATGATAATCATGCTTTGAAACCTTATATATACCTCTTAGCAGTTCATAAGAATCCCTGACTGGTAAGTCCACCCAAAGTTGCTGTTTTTGACCGAATACTGCACCGATATTATAGCAGGTATCCTTATTTAGAAAAGGATTTTGGCCATTTACCTTAATCTGTCCTGAATCAGGGTATAGAAGACCACATATCAATTTAATAGTTGTTGATTTGCCTGAGCCATTTAGTCCCACATACCCAACAAGATCGCTTTTGTAAATGCGGAAATTAAGATTTTTTACAGCTTCCTTTTTTATTATGTTATATTTAAAAAGATGACCTCTTTTTAATGTTCTGATTGTATAGGATTTTGATACATTATTAAAATTAATCACTTTACGCTTCCCCGCTTATTTGTTTTCTTGCACCTTTACAGTATGGTGAGTACATATTGATATCATTAAAGTAATAGTATGATACTGCAGGGCAACCACCTGTGCACTCATTTGCATTATAATAAGAGCAGGATGAACAATGTTCGTGTAATTTTAATGATCTTGCAAACAGGAATTGCTCACTTGTGTTCCAAATTGTACTTAGTGAACAATTAAACATAGATAATGGTTTTAAATTTAAATCTTTCAGGATATCTAAAAGATATATACATGGGATAACCGTTCCATCAGCACAGATTGTTGCAATATAAACGCCAGCAGAACACCGCTTTATTCCAAGCTCGCGTGCAACTTCTACAGAAGAATCAAATATCTCTCTCCCATCTGGTTGGATAAAAGCACCGGTCATGTATTGTGGTTTGCCAGTTTTGGCTGCAAAATTTTTAATACAGCTTTTAACATGATGTATAATGTCATCAAAATCCTCGCTACTAATGTTAAATAGCAATTGCTCATTGTTTTTAGCTCTTCCTGTTGGAGCTATTAAGCTAAACGAGCCATTTTCCATTCCATTTTCCAGCATAATATTTAAAAAATCTTCTAAAGAAGAATAGTTTTGATTAGTGATAACAGTATTAAAAGCAAAATTTATGTTATTAGATTGTAATATCTTAACTCCGGCCATAGCACGATCAAAAGTTCCACGTCCCCGTATTGAATCATGAATAGCTGGGATTCCATCAAAAGAAATACTTAACCGAAAACAACTACTACCATATTCCTTAAAAGCATCAATAAAATTTTGATTTATAAGAGTTCCATTCGTTGTAGTTTGTAAAGTAAATCCACGATTAACAATCATTTTGATGATTTCAAAAATGTTGGGGTGACAAAATGGCTCTCCTCCTGTCAAGCCGATTTGACAAACACCCGAGACTTCTAGTTGATCCAAAATGTGTTCAACTTGTTGAACAGACATCTCATAGCCTTTTCCAAATGCACCAAAACAGTGCTTACAGCGTAAATTACATTTATCTGTAACAGTTAGGTATACTTTAATTGGCATTGATAATGCATTGATTGGAGCTATTTCATCGATAATTTTTGCTTCTATAATATTGGTGTTATTTAAACCTATTTCACATAAATCATTTATATATTCCTCAATTTCAAAATGATTCTGATATTTTTCTTGCGCATAATTTCTCCCATATAATTTTATGTCGTATAAAATTTGATAAGCATCACAATCTATTGTGTAAAATTGGAAAGAACTACGATCATATATGATTCCACCAAAAGACTCTTTTCTTATCACAAATCTGGGTACCATAATAATACCTTGTATGATATAGTAGGTAGCTAAATCATACATTCCTTTCTAAATATTTACGCTCACTTCATGTAGTGCAAATCGAATTTATTAAAGTTGAAAGAGCGTAGCGACTAAGACTTTAATAAACTCGTCCAGATTTTTCTGGCTGTAATTATCTGGTGAGCACTATGATCAATGCTGCTAAAATACTAAATCATTGTTTATAATTTTATAATTAATTAGTAAAATTCTGTTTTTTAAGTTTAATTTACTTTTCTGTTATTCCAATATATAATGTAGTTGTTGTACATAGGTTTAGTTTATGTTTATTTTGAAGATATTGGTTTAATTTTTTGAAATTGCGGGATACTATAATTTATTTTATTTTTTGTACTTTATACTAAAGTTTTATTTACAATTTTTCCGTATGTGCAGATAAATATGATTTAACGATCTTAAGTTTTTTCTTTTTCTTCACAATGCTCACCTCACTTTCTTTATATCCCGCAATTTCAATGTAGAATATTAGATTGTGCCTACTTGATAGTAAGATTAAGATATAGCTTACTAAGATTAGTATTACTTGCGTTGTTTTTTTGATGCCTTTTTTTTGATGTGCTTGATGGTAACATAGATGTTTAATATAGAACATATAACTAATATAACTAATATATTACTATTTGTCAATACTTTTTCAGCTTCGACACGGGTGAAGCACGAAAAAAAAATAGATTTTTAAGCATCCTCTACTCTCTGGAGACTGCTGACTACTAAAAAGAACTATTATAGACGCTTAAAATTGAAATACAAGCATGATAACCCCATAGATGAACAATGTTGTTATCTTATGTTTAACTTTATGGGGTGCTCGAGGATCTTTTATCTTACTGAAGTTGTTGAGTAGAGAAGGAAGCATCTGCCGATAAACTGCTGCAGTCTTCTCTACGGTATCCTGATCATCCTCTTTCTGTTCCGATGCACTACCCTTGACATTCACACGGTTGGGCAAGCCTTTTTTCTTTTTTCTCTCTTCATGATGAACCCGAATTACACGCCCCGTACGGATATCTTCATTTCGTTTTTCTTCACGAGCTTTCTGACGCTCCGATTGTTTCTTCCTAACACTCATCCGGATTCACCACCTTGTATGGTTTCTCGCCTCTGAGGCATGCTCGGAAGTCCTTCTGTAAAGGGTATACGTAGCTGAAAGGGATAATGATTTACTGGCGAGATTCTTAACCTTTACCCAAGGAAATATTAAATACCTGCTGTTATTTACAATCAAGTGCAGGCGTTCTTTTCTATCCTCTATATTCCAACCTATCCATTTGTCTCGTTCCTCCAGCGCCCACGCTGATGCTGAAAACTGAATACAGCCTAATTCCTTCACACCGGATTGAATAAAGTAACATAGCCGAGAGCCGAATACCCCTTGATATGCCAGCATATGATATTGGTTGCCTTACTCATTTCGTGCCAATACTTAAACAGCGTATTCCTTCTTAACATAATCAGGAATATCTTTAATGTTGCCACTGGTTGAGAAAACAAACCTGATATTGTACTTATCACTGAGATTTTTGATTTTATTAAAAAACACTTCATATTGTGGTTCGCTGCCCGCCACTTGGTCTAGCCTGTCAACGTACAAAGCAACAATATCATAATTTGAAGCAATTAAGCCGCTAATAAACCCATAAAAAACATTAAGACCTTTTATAGAAAATTCATTAATATTTATTAGCCTTACTTCATGCCGAAGTTCAGTTAATAGTTCATTGCTGGTATCTATAAACACAACATGACCTTTGCAATCGTTTATTATATGGTGAACATCCTCAATTAAGTATCTTGTTTTCCCAACACCTTTTGTTCCAAATATTACTTTTATCATAGGTTACACCCTTTCCGCAAATATATATTTAATTTCACAAATCGAAAAAGCTACAACTTAGTGAACTACCCGCCGCTAGACTTTTTTTAACCATATTGGTTGAAAATATGCGAAAAAGTGGGGGCTTCTTTCTTTTGCTATGCAAATTAAATGGCACATGAATCAATTCATATACTATATATGTTGAAATTAAAATTCAACATAAACATATATAGCGTTTGCATGAGTAGTGTTATTCTTCATCACTACTGGTATTGCTACCATCTTTATTCAATTCTATTTTGGAGATAGAAACTTCATATGCTATGCGATCCTCGACCGTACCATCTTGAAATTTCTTTTGATATTTGCGGCTTTGAATCCTACCCCATACCTTAATGTTGTCTCCAACTTGGAAATGGCTCGCAAAACGCGCATTTCTTCCCCAAGCTATACATGGAATATAGTCGGATTTGTTATATGCACGGTTAACAGCAAGGAGTAAATCCGCAATTTCTCTTCCAAAGGGTGTTGTACGATATATAGGCTTTTTGCATACAAACCCGTTTAAAAAAATACTGTTGGGAATTTTTAGATCACCAGTAGCTTCGGTAATTACAATATCGCGGGCAAACACAGTTAATAACAGCTTATGGCTGGAATCAGAATTATAATTGTTATAGCTTCTGAATTGACCCTCAACAGTTATTGTGTTTCCCTCTTGGAATTCATTAAGCGGAAGAAGCCTTTCAGAGAACATAACCGGTATGCAATCATATGTATCGCTAAGCCTTGATACCTCGACCATTACAAGGTAAAACCCCTCACCATATACTTCATGGCTGAATTCAGGTTTTGATGATATTCTCCCGGACAAACTAGTGCAATTATTACCCAAAAAATTTCCGGACATGGATAAACCCCACTCCTCTCTGTCTTTCGTATCTAATGCGAATTCATCTAATGTTATGCTTATTCGGATAATTGTGTTTTTAGAAGTTTATTTTTTATTTATCCGATTTTATTATTAATTACAAATGGATATTTACGTATATTCCCAATATATGTTACCTGCACTCTCTTTTTTTTATATTGCACATTTGATCATGTTTCATTTCAATATGTTGCCAAATAAGGCGAAATTTGAGAATCTATCTTTAATTATTCTAAAACAAAAAGCATGTGCATCAGTTTATGTAAATACATGTTAGCACTTCTAATTCATATATTTTGCTTGTCCGGTATTATTAATATGGCTCATAAACATAAACCTTAATATGTTCGTTCATTAAATCCGCATAATAGTAATGAAATATCTTCCTGCCATATAATTCTATAATACTATATCGGCAAAACATATTGCAACGATTATTACTCTTTTTGTCGTATTAAAGGTTTTTTCGCCAATAAGCATTAAAACATGTTTTTTTATTACTTTCGTTAATGCTTAAAGGTATTAATTGGGTCAAATCTTTAAAATAACGGATTTTGCTTGCAAAATCCAGCTAGCCCAGAGCGCCGCCTGTTGTGTGAAATAGGTACCCCCTCACCTCTTCGCATATTTTCAACCATTCTGGTTGAAAAATGCCTAGTGGGGGATAAACCGTTTTCTACTTCAGCTAATTATTTTCTAAAACATTCAAACCCGTTATTTCCGGTTGTTTCGGCATTATCTTTTCGTTTATTTCGTTTATTTTGTTTATTTTGTTTATTTTGTTTATTCTGTTTAAATCTATACCATGCAAAACTGCAAATGAAGCTGCTGCCAGCAAATTATAGGGGTCATTTTTTATATTATCAAGATTCATTGCAAACTCTTGTGGTTCTACACAACTCCCATTTGTAGAAACAATACTGTTTTTAACACAACAAAGGAACTGACCGCTGTTGTATGGCTCTCCAGTACTGGAAGCAGTAATATTTGAATCTGAATTAAAACCATAACATAATACCCTATATTTTTCTTCATCGGTAAAATTGGAAGGTTTTATTATATCGCTGTTCAAAATTATTATCATATCTCTTTGTTTACTGTTATTTTCATGCTTGATCAGAGTGGATATTTTTTTCCATTGTGAAATGTCATTAACAATAATTGTATCAATAGGCAGAATTCTAATTACTTCATCCAGATATATTGCTTTAATTTTAATCAACAAAATTTCCGTTCCTATATGAACAAGAGCAGAGCAATAATCGTTCCAGATGTCTTTGTTTTTAAACCGGCTACCGTATTCTGTAACACTAATTTTAACACCAGCAGTACTCATAAAATATTTTATTGTTTCTAAAACTTCCTGCGAATTCTCAGTATCAACAATTCCTGTAATATGCATTTATCTCTCCCTGAATATTGGAATTTACCTAACACTCGCCCATCTTGTTGCCTCGTTATATTGCGCATTTATATGTTTTTGTATTAACTATTTTTGAGTTAATGCAGTGAATCAATATTGTTATCATTTGCAGTATTTGCTTTACTATTCAATGACATAATTTGAATATCAACCAGAAAGATGCGAAGTGACTTTCTGATAAAGTTTAGTATCTAATTTTAGGTTATGCACACGCTATCATATTTCGCAACAAAAAACAGAAGCGTTCATCAGTAGAACCCTTTTATAATACCCTGAACAATCATATACTCATTCGTTATACTTTACCGACTATGAGGTATATACAAAATCGAAGTGTTATTATTTAAAATATCTATTTCATAGGTATACTTATGATGACACCACTTCCTTTATAATCTGAGCCATTCGCTTTTGTTTGCCTCAGTTGTTAAAATAATGAATGCGGAACACAAGATGTTTATTAACTATTTTTATATCAAAGCCGTTTACCTTCTAAAAAATCATTCAAAGTTAAGTATTCTCCATTTTTAATTTCTCTTTCACCTCTATCAAAAGCTGCTGTTTCTTCCTGCGTTAATGGAGGACCTTCACGATAGATGAACCTTTTGAAAAAGGCAAGAACAATCTTTGCATCATCCTCACTTATGGTATCAATATATCTTTTCAATTCCTGTTTTATAGACATAAAAATTCACCTCCGTCTACTTGTAGACATCTCCACGCGGACCAATGTCCATTACTTCAATTATATCACTTTTAACATTAAATAAAACTCTATAACTACCAACACGCAACCTCATTTTAGCCTTTTCTCCCTGAATACTTTCAATGTCGCCCTACATGGGGTTTTTTAATAACCCATTTATTGATGCTATTATTCTGTCAGTGGTCTTTTTGTCTTGTTTTGCAAGGTATTTACTCGCTGATTTTGACAATATAATAACTTTCAAATATAAACCCCTTCCTTTATTTATAATTAAGCACTTATTGTAACATCCATTAACTCATTAGCCGCCGGCTGCATTAGAGGAATTACATCATCGATATTTTCTGATGTCAGCCATTTTTCTACATTGCTTTCATTTATAACAACAGGCATGCGGTCATGTATTTTCTGCATTTTTTGGTTTGCCTCGGTTGTTAAAATAGTAAACGCTGGATACAGGAGGGTTTCATTTTCTTTATCCTTAAAAAACCAATAAAGACCGGCAATATAAAATAGCTTATTCTCAAAGGTTATAAAATGCTTAATTTTTTTTATTTTGTCACCTTGTTCTTCTTTTTTCCACTCGTAAAAGCCGGTTGCAGGGATTAAGCATCTTCTTTTCTGAAAAGGTGCTTTAAACATTGGTTTGATTGGAGCTGTTTCACTTCGGGCATTAATTATAAGAGTCTTTCCTTTCCATGATGGAAAACCCCATTTAACCGCGTGAACCTCTCTTTTCTCCTTAGCCTGAGTTATTATGGGTACCGTGTCGCTGGGATAAATGTCACCGTATTTTTTCAACAAATGCTGCTCTACCTCGGATACAAGCTTAGCGAATTCATCCATTTCCTTCTCCGGAACATAAAATCGTCCACACATGGTCTCACAATCCTTTCATTAAACGTTTACATTGCTTAATTGCTAAAGTCCACAACCTTTGTTCTTGCTTGCTTAGCTGAAAGCGGTTTTGACTTTTCTTCGTTAAGCAAAAAAGGTTACCCAAGTTTTCGCTTTTTTAGTTTCGCAATTACCTAAGCGTTTACATGAATTACGCTGATATATATGTGTCCCCCTGTTTTTTTATTTCATCAGTTTTTTCCAGTTCAGCTAATATTGCGTTCACACGTTCAGCCATATCGTCATTAGTTCTGGAAAAGCCAAAGACCTTGGCAACACTTAATGGAATTTCATGCTGCTGCATACCATAGGTTGATTTTAATAAAGCTTTTATTGCAATAGCTATTTCCTCTAATGAAATATACTCAAGCTTTTTGCTGATGGCTGGTAAATCAATTCTGGAGCGCAGCTTTATCTCCTTTCCCTCACAGTAAAGAAAGTTATCACTTTCGCTAATTAATCCCCGTCTTATATTATGGTTTATAGCCACATCAAAGACATTCTGTATTTTGCTGCCTGCTCTTGAAAGCCCTGAGAGTCCTAAAACTCTACGTATTAGCTCATCCTTATGAATTGGGCTTTCAACATTTAAAATATCATATACAAGTCGGCTTAAAAATGCAGGCT
This sequence comes from Clostridiales bacterium, assembly GCA_036768735.1. Classification (GTDB taxonomy): domain Bacteria; phylum Bacillota; class Clostridia; order DSM-8532; family DSM-8532; genus JAAYGP01. The sequence continues at coordinate 6,509 of DAIPML010000031.1, read as the reverse complement.
GATATACCTGCTCACTGTTTATTTCACGACCTTGGTAAACGGCATACTTATCTATTGCCAAACAAACTTCATCATCCGCAAGACTTACTTCTTCACGCTCAATCTGAATCGGTTTTTTCTCAGGAAGATCAACGGTTTTTTCAATATCCTTTTTTTCAAGAAGCTTTGTAATATGCTGCTCCAGCTTAGCCAACTCAGTATTCGGGCTCTTAAACCAGTCAGTACTCCAGATTCGATATATGTTCCAGCCCTTTCTTTCCAGTGCGGCCTGCCTTAAACGATCTCTGTCCCTTGAGGAACGTGCACTATGGTAAGAAGCACCGTCACATTCAATCCCCAGAAGATATTTTCCAGGTTCATCCGGATGAACTATCGATAAATCAATATAAAAATCTGCGCACCCAACCTGCTGATGTACGGTATAACCCTTCTCAATTAGTTTGTCATAAACCTGTAGTTCAAATTCGGATTCTGCTTCCCGTTCTGTGTCCCTGGGCATATCCATAGTTCCCTTTTCGGCAAAGTTTAAGAATGTTTTAAGACAGGCGACTCCACGGGATTGAGAACGGTTTAAATCAATATCATCTCCCGTTATGTTTGAAAAAACCTCGCATTTTTGCCTTGCGCGGGTAATAAGAACATTAAGGCGCCGTTCCCCGCCGTCGCGGTTTAAAGGACCAAAGCTCATTGTAAGCATACCATCCTTATCCTTGCCATATCCAACACTTATAAAGATAATATCGCGCTCATCCCCCTGAACGTTTTCAAGGTTTTTTATAAAGAAAGGTTCCTCGGGGTGAGATTGGAAAAAGCGTTCGGCCGACGGATCAATTCTTCTCATAATTTCAAGACGGTCTATAATAGCCTGCATCTGCTGGATGCTGAAAGCTGCAACACCCAATGTCAGTTCCGGATGCTCTTTTGCATGGCGCATTACATGCTCTGCGACAATTTTTGCCTCCTCCTGATTTGTTTGGGTGCTTCCTCTGTCGTAAATTGTATCCTTTAAATAATGAAACACTATCCCCATATTTTCAGGATCCTGCACACATGATGGGAAAACCACAAGCTTGTTTTTATAAAATTCTTTATTTGATACAGCTATAAGAGATTCGTGTTTGCTGCGGTAATGCCACCTGAGCATACGCTGTGGGGCATTTTGTGCCAAAAACAGCCCAAGGATGCTTTCCACATCACCGATATAGTCTTCATCCTCATCATTACTGCCCGCATCAATGGTTTTGTCGAAGAAATTGGACGGGGGCATCTGTTGACTGTCACCCACGACAACCGCTTGCATAGAGCGCATAAGTGCGCCAAATGCCTCAACAGGTCTCACCTGACTCGCTTCGTCAAATATAACTATATCGAAGCTCAACTGCCCCGGTTCAATAAAGTTAGCAATGGATAGCGGGCTCATCATCATAACAGGTTTCAAAGATTGAATAATATTGCCGGCTCTGGTCATAAGTTTGCGGATTGGCATGTGTCTGGACTTTTTTTGAAATTCACGAAGTAATATGCCAATTTGCCCTTGGCTGCTATTGCCCGGTTTGGGTTTGTTAACATAATGCTCATACAAAATCCTTGAGATATTACTGCTCATGAAAGTCAAATCTAATTCATTAAATCTTTCAATTTTCTGCTTATGCTGCATGCTATCGAAACGAGCCAATTCAGGTCTTTCATTATATGCTTTTGCTAAAAGTGATTGCAGTCGTTCATTCTCTAAAACGTTTGATATAAAATCGCCTGCTGATCTCCAAACCTCAGAAAGCTCAACAATTTCAACAAGTCCCAGCTTTTTAAGCTCATCAGAATACTGGTTAAAGGCTGCCATGTCAAATATTGATTCAATGCCGTCTTCCCAACCGGAGATCTTTTCGGAAATAGTTGCAAAATCATCTGAATCCAAATTAATACCGGTTCCCGGCTTCATTCCTGCTTCTGTGTTAAACTGATTTAACGCTTCCGGAAAATTAGTAAGACCATCTAAAAGAGACGGAAGAAGCTTCATAACACTGTCCATAACAGATATATTATGTATGACAGGCAATATTTCACTGACATAGCTTCCGGAGGAGATTCCTTGATGCAGTTTAATAATAAAGTCTATTGCTGCCTTGAGATGATGCCAGTTTGTTTCCCAATAACCATTTGCATGGGATAGGAAAAGCTCTTGATATAATGGCATAGTGTTTTCAATAGAATGCTTTAAGCGGCTATACTCCAAAACATCATCAGAAATCTGCAGTAATTTGTCGGGTGTTACTTTTTGAGGAGTTTTGAAGAAACCTTCAATATATTTAACTGCATTTTTATAATCTGAGGATAGGAATTTTAAAAATTTTCCCTTATTGGAAGCGATTATGCGTCGTGTCTCTAAAAGATCCTGACTGTATATTTCATCCATAATGAGATTTTGATTTTTCGCGTATATTTCTTTTATTCTAATTCCATCCTGGACAAGTTTTTTTATTTTTTCTGCTTCACTTTCCCAACGTGGGTTTTGAACAATAAACCCGGTTATTTCAGGTTTTGCAGCGTAAAGCTCCAGAGTTTGTGCTAACCTTTTTGCATCATTAAATATATTAGGGCTGAAACTTAGCTGAGAGCCTAACTCATCAAGTATGAAAATCAAATTTTCAAAAGCAGCATGTAATTTAATTACCTTGTCATGGATTATGTCCATCTTTGCAGGTAAAACCATTGAGAGAGACATACCCCGATAAAGATGCTCATTAGGCACCCCCATCTTCTTCACATGGCTTTGCATCTCTTTTACTTTTTGCAGCTTTGTTTCAAATTCAATATCATTAAGCTTATCTATGTCCGGGATTTTTACTCTGGGGAGTTGTAATCCGTTTGAGTCAGATAATTCTTTAAGGACTAACAGTTTACCGTATATTCGTATGAGCGTTAGCCCTGATGGAAGCACGGGATCATTAATATATTTGCAGTAACCTGTAAGCTCTTCCCGAAGCTTGACATATTCGCTGAACCTGTTATCGATATTATTTGTTTTCGGAACCCCGAGCTCCATAGTTTTTTGTAGCTCTGCAAGAAGCTCTTTCTTGTTGGCTTTTTGGCTGTGAAGCTCTAAACATACGTCGCCTAAGCCTACATTCGTAAGGCGTCTTTTAACGACCTCTAGAGCTGCAAGCTTTTCAGAAACGAATAAAACCTTTTTACCTCGTGCGACACATTCGGCTATGATATTTGTTATAGTCTGTGATTTACCGGTGCCCGGAGGTCCTTGAATAACCAGGTTTCGCTCTGAAAGGATATCCAGTATGGCAAGGGTTTGAGAACCATCCGCATCCACTACCTGATAGTTTTCTTTGGGTATGATAAATGGATCGATATATGCATCATCTGAAATTTCACTTTGGCTCTCATGAAAACCATCAATAAGAAGCGCTTTTAATATATCGTTGTTGAAAAAGCGGGAATCTGTTGGCCAGCGAGTGGAATCAAGATCGAGGTACATAAGATATTTACCGAATGAAAAGAAGCCTAATGCTATTTCATTTTCAGCAACCTCCCAACTCGGACGGCTTACTATTGCGCTTCGAATATGCTGAAAATATGCTTCAATATATAGCTCTTCAACCTCTGAATCAATTTGAATGTGAAAGTCATTCAAGAGTTTTGCAGCCAGTGACACATTAAATTGAATATCCTCGTTTGAATAAGTTAAAAGAAAGCGTTCCCGGGCGTTTGAGCGGGTTAGTGAGACAGGGATTAATATAAGAGGTGCGCGATATTTTTTGTCGGACTTCCCCTCCTCTTCCCACAACAACATTCCAAGGGCAATAAAAAGTGTGTTGACACCACGCTCTTCAATAAAGGTTTTGGCTGTGTGCTGAGTGTTTAAAAGCCTTTCCTGTAGTTCTTTTTCGCTGTATCTCGTTTGAATTTTTAAATCACTGTATGACTTATTCAGCAGCTCAAGATACTGCTGGCTTTCGTCTTTAAGTTCTTTAATCGTCTTAATATACTGTGTGGGTTCGGTTTTTTGAGTTGCGGTCAGTGCAAGATGATTATTGGTTTCGGAACCGGTTTCAGTCAGCACAGGCTGCTCCACGCTTCCGGTACTGGCTTCAAGCTTTTCAACTGACGCAATGTTCCCCGAATTCGTAGTTTCAACCGTAACAATTTCAGGCTTTTCAGCTAACTCAATGCTCTCTAAAGTCT
>DAIPML010000031.1:0-2212 GCA_036768735.1 Clostridiales bacterium | reverse complement strand
GTTTCAACCGTAACAATTTCAGGCTTTTCAGCTAACTCAATGCTCTCTAAAGTCTCGTTTTCAGATGTTGTAACCGGTTCAATATGCTCCATGGCTCCGGTTTCAGGTTTTTGAACAATACTTTCCTCACTTAAGAAGGACATTGATTTGCCATTATCTACAAGAAGTCTGTAAACTTCCACAGATTTTTCATCGGTAATATTAAGTCCCTTTTTCTTTAAAGTCCTGAAATTGAGAAGCGGATTCCTAAGAGATAGATCAAGCAGCTCTCGTCTTGCGATATCAATTTTCTTCTGAAGCTCCATAGTTTTTCCTCCCGTCGAGATAAATAAGCTGAATAAAGGTTAAGATTTATTACATAACTTCCTCACATCTGCTTGTTAACAGTAATTCGAAACGCTGTAACCGTCATGCTTAGCTGATATCACATCAGCGACAGCATTATGCTGAGAAGGTAAACGTATAAATCACTTTAAGAAAGTTTAGTTTATACGTACTAGTTTTTACACATGAGTGGTCTCCAGCCCTATCTAGTGTATGTTAAGAAACCTATTTATTATGCAGCTTATTAACAGAGGCATAATAGTGAATCTGTAATTCATCAATTTTTAATTTCATCATCAAATGTAATCTTCACATTTAACAAGATTATTCTATTTGTTTCCAACATATAAATCAAGTAAAACAATAAAAATTGAAAAAGAAGTTAATTATATTTGATGATATTTATCAATTGTTCTTTTCAATTTAAATTGCACATGTGCCAGTTTTGCTATGCCAAAGCAAATGGTACGTGTATTTCATCAACGATGTTTATTTTGTACCTTTACCATATTTCCTAAAACACCGAAAAAGGCAGAGCCATTGTATATATAGCATTTCACCAGAACAAGGAATATCTCTTGGAAGTCCCTCCATTTTAAATGCTGTGGATATCTGTTTTTTCGTTAATACTGTAAATATCCCATCAGGTTTTGATAAACAGTTCATAATAAAGCGATTAAAAGAACTACGATCTTTTGGGGATATATCGGGAACAGCTTTCTTTTTTATATGAAACAAAATAGCGTCAACAGACGGAGAAGGGTGAAAATCTTCTCTACAAAAATAATATTTTATTTCGCAGTCGAAAAACAACTTCAAATTTAGCGAGAAACTTGTTTCATTTGGTTTGCCCATAAATCGCTTTGCTGCACCTTTTTCGATAACAAGCCACGCCTCCTCAGGCGGGTTATTACTGCCAGTCAGTTTCCTGATGATACTTGTGGTTCTGTTAAAAGGGATATTTGCAAATACCTTATAAGGGGTTCTTGGCAAATTCCAGCTCATGAAATCACAGCAAACAAGCCTTAAACCTGGTACTCCTTTGTATTTTTCGGACAATTTACTATAAAGGCTATGGTCTATCTCGATGGCAGTTACCTTACCACTTTTATTAATTAGTTTTTCTGTGATATGTCCTTTACCGGCTCCAATCTCGACAACATGATCTGACTTACAGATGCTCGACAGATTGATAATTTTCTTTATTGTGAACGATGAAGTCAAAAAGTTCTGTGACGCCCAAACAGGCGAATGTATAATTTTAGGCACAAAAATACACCTCTCTTGATTATTACTTGAATCACAAAAAGGCGCACGAAATCAAAGGTTTCTTACTTCCTTTAATTCAGTACGTCTTTATTTGCGAATACGAATAATACCCATAAGGTGCATCTGCCCTCCTTATTAAATTACCATTAGCTTAGCACTACTTCTGTTTTTTGTCAAATAGCAAGAGTAATCACTGTTCAGCCTTTTCCTCAAGGTTAGGGTTTTCTTTTTCATAATCGAACAGTCCATGCTCAAAAACAATGTAATGGTTCATTTTAAAATATGACTCGCTTTATTTCAAGTACTTTTATACACTTGCTCTTTCCCCTTTGCATCTATATGCAACACTCAACATGGGTCGAGACGCCATTATTGATGTCGAGGTTCATTGAAACATATCAGCAGTTATTTGGCGTTCTTAAGGTTGGAAGAAACATATCAATGGTTTTTTAGGTTTAAGGGAACATATCAACCCGAAAAATATGAGTCCATAGAATTTGCACAATAATCCAATTTACAATATCAAAATTCAAATTACTATTAAGCAAGTGTTTTTTTACAAACTCACTATTATTGCTCGTTGATTAATCATAAATCTCTATAAAACTAATTACATTCT
>DAIPML010000378.1:0-2509 GCA_036768735.1 Clostridiales bacterium | reverse complement strand
TATATAAGTTGAACTTAATTTTACTTATGCTGTGACGAGCAAATAACAGATGGGGCAGGTGTTTTTGCGAAGGCACAGCATTAGAAAAATGTTCAACTTATTTAGTAACTTACTGATGCAAAACATTAATAAAAAACAAGAATATTTATGTTTTGCATCTGTGAGTTCCTATATTGAGGTGTGGGCAAGCCCGCTTTGGTTTTAAATATTTTGGTTTTTTCATCCATAGGTTTTTACCGAAAAAGAACAATGGAGTGCTACAAAAGTCTGCTTAGATCTTCATGCAGCTTTTCGAGACGGGATTCATCCAAAAGCCAATAAATATAATGGGGATATTCTGTGCCTTCAAGTCTTTTAATTATACGTTCCTTGCACTCAATAAGCTCAGGTAGAGTTTTTTTAGCAGCTTCAATGTTTTCTGTTGAAGAATCATTTATCGCACACTGTGTTAAAAAGCATGCTTTGGCGCTAACATCAATTGCATAAACATAATAGTTATATAAATCCATCATTATCTCAAGCTCTTCAACAGTTTCAAGAGGAAGTCCAAGCTGCTCTACATTTAAAATCTCCGGGAGCTTTGATAACAATTCCTTTGCTTCTGTCTTTTCCTCAAGAATAATTTTTATATTTTCCTTTGTTGCTTCAACTAGCTTTGACGCGCCAGGCTCCCACTGATCCCGTCCGTGGATGTTAACCATCATATCATATGCCTTTTTTAAAGTATCCGGTGTCTGGCAATCTTCCATGAAAACATGCCCTCTGACATAGCTGGATTTAACCATTACTAACCAGGATGCTTCCATAAATGCACGTAAAAATTTATAAGCTTCAGGATTTGTTGGTTTTACTAATTTTCCAAGATATGAGCCGGATTGCATCGGGGATGAGATTCCATTTTCCGCCCATGTGCGATAAATGTCGTCAAGCTTGGTATCAGTATCAGAAGACAGCATTGCACCCGCATAGAGGTTCAACATATTGAGGGAGTTAGCCACACTCGACTCATACATTACTTCCCAGTCGGTACGAAACCAAACCCCATTAACTCCTTTTTTACGGCATTCAATCAAACGGCTTTTTATATCGCCCGCTATGCTTGCCGGAAAGACACCCATGCCGTAAAACTGACCCCATGTATCGAATTCAACATATTGGGGCTGCTGACCCACATGACCTATTTTAGGGTTGGTGGGGAAGGTGGGATAAAAATCATGAGGCGTGACCTTCAAAGCAATAGCAATATCAGGTGAACAGCGTTTAGCAGCTTGTACTATCATGCTTTGGTCAAGAGCCGTATAAGAAAAGTCGCGTACAATAAGCTTTTTACCAGACTTATTCAAAGGCTCGTAAAGAGCTTTCATTATTTCATAATACCAATTTTCACGGGAAGTATTTTGGCAACGCTCACAGTGGCATTCTCCTGCTGAAATAGAAACCTTGCTTTCTCTTGTGCCAAGGCTCACAATTATGCCGGCAAGTCCGGGAACAGCTTCACATAGTTCCTCAATTCTTTCCGTGGCTAAATCTATCCAAAACGGGTTATTTGGACAAATAGTACCGTCGGTATTTCGCAGCTTTGGAATAAGCTCCAGCATGGAATCAGGAAAGGATATTTCCTTAACCTCAAGATATAGGTCAATATTCCTGCGCCCAGCGTCTCTAATTATTTTATTGATGTATTTACGGTTGTTATATATTGTGTGCATCCTGACAGGCCATCTTTTCCACATTAGATCATCGGAGAAATACTTTAAAGGGAACACTAATTGATCAATAAGATCGTTTTGATGAAAAATCAGAGCGTTCATTGAAAAACGCTGCATAAAGTCCATCGCTTGCTCAACCTGAGCCAATTGCCATATCCTGTTTGAGTGAAATTCTACACCGCGAAAGGAAAAGTCCATTATATAACCTCCTATAATCCAACAAAGAATTACATCTGTTCGAGTACTATAAGTACTATATTTTAGTATCACGAGCTATCTGTCATTTTGCTGTTTTTCCACCGTCCACAACAACCATTTCGCCTGTTACAAAATCTGAAGCTGCAGATGATAAATATATTGCTGTACCCATATAATCTTCAGGTACTGCTATGCGACCAAAAGGATGATTTTGAATTACTGCTTTCTTCTTGTCTGGATTTTTTGCATAGTAGTCGTAAGTAAAGCGAGTGTCGGTGGCTGTAGGTGCAATGGCATTTACACATATTTTATATTGCGCAAGCTCCAGAGCAAGTGTTTTCATCAGCATTACAACTCCGGCTTTACTGGCACTGTATGCACCAAAGTTAATAGATGCACGATATGCACCTGTCGAAACAATATATATAATTTTCCCGCCGCGCTCTTGCTGGATCATCTGCTTTGCAACAGCACGGCCTAAGTAAAAGGCCCCGTTCAGGTTTGTATTTATAATCGAAAGCCATTCTTCATTCGTCATTTCCAGCACCGGCTTACGGTTCGTTAATGCGGCACTGTTAATGAAAATATCCACTCCGCCCAGA
>DAIPML010000030.1:0-18719 GCA_036768735.1 Clostridiales bacterium | reverse complement strand
GGGCGAGCAGCAAACGAAGTTTGCGACCAGCCATTTCAACGAGGCTGGTCGCAAGCTAAAGCTTGCTGCTCGCCTATGCACCCTATGCGGGATTAAAGGATTTTGCTTGCAAAATCCAGCAAATCCGGAGCGTACAAAAGGAGCGTACCAACTGGAACGCTCCCCCAAGAAGGATTACCCAAGTTACTGGAACGCTCCCCCAAGAAGCTTAAAAAACCTAAGAATGCAAAGGTATTCGTTAAAAACTTTTACTTTAGAAAACTTTGCTATCAGAGATTCCCGGAAAATAGCGAGTGGTTATGTGGGTCGATGTGCAAGTATTTGTAACGAACTTTTACTTAGAAAAAACGCTTTCTGCTAATTTATTCAATACGTTTTCATTTTTTATAAGATTATATTCAGGATTGTTTTTCCATTCCTCAAGTTGACCGTAATAAAACTCATTAAGCTTTTGAGATTTTAGAGTGCTGGTAATTTGTGCTTTTTTATCTTCAAAACCTTTTTTATTCTCAAGCCTTAAAACATAAATACCGTATTGAGTTTCAACAACTCCGGCATCACCGAGTTCTGCACCAAATGCCCAGTCGGCAACTTCCTTCTCAAACAACTCATCACTATATGTATAAGAATAAAGACCGTCACTTTCTTTAGAATCGGTATCCTCAGAATGCTCCCTGACTAGAGCTGTCATGTCTTCACCATCTTTTATTCTGGTAAGCAAACCGTCTGCAAATATTTTTTTCTCATTTTTCTGTTCTTCAGTTAAGCCATCGGTTAAAATAAGCAAATGCCGCACTGTAACCTCATCAATATAGCTTTTGTTTTCCTCATAAAAAGCTTTTGCTTCTTCGTCAGTAACAGGGTATGCATCACTATTCTGTTCCATAAGGTAATACGCATAGCTGCCTGCCAGCTCTGATTTCCATACAATATCCTTAAATTGGGCTAATGTAAGCCCTAAATCATTTTTCACATAGGCAACATTGCTTTCGTTTTTGAGCATATTATCAAGATACGCCTGAATATCCTTCCGCTCCTGCTCAGATAGCTTAAATTTCGCCTGTTTTGCTTTGATTAACTGAATTTTAAACTCTTTTGCATTTTCCAAGGCTTGATTTATAACAACAACAATAGGGTCCTCGCCTTCGACCGGATTTTCCCACAGTTGTTCTTTCTCTTGATCTGTTGTTGCTCCGGCTTCAGACTCAGTTGTTATTTTTTGAGCAAGTAAAAAAAACATATATTCATGGTTTTCAATTTTTTCATTGCCTACTTTCGCAACATAGCTACCGGATTCATAGATAAAATACCCGATACCCAGTCCCAAAAGAGCTATAACAATTATAATTACTAAAATTTTCTTCATAAATTCCACCTTGTGGTTTATATGTAATGTCAAATAAGTATATATAACCCGCATACGGTTTTGCATACATTCAATGAGCGCTTGCGCGAATTGTGCGCCAAACCGCGTTTTTGCTTGCAAAATACGCCATGGGCGCCAAAGCGCCTTCCTTACGCGTTTTGTGTGCAACGCACTGCAAGCATTTTGATAAATAATCAAAAAACGTATTCCGACAAATCATAATATGATTATCACCCAGAAAAAGTCACTTCGTGACTTTTTGATGAAATTTAATATATCTTAAATTTCATCAGCCTTCAAAAGAAGGTTGGTTAACCAGAAGGCTGGTTAACCATATTGTGATTGCACCAAGTTGCAGTAAGCTGCAACTTCCTGCAGGAAAAAGTCGTTTCACGACTTTCTGGGAAGCAATCATAATATTTTGCGTTGAATTCAACTTTATTATAATCAATTATACCCGGGACTGCAATTTTTGTATGTCCTGTAATAGAATCTTAATATTATCCAACATTGCTTGAGGCTCCATTCCCTTTGCTTTAAGCGAGAGATATGGGGTTTTACCTGCTGAAAACATCAATCTGCCTTTATTACCCTGGATAAGCTCACTTAACAAGGACAATGGCAGAGCGGTTTGATCGGATATAAACAGCATAACTGTATCGTCCTTCTGTCTCACCATGTTAAAGCCACATGATCCTGCTAAACTTTTAACTAAAGCAATTTCAATAAGATTTGAGGTTTCCTTTGGTATCTCTCCGTAGCGATCAATCAACTCATCGCAAACATCCATAGCTTCATCTTCAGTTTCAATTGCAGCTATGGTTTTATACATATCCAGTCTTGACTGCTCGTCTTGAATATAATTCGAATCCAGGTAAGCATCCAGCATGAATTCAATAAATACTTCATTTTCTTCTCTTACTTTTAAGCCTTTCAGCTCTTTAATAGTCTCCTCTAATAGCTTAACATAAGTATCATATCCGACAGCTTCCATATGTCCGTGTTGCTGAGGTCCTAAAAGGTTTCCCGCTCCTCTGATCTGTAAATCCCGCATTGCTATTTTAAAGCCTGATCCAAACTCTGTAAATTCACGAATTGCCTTTAACCTTTTTTCCGCTACTTCATTTAAAACCTTGTCTTTTCGGTAGGTTAAATAGGCATATGCAAGCCGGTTAGAACGACCAACTCTCCCACGGAGCTGGTATAACTGTGCAAGACCAAGTCTATCCGCATCCTCTACAATAATCGTGTTAACATTGGGCATATCAATACCCGATTCAATGATAGTTGTGCAGACCAATATATCAAACTCTTTATTAATAAATGACAGAATAATTCTCTCCAGTTGCCGTTCACTCATCTGTCCGTGAGCATAGCCGACCTTTGCCTGAGGAAACATCTCCTGTAGCCTTGATGCCCTTGCTTGAATTCCTTTAACACGATTGAACAGGTAAAAAACCTGCCCCTCTCTTGCCAGCTCTCTTATAACTGCATCCTCTATAATATCATCCCGGTATTCCAACACATAGGTCTGCACCGGATATCTTTGCTCCGGAGGCTCTTCTATTGTGCTTATGTCCCGTATTCCCGTTAGGGACATATGAAGAGTTCGTGGAATTGGCGTTGCTGATAGAGTTAATATGTCAACTTGCGGGTACAGGCTTTTTATTTTTTCTTTATGCCCTACTCCAAACCTCTGCTCCTCGTCAATTACTAATAGGCCTAAGTCCTTAAACCTTATTTCCTTATTAAAAAGCTTATGGGTTCCTATAACCACATCAATGCGACCTGTTTTCAATTCTTTTATGATTTTTCTTGCTTCGCTGTCGGTACGGAACCGGCTTAACATATCGACTGTTACCGGAAATGACCCAAAACGCTTCTTGAAGGTTTCAAAATGCTGGGAAGCCAGCACTGTTGTAGGAACCAGGAATGCAGATTGTTTGCCGTCCATAGCTGCTTTAAACACCGCCCTGAGCGCTACTTCTGTTTTTCCGTATCCCACATCTCCGCAGAGCAGTCGATCCATTATTTGAGGCGATTCCATGTCTTTTTTAATTTCTTCCGTACACCTTAGCTGATCATTTGTTTCATCCCATTCGAACATTTCCTCGAATTGCTTCTGCCATACCGTATCAGATGAGTACTCAAAGCCTTTTTTTGCATTTCGCTCTGCTTCTAGACGAATTAACTCTATGGCAAGCTCTTTCAGTGACTCCTTAACCTTCTTCTTTGCTTTTGTCCATTCCGAGCCACCTAATTTGTTGACTTTTGGGGTTTTTCCCTCAACACCGATATATTTTTGTATAAGATCAATCTGTGTGGTTGGAATATACAGAAACCCGCCGTCTCTGTATTCTATTTTCAGGTACTCTTTTTTAACCTTTTCAACCACCAGCGATTCAATTCCTGTGTAAAGACCAATTCCATGTGTCTGATGAACAACAAAGTCTCCAACCTTCAGATCCGTGAAAACATTTATTTTTCTGCTTTCTTTAAACTGGGGACTTACTTTTCTTTTTTTGCTTTCGCCAATATCACTTTCACAGACAACCACCCATTTTATTTCGGGATAAACAAAACCATTTTCAAGGCTCCCATGTTTTAGCACAACACAGGGAATATGCTCCTTGGGATATTCCGTAATTACACGGATGTCCTCCTGCTCAAAAAGCTTTTTTAGACCGTCACTTCTTTGTTCAGACGTAGCCAGCACAGTTACAAGGTATCCTTTGCTCAGCCATTCCCGTATTTCCTTTTTCATTTGAGGAAATTGTCCGTGGTAAGGCTCGATATTTTGGCCTCGTAATAAATATCTCCTTTTAATGTAAGTCATGGGCTCAGCTTCACCCAGACTATTCATATAGACTGTCTGATATTTCTCAAGCCTTTCGGGAAGCTCGTCCGGCTCCAAATACATTGAATATGACCCAGGGAGGAGCATCCCTTTTTCAAAGAGGATCTCACATTGGCGGTTATGCTCTTCAAGAACGTTACCAAGCCTTTGCTTAAGCCTAGCTATGTCCTCCATTAATATAAGATTGTGAACATTAATATATTCAAAAATATGGTGAGTTTTTTCATAGAAGTATGGTATAAATTTATCTATACCCGGAAAGTTTTCAGCATTTTTTAGCTTATCAATATATTCTGTAAATCTGGTATTTAAAGAATCAATAACCGCTTTATCCCGCATACCGGAAACCATATCTTTAAGCTCATTATTAACCCTTTTTACAATCTCCCCGGCATTTTCTTTTGAAACCATGAACTCTCTTGCGGGATAAATGTCTATATATTCAAGCGTGTCGACGGATCTTTGACTATCTGTTTCAAAAACTCGTATTGAATCAATTTCAATATCAAACAACTCAATTCTCACAGGTTTTTGAAGCTGTATCGGGAAAACATCAAGAATACCACCTCTGACAGCGAACTGCCCACGACCTTCCACCTGCTGTTCCCTTTCGTAGCCCATATCTATAAGCTTTGAAATAACCTCCCCAAGCTTTATACTGTTACCTGTTTTAAGATATAAAAAGCCATTACGAAACTCATCTGCAGGCATATATAAATCAAGAAGTGATTCACATGAAAATATTGCTATCGTGTAATCGTCAGAAAGCAGACGGTTAAGGCACTCTATTCTTTGATATGACTGTTCGTGGCTTTTGGCTTCAACATCGTACAGCATCTTCTCCCGAGGTGAAAAGTATATTACACCATCACCAAAAAGGCTTTGAAAATTCTTATAAGCCTTTCTCGCCTGCAAATCATTTGCCGAAACATAAACCGCCTTTTTCTGTGCTTTTGAAACAAGAGAGTAGAACATATGATGTCTCTGGGTATCGGAAAGACCATCAATTGCAATTGAAGCACCAGCTTGTATATCAGATTCTATTTTATTTATTTCATCCCATTTACTCCACTCGATGCTATTCATAAAACACTCCTATTACCAATATATATGAGGTTTTTTACTCTTTAGATATTTGCATTCTCTCTAAAAATTTCTAAAATAAACTTCGCCCACGACAAAATAGCGAAACCTTGCAGCTGTAAAACACCAAACTCTTGGTTTCTATTTGATGTTTTATAGCAAAAAGGTACTATATGAGGTTTTTTGCTCTTTAGATATCTACACTCACTCTAATGAGTTCTAACCGAACTACTCTATCCATTACATTTACTCATTGCCATTTCAATACCCGCAACAATAATCTCTCCTAAAGCGAAAGCCACTTTTTCAACAGCTTCGTACAATATTTTTTCCTCAGTAGGATTATGCTTTCCTAAAACATAAGATACCATGTCCTGTGGCGGTTCCGGCTTTCCAATACCAACACGTATGCGTGGAAAATCTTCAGTACCTAAATGGCAAATAATTGATCTCATGCCATTATGGGTTCCTGCACTTCCTTTTGGTCGAATGCGGATAACACCCGAATCCAAATCAGCATCATCATAAATTACTATCAGTTTTTGAGGCTCAAGCTTGTAAAAATCCATTGCCGCACGCAACGCCTCACCGCTGTTGTTCATATAAGTCTGTGGCTTTAAAAGAACAACTTTTTCACCTTGTATTATACCTTCACCAACAAGCGCTTTAAACTTGGATTTAGTAACAGGAATACGGTATAACGCAGACAAATAATCCATGCATTCAAATCCAATGTTATGTCTTGTTCTATCATATTCTCGTCCGGGATTTCCAAGACCTGCAATTATGAACATTACGCTCCTCCATATTTCACAATCCGCTTAAATAATTATAACGAGGCTTAGATGTCCCCACCTCTTCGCATATTTTCAACTAACAGAAAAAGTCTGCTTTTTAGCAAACTTTTCCCAACGTGGTTCCATAGTAAAGAATGTGCCTGGACACTTTTTCCGTTACTGCTGTGTAAACAAGGTTGAAATTGATATATCGCCATATATTCGTTCTATAGCTTCGGCAAAAACATCTGCTACCGACAACACAGTTATTTTATCAATTTGCTTTTCCTTAGGAAGGGGTATGGTGTTTAATGTAACCAGCTCTTTTATAGGGGAATTTTTAATTCTCTCTATAGCTGATCCGGACAGAACCCCATGAGTGCAACAAGCATAGACCGCCGAGGCGCCAATGTCCATCAGAGCATTTGCCGCACTGACTATCGTTCCTGCAGTGTCAATAAGATCATCTACCAGTATTGCTTTTTTACCACGAACATCACCAATAATATTCATGATTTCACATACATTTGCTTTCGGTCGCCGTTTGTCGATGATTGCCAAAGGAGCCTCAAGTTTTTCTGCGAACTTTCTAGAGCGGGATACACTGCCCACATCAGGAGAAACAACAACTACATCCTCAAGACGGTCAAATGTCTCGGTTATGTATTGTGCAATTATCGGCGTACCCATCAGCTGATCAAGCGGAATATCAAAAAAGCCCTGAAGCTGAGTGGCGTGAAGATCCATGGTTAAAACCCTGTCTGCTCCTGCAGTGGTTATAAGGTTTGCCACAAGCTTTGCAGAGATCGGATCTCTTGCCTTGACCTTTCTGTCCTGCCGAGCATAACCATAATAAGGCATAACAACAGTAACCCTGCCTGCAGATGCTCTTCTTAACGCATCTATAAGAATCAGGAGCTCTACAAGATTATCATTAACCGGCGGACACGTAGATTGAATTATAAAAACATCCGAGCCACGAACCACCTCATTAATAGATATTGCTATTTCTCCGTCACTGAAGCGTCCGACACTGGAAGCCCCAAGAGGCAACCCGATTTTTGTCGCAATCTCCTCAGCAAGCTGAATATTCGAATTTCCAGCAAATAGCTTAATGTCTTTTCCATGCAAATTCATTTTATATTAACCTCCATATGTTACATTTCGGCTTTAGTTCTTTTAAATATGTTGCTTTTCTCTAATGGTCCTTATTTTCTCTAACCAATTTTGATCCACTAATCAATTTTGATCCTCTAATGGTTTTGTTCTTCTGTTTGTCTTCTGATTTTCTAATCGTTTTGTCTTTTAATCGATCTTTGTTTATCTAATCGATTTGTCCCTTACTCAATTATCTTCTTCTAATCAACTTTAGTACCTCTAACCTTGCCCTTTTTTATAACCCAATCGTTTATAATTGTCTGCCGGCTTCTGGCAATGGCAAGGGAATATTCCGGTACATCTTCTGTAATTGTTGAGCCCGCTGCAATAAACGCATTTGGTTTTACTTCAACCGGAGAAACCAGGTTTACATTACATCCAATAAAGCTGTTATCCCCAACAATTGTTTTATTTTTGTGCTGTCCATCATAATTCACTACAACAACGCCACAGCCCATATTTACATTTTTACCGATTTCTGCATCCCCAACATAAGTTAGATGAGATATTTTTGTATCGTCTCCGACGCTTGATTTTTTTATTTCGACAAAATCACCTATTTTTACATTTTTCCCTATCCTGCTTCCAGGGCGGAGATAGGCAAAAGGCCCCACCTTTGTGTCATCATCAACAAAGCTGTCAATTACCACTGAATTCGTAATGGTAACACGATTTCCGGTACAAACATTTTTCAACGAAGTGTTTGGCCCTATGACACAATTTTCTTTTATCGAGGTGCTGCCCTCAAGAATTGTGCCGGGATATATAAGTGTATTATAGCCAATTGCTACACTATCCTCAACAATGCAGTTTTCTGGATTAAGGAATGTAACTCCATTCTTAATATGTCTTTCTATTATACGATTATTTGCAATTTTCTGGGCATGGTTCAGATCAATTCTGTCATTTACACAAAAACACTCATCTGCAGAATCTGGAGTATCTATACCGATTGTTCCTTTGTTGTTAAGAATTTCAGTGATTGCACTTTCTATAAATGCTTCTTTACTTATGTTATAGCTTTTTTGTTTTTGGTTATTCCAATTCTGATCCATCTGATTCTTTTTGTTCCAATCCAAATTATTATGGCTTTGGTTATCACTATCCTGATTAATCATATCTTTCCCATTCAGTTCTCGAGCATCACTATTTTTGTTATCAATGTCTTTGTTGTTCCGTGCATAAAGCACTTTTATGGCTCTTTCAAGCCATTCAAATTCAATAAATAAAATATCAGATTCCTTTATTGCTTTTTTTAGCTGTTCGAGATACATTTTCTTACTTTCATTTGTTTCATCCAAATTACATAAATTAAAGCTTTTATCCGGCATCTGTGTTTGATCAGATACTAATATAGTCATTGCGTTTTTTCCGTTACAATGAGACACAAATAATTTATTGATTGTTTTTGAGGTTACTAATGGTTTATTAGCACAAATAAACAGACATGATCCCTTTTTATCTTCAAAAAAAGACGCTGCCTGAATTAATCCATGCTCAACTTCTATTATACCAGAACCGCTCGTAATAGTTAAATCCTCTGATGGGTATGAATCAATCTGCTCGCTATTTTGCCCGCCAGCTACAATAATTTTAGATGCACCTGCTTCTTTTACAGCATCTATAACCCAATTTATCATATGCTTCCCACCTATTTTATGGGTAACATTAGCCTTTTCAGGTCGAATCCGGGATTCAACCCCACCTGCTGATACGACAGCATAGAAAGACTCCATATTGAGGACCCCTTTCGCTGTTACCTATATAATCTGAACATATCTTTTTAACTGCTATTTAATCATTCATCCCCCGCACCTACACTTTCGCTTTCGTGAACAAGGTAGTAAGAGATGGGGGATTCTGATTTATCCGTGATAAAATATTTCAGCGAACTGCATTTGCTTGCCCAGTCGCTTCTGTTGTTAAAACAATATATTGTTATCAAGCCTTTAACATTCTCTCATGTTTAGTCTTAATTTTCAACATGCAAATTTGATTACATTTACAGGTAGTTGAATTGTTAGAAATCGAATTGCCAGAAATGCAAAAATATAAGCGCTTATAGTGTTATAAGCGCTTTATCATTCGTTATTCTTAGTCTTCTTCTGTTTCTGAACTGTTTGCACCTGCTCCTGTTGTCTCTTCTTCAATCAGCATTGTATGGTATCTTTCCAAGATTGCAGATTGAATATTTGTGCGAGCCTCTGAGTGAATTGGATGGGCAATATCTCTGAATTCACCGCTTGGTGTTTTCCTGCTTGGCATTGCAATGAACAGCCCACTTTGACTTTCAATGATTTTAATGTCATGTACTACAAATTCATTGTCAAATGTGACAGACACAACAGCTTTCATTTTCCCTTCTGATTCGATCCTTCTGATTCTAATATCTGTAATTTCCATCTCTGTACCACCTTCCGTAAACTAATGATGTGGTCTGGGAAATGCCCCCCGTTTGTTCTGCATTTGCATGCAAATCCTTTGCCCAGATTTTTCATTACCTTTTATAGGTTATTATTCGCCACAAAATCTAAAAATCCTTTTTTTTTAGAGAAATTTATCGTATTTTTATTTATATATGTTGAATATGGTATATCAGACCTTTTTAGCATCTTAAACAGCCATAGGTTATTATTCAAAGATGTCTCTTTGCATTTTGTGGCTGCACAGAAAGTATAATTACTATGCAGTGAAAAGTTTTTCACATATTGCATATAATAAATATTGACTATATATGTTAAATTGGAAATTCGGCATATAGCTCAGCATATATAGGTATATTTCTGCGCAATAATCATTTATTGTTTGCGCATTGAATGTATAGTATAATTGTGGTGATAATAATATAGCTTGCTACGCAAGAACATAAATTAGAGTACGTTATTTTGCTTCGCAAAAAACGGGTCTAAGCAATTTCTTCCGTTATTTTAAACAGTTGATTTATAGTGCTTTGTAAACGGTTTTATGAAATTGTCATACAATTACTATTGATAGAGGATACACGATGATGTTCATCCTATAGCCTCCCAATTATGAATTTAGAGGTGTTGCAATGAGCAATATTTTGCGAAATCTAAAAGGCAAGACAGTCCACATGGTCGGAATTGGCGGCATAAGCATGAGCGGCTTGTGCGAAATACTATTGAAGTTAGGAATAAATGTTACCGGTTCGGACATTACAAACTCACCAAACATTGAGCATTTAAGGCAAAAGAATGTTTCAGTTTTTTTAAAACAGGAACCCTCAAATATCACCAACCAAGAGCTGGTTGTTTACACTGCTGCAATGCCGATTGACCACCCCGAGCTTGAGGCAGCCAGGAAAAAAGGAATTCCCGTCATAGATAGGGCTACTCTGTTGGGCGAAATAATGCACATGTATGAAAATAGCATTGCGATATCGGGGACTCATGGCAAAACAACTACAACTTCCATGATATCCTCTTGTCTTATAGACGCAGGAAAGGATCCAACGGTTCATATCGGAGGAATACTTGATTCTATTGGTGGTACCACCTCTATAGGTAACTCCTCCTATTTTGTAACCGAAGCATGCGAATACAAAGACAGCTTCCTGAAATTCTACCCCCATATCGGTGTTATTCTTAATATAGAAACGGATCACCTTGATTATTTTCGTGACCTTAACCATATTCGTGAATCATTTTCTCGTTTTACCGATCAAATTTCACAAGATGGCTATCTAATTGGAAATGCTGATGATGAAAGGGTTGCACTACTACTTAAGCAAACAAATCGTAAATCCATTTCATACGGTCTCACCTCTCCAAAAGCTACTTGGACAGCCCGTAATATAACCTTTGATGAAAATGGATATGCAATTTTCAATGTGGTTCATAATAAAAAAAGCTTAATTCGAATGAGGCTTAGTGTTCCCGGTCTGCACAATGTAAGCAACAGCCTTGCATGCTTTGCAGTTTGTCATTTACTCGGTGTTCCAGCAACCAGCATTAGGGATAGTCTCAGAAAATTTACCGGAACGCATCGGCGTTTTGAGCATAAGGGAGTGGCTGATGGAATACGTGTTGTTGATGATTATGCCCACCATCCCACAGAAATAATTGCTACTTTGAAAGCAGCGAGGAGCAGCACAAGAGGCAAAATCCTTTGTGTTTTTCAACCGCACACTTATTCAAGAACCTACGATTTACTGAACGAATTCTCCACTGCCTTTACCATGGCTGATAAGTTGTATATAACAGATATTTATAGTGCAAGCAGGGAAATAGATACCGGATTGGTTCATTCGTCTACCCTTGTAGACAGAATTAACAAAAACATAAATAATGCGGTATATATTTCTTCTTTTAAAGATATCGTTGACCAGCTTATACAGGATTCTTCAGCAGGTGATATGATAATTACCATGGGTGCCGGTGATGTTGATAAAATCGGTGAGATGTTCCTACAGGAAAAAAAAATTCCCGCAGTGGGGTAAAAAGATAACTTATACAGCTTTTTTACTCCATTTTGTGAATATTTTTTAGACGCAGTACCGATATCTTAAGATGATATTACAATAGTGCATAGTATCAATGATTTTTACATTTATCCTTTCAGCCTATTGCAGCCTATAAGAATTCGCAGTTCGGTCTACTTAATACTAAATGTCATTGATACATTGCACTAGCATCTAGCATCTAGCATCTAGCATCTAGCACCTAGCACCTAGCACCTAGCATCTAGCATCTAACCTACCCCGCCCTTTTCCACAGCTTCGTTACCAGGACGGTCATGTCATCAGGTGCATCCTCGCTTAGCGTACAGACTTTTTCAAGCATACGTTCTGCGAGCTCCTGGGGATTTAGAGTACTTTTTCCGTTCAACACTGCGTTTAGCATGTTCTCTGTATCACCATTACACAGATTCTCGTAAACACCATCCGTCATCATAACAATAAACTCGCCGTCCGTTACCTTTTTTTTGTGGAACCGGATGGGGTTCTCCTTATGTAATCCCGCTGGCAGATTGTTTATTTCAACCAAATCCATGTTTCTTTCATTAACAATTAAAGTAGGCATTGCCCCCATCTTGTAAAATTCTGTATCGCCGTTATATAAATCAATTGCGGAAATATCCATAGTTGCATATTGCTCAGGGTTTCTTACGGTCATCATCATATTAACCAGATTAAGGGATAACCGTATAGACAACCCGCAATCCAAAAGCTGTTCAAATAATCCGATTGCCGTTTCGCTTAGCTCATTAGCTTCCTTACCGCTACCCATCCCGTCGCTTACTGCAACAACATATTTCCCCTCTTTTGTTTTCAAAAATGTAAACGAGTCCCCCGAAATATTGGCTTTCTTCTTTTTTAATCTTGCAATGCCTGTAGTAACATTAAGGTTTTCCTTTTCCTTAAGAAAAAGTGTGCAGTCTTCCCTGCCTCTGCTTTTACAATCGCCTTCCTCCAACTGCATTTTCACTCCTAAAACCTGAGATACAATACCCTCTACTTCTTTGAAGCAATTTTTTCTTCCTGCACAGTTCTGCAGACAAATTTCGGATGTAAACCTTGAGCTCATGCTTTTTTTCACTTCTGTTCTTATAGCAGGATACCCTTGCTTACGAAGCATCGTGCCAATTTTTTTTTCTTCCTCCCCATAGTATATTTCCTCATTAAACAGCTCTGAGGATATCATGGACATTATCTCGGACAAGCTGTATATTTGCTCCGGAATAACGTTTCGACTTTCAACAACAGTTCTTTGCCATATCCTCTCAACTCGTTTAATTTCAATAATTCGGGAAAGCGTATCAATTATAATCTCGGGCATTATACAAAACTGTTTAAGATCATTTTTAGTCGCAACGGGAGAGAATTTTTCATCTCTTTGCAAAGAATCAACTGTTTTGCACATTACCTTATATGTATAGAAAAGCCTTGTCTCCCAACATGTAAGGGATTTATTGCATTGGCTGCAGACCTGACCGGTTAATTGCTCAATAATACCCTTACACTCCTCATTAAAATCTTCCACGTTTTCACATGAAATCTGCTTTTCTACAGAATGTCCCAATTTATAAAGAGCCTTTGAAATGTCTTGAAGCTTTCCCGACAAAGTTCTTCTGACACGGTTCATTTTATCTGATTCAACTGTTTCGCCGTCAATCATGCTTTTAATAACAGTAAGCTTTCCTTCTTTAATATCAGGTAAAAGAAAAAATAGAATCGCTGCCAAAAAGAGCTCCGGCCACGCTATGGCTATATCATCCGACAACAAAAAAAAGATTAAATGTGTCAGAATAAAGCTCATAGCAGATGCGATTTTAGATTTCTGAAGCATTCCGGTAATCATTCCTGAAACCGCATAAAGGCCGGTATAGGCCGAAAATACTCCTTCACCGCCTGAGGAAATCGCCATGCCGGCTACCGCACCTGCTCCGGCACCTGCACCCGGACCAAAATTTCTTGTTAACACTAAAATACCAAGACACGCTATCAGCTTATCAAATGAAATGTTCATGAAGCTTATATCAGCAACCCCGAGAAGAATAGCAGCACCCATTACTAACAAACCAAGATACTTTATATTCTTTTGGGCTTTCAGCTCTTTTTCTCCACTAATATCCGACTCAACTAATATTGATGAAAAAATAGGTGTAAGAACACTAATAAGTATTACCTCCATTATAACAATCAATACCGCTTCCATAGTTTTTCCACTTAAGACAAAAACAAAAACGCCTGTTATTGCTGATGCAGAACCTATGAGCGCTGTTTTTTTATAAATCTCCGTTGATTGCTCGTCTGAACTAAATATTTTATTAAGCAATTCAAAAAGGAAAATTACTGCTGTTTGCTTCAATGCACTTAAATAATCACCGCCGACAACATTACTCACAAAAATTGATGTTGTCATAAGTGTTTTCATAATAAAACTTTTAATATATGATGAATAAAAAGCAATACCGAATGGTTTTATGATTCCAAAAAGGGACCCTCGCGATAATATACCCGCAACAATACACCATATTACTTCGGAGAAAGTTATTTTTTTTAGCTGCTCCCATAAATACAAAAATTTCTTGCCGGAAAATAAAGCTTCACGCCTGAAAATTGATGTGCTTTTCATCTGTGTATGACCTCCCGATTTTATCTTTAGTTCATAAATTGAAATGTCTAACATATCTTTTATTTTGTTGTTCTTCAATGAGCGCTTACGTATTTTGTGCATCATACATCTTTATCAAAAAACCAAGACCCCCACTTCTATAAGTGGCGGGTTCCGATTCTACACTTCAGGTGGAGTAGAGTCTCCATCTGAAGCCCATAGGCGTATTTTACAAGTAAAAACGCTTGATGTTCAGCTTTGCTGAACGAGTTCACTTGCAAATACACTTTACATTACGAGCATTTCATCAACAGAAAATGCCTTTGTGATTATCAGATATAACTATGTTATTCGTTTTTCAATTTATATTGTATATGTGGTAACGTTTTTTGTATGCTAAACACTTCCTATATTGTCGACCTCCGTTCCAGCTTTCTTTGATTATCATAAAGGAAAATGAAATATGATATCGCACCACACAACATAATTATACACATTCTCCTTGTCTTAGCTTGTCGTTTTAGATTTTTCCCGGAAATATGTTTTAGAAGTAAATATCACCCTACGAAATATAAGGCTTATATATTTCGTTCGCTCCACGACATAGCGGACAATAACTGTATAAGTCAACAGGTGAGCACATTTCCCAAATCAATGAAATTATCCGTTGAGTTTTTTAATTAATTGTTTTCCATTTATATCAACCGTTTTTTGATAATATAATTAAAAAGACTGCCTAAGGCAGCCTTTTTTTAACTTGATGATGTGTCATTTCTTTAGTTTTGTTGTTTAAAACTGTGGTTTTTTATGGATGAAACTTGCGAGTAGTATTTTGAGGTGCTGGTACCGGCATGTTGAGGTATGATGTCACACCGCCGTCGGTAGCCTGCTGTGCAGGCAAGCGCCCAATACAGGTGCGTACCCACTGGAACGCCTTTTACACCGTTTTTAGCTTTGCAAAGGATGCCATCAGCCTTTTCATACCGTAATCATCAAAATTTATTTCCAGCATATAATCATTATCATTCTCGACTTTTGATGTGATTGTTCCTTTGCCGAATTTCTTATGAATAACCCTTAGACCAACCTCAAGATTTTCACAGTCCACCTCAGAAGCCTGAGAAAACATGGCTGTACGCTGCTTCCATGTGTCCGGATTAACAATGCCCACAGAAAGCTTTATGTCCTGACTTTTGCTGGTGCTTTCACCAACGTAATCAAGCAAATTATCGGGGATTTCGTCCACAAATCTGGAAACACGGTTATATGTGGTGTTTCCAAAGATCGTTCGTGATTTTGCATGGATGAGATGCAGTTCTTTCATTGCTCTTGTGATTCCTACATAACAAAGTCGCCGCTCTTCTTCCATTTCCTTTTCTTCACCGATGGAGCGATAGCTTGGAAATAGTCCCTCCTCCATTCCTGCCAAAAAGACGATTGGAAACTCAAGACCCTTTGCACTGTGCATTGTCATAAGCACTACCCTGTCGGGCTCTTCCTCCATACTGTCTACATCCGCCACTAATGAAACATGAGCCAGAAAATCTTCTAGGGTGGGGTTTTCTTCTTCACTGCTCTGCACAAATTCAAGCACAACCGATTGTAGCTCCCGTATGTTTTCTACTCGAGTTTTTGCTTCCACCGTATCCTCAAGCTCTAGTTCCTTTAGAATACCGCATTGATCAATTACTGTTTTTACGAACTCAGAAAGATCAGTAAAGGAAGAAAGAGTTCTGAACGCTGCCAATTGGTCTGTAAAGTTTTTAAGCTTTTCTGATGCTCTTGCCAATTCCGAAATATTGCTCGATTCAAGTAATATTGAGTATATACTGACCCCGTTGGCAAAAGCAAGCGACTCAACTCTGTCTAGAGTAACTTTTCCTATACCTCTTTTGGGTACATTTATAATTCTTTTCAGGCTAATATCGTCATGAGGGTTCTGTATAGTCCTTAAATATGCAATGACATCCTTAATTTCCTTACGATCATAGAACCTGTGTCCACCAATAATACGATAGGGAACAGCCATTTTCATAAAAGCATCTTCAAAAACACGGGATTGTGCATTAAGCCGGTACAGAATTGTGAAATCGCCATACTTCGCATTTCCATTCTTTATTTCATTGAGAATGGTGTTTGCAGCATACCACGCCTCCTCCCTCTCGTCGTTAGCCTGGTATATCATAATTGATTTCCCTGTGTCATTTTCAGTCCAAAGTGTTTTTTGTTTTCTTCCATAGTTATTTTTAATCACATGATTTGCAGCATCTAAAATCTTGCCCGTTGAGCGGTAGTTTTGCTCCAGCTTGATTACCCGGCATCCCTTAAACTCTTTCTCAAAATCAAGAATGTTCCGCATATTCGCACCACGCCAGCCATAAATTGACTGATCATCATCTCCCACTACGCATATATTACGATGCTTTTCTGCCAGCATGCTTACCAGCATGTATTGAGCCGTGTTGGTGTCTTGGTATTCATCTACCAGGATATATTTGAACTTATTCTGATACCATGTTAGAACATCGGGATTGTCAGAGAGTATTTTTAGTGTGTGTACGATAATATCATCAAAATCAAGAGCATTATTAGCTTTAAGCTTTTTCTGATATAGCGTGTAAAGGTTAGCTATTTTCCGCTGCCTGTAATCAGCACCTGCAAGGACACTGAAATTTTCAGGATCAATCAATTCATCCTTTGCTCGGCTGATTTGAGCAAGTACCTGCTTTGGTGGCAAGTCTTTATCATTATATTTCAATTGGTTTAGGCAGTCTTTAATAACAGCTTGCTGGTCAGCTGCATCATAAATAACGAAGTTGCTGCCAAACCCAAGCTTTTCAATTTCTCTCCTCAAAATTCTGACACAGCATGCGTGAAATGTCCCGTTCCATATATCAAGCGCTCGAGTGCCTATGAGCTGTTCAATACGGTTTTTCATTTCCTTCGCGGCTTTATTTGTGAAGGTTATGGATAAAATACTCCAGGGTGCCACACCTTTTTCCTCAACAAGATATGCTATCCGGTGCGTTAGAACACGGGTTTTACCTGATCCTGCTCCTGCCAGCACTAATAATGGCCCCTCTGTATGTAAAACAGCTTCTTTTTGCTGTGGGTTAAGATTCTTTACTAAATCCATTGTCGATCCTCCGGAATTTAAAACTAATTTCTTTTCTAATTATATAGACTTATGTAGACAATTGCAAACGTTTGTTCCAATGCATTTATATAAAAAAGCTGATTCTAACAGTATCTCTCTTAGTGAACTCGTTCAGCAAAGCTGAACATCAAACGTTTTTACTTGTAAAATACGCCTATGGGCTTCAGATGGAGACTCTACTCCACCTGAAGTGTAGAATCGGAACCCGCCACTTATAGAAGTGGGGGTCTTGGTTTTTTGATAAAACCGTCATATAAGCCTTAATTTCAACAGCACTCTTTTTTGCTTTTACCTACTGCAAAAATAGTGTATAATGTGGATAACTTTATATTAACGGATGTTTGTATGCAGAAGAAAGGGCAGGAAGGTGGGTGGGAGATATGAGAAAAGTGTTTATGGCTTTTCTGATACACTGGCGCACTCTCACTAACACAAAGCATCATGAGGTTTTTATTAATGGAGAAAATAAATATTCATAATATTATGATTCATAACTTAACAATGCAGGAAGCTGTCGCACAAATTCAAAAATGGGTGACGGAGGATTCGCTTCATTCTGTGTTCACTCCAAACTCCGAAATAATAATGCAGGCACAAAGGAACCCTGAATTAAAGAGTATTCTAAATAGCGCTGATCTTTTGATACCTGATGGCGCCGGTGTCGTTCTTGCTTCCAAAATCCTGAAGAGGCCTTTGAAAGAAAAGGTTTCCGGTGTTGATCTTGTAAAAAACCTGTTTATAACATTCGCAGGGAAAAATACAAGCTTTTTTATTCTTGGAGGAGAACCGGGAGTTGCGGAAATGGCTGCTGTTAATATTATATCTGAATATGGCAAGGTAAATATAAAGGGTTATGCCCATGGGTACTTTAAGCCTGAAGAAGAAACCAGCCTTATTGAAGAAATAAACAAAGTCAATCCGGATATATTGTTAGTAGGCTTTGGCGCTCCTAAGCAGGAATTTTGGATTTATGAAAACATGTACCGTTTACAGTGCAAGGTTTGTATCGGTATCGGTGGCAGCATTGATATATTTGCCGGGAAGGTAACACTAACACCCGAGTTTATTAGGAAAGCCGGGTTTGAATGGCTTCACAGGCTTATTCGTCAACCCAAACGTGCAAAAAGAATGATTGACCTTCCGAAGTTTATTATGTTAACCCTAAAGAAACGCTTTATTAGAAAATGATATTATGGTTATCACCCAGAAAGTCACAAAGTGACTTTCTGATGAAATTTAAGACTTT
>DAIPML010000029.1:0-18888 GCA_036768735.1 Clostridiales bacterium | reverse complement strand
ATATGCGAAAATATGTTTAAGCAAATACATTTCATGAAATTTAATGTTTTACGTCTTTCATTTAGCTTTCACGAATAAATTATAGTAGAAGCTAATTTGAAAAGGTGTAGCTATGTTTATGCATGAATCAAAAGGCTTGGAGCGTAACAGCATCCAGCTTCCAACATCTAATGCTAGCAGGATTGGGGATTTAAGGCAAAAAGAAGTTATTAATATTGTGGATGGAAGAAGACTTGGGTTTGTAAAGGATGCAGAATTTAGTCTGGAATCAGGACGAATTCTGTCAATTGTTTTACCAGGACCTTGGTCTTTTTTTCATTTATTCGGAAAAGAAACAGAGATGGTTATACCTTGGAGAGATATCAGAAAAATAGGGGAGGAAATAATTCTGGTCGACATACGAGATAATCAGGTTTAAAATGATTTTAGGCTTACCTACTTTACGAAGAACGAAAAATAACCGATAATTTATATATATAACTCATCTTTCAATTTATATAGATGAGCAAAATTTATAAATCACAGATCAAAACATTAAGGAAGATTGCTTGTACTTTAAAATGAACTTCTGTGATATTGCATCACTTATTTGACGTTGTGTGTTTTGCCGAAAGGAAATCCAAGCTTCACCGATATGACTGTTCCAGTCAAATCTCTCAGCAGGATTTACTAAATTCAGCAAAGCCATACATGAGCAGTTGTGTAGTGAGGAGGATGAATATGAAATGTCCATATTGTTCTCATCTAGAGGACAAGGTTATTGATTCACGCCCAACAGACGAAGGGGCAACTATACGCAGACGGAGAGAATGCCTTGGATGTCAAAAAAGATACACGACATATGAAAAAGTTGAATATATGCCCCTTATGGTGATAAAAAAGGACAAGTCAAGGCAGCCATATAATAGGGAGAAGTTATTGAACGGTATTATGCGTGCATGTGAAAAACGTCCTGTTTCAGTTGGTGAAATAGACAACCTAATTGATAATGTTGAAGCAAGGATATACAATACCCTTGAAAGGGAGGTCACAAGCACCGAAATAGGTGAGTGTGTTATGAACGAGTTGCGTAACCTTGATGAAGTGGCTTATGTAAGGTTTGCTTCTGTATATAGGCAGTTTAAGGATATCGATACTTTTATGGATGAATTACAGAAGATTATGACAAAAAAATGAAACACGGTTATATGCAATCTCCTTTAGAGCAAAACTTGCAGGAAAAAATCGTTTAGTAGCTCTATTGATAGCAATATTATACATGTTGATTTGATGCACATGCCATTTGTTTTTGCATAGCCTAATAAGCACATTCAATAAATGATAATAGAAAATTTGAGTTGATACTAAAGAAACGGGAGGATATACCTTGAATGGCTTTGATGTTACCCGCTTAAACCGAATTGTTAAGAATACAATAAATATGATAGATAAGAGCCGGGAGGCTATATATGATATAGCTGAAGGTGCAAGACGGGAGTGCAATAATCTCGAGGATGAGCTGAACCGGCTTAAAATAGACGTTATCGAAATCATTGAAAAAAATGAAATTCTGGAGGCGGAGCTGAAAAAAAGCCGCCAGACACTGGCCTTAATTAGTAAGGGCTTTGATAAGTATAGCCAGGAAGACATCAAGATTGCATATGAGAATGCGGACAAAATCCGAATTGAGTTGGCTGTAAACCGTGAGCGTGAACGGTTTACCCTTGTTAAACGTAATGATTTGGAACGCCGTCTTAAGGAGGCAAACCTAACTGTTAATAAAGCTAATACACTGGTTAGCCAGGTTGGCACTGTTATGGATTATTTATCCGGAGATATGAATAGTCTAAACGATCATCTTGAGGACGCCGAAAAAAAGAAATTTTTGGCTATTCGTGTTATAAAGGCACAGGAAGAGGAACGAAGCAGGGTAGCAAGAGAAATTCATGATGGTCCGGCACAAATTATGACAAATATAGTTTTAAAGGCTGAAATTTGTGAAAAGTTTATTGATATTAATAAAGACAGAGCAAAGCAAGAGCTCCGGGAGCTTAAGAAGATTGTTAGAGAGTCACTTAAAGATGTTAGAAGAATTATATATGATCTCAGACCAATGTCTTTAGAAGACTTGGGACTTATGCCGACGCTGAAAAAGTATATAGACAAATTTTCATCTGATAACTCAATCGAGGTTTCGCTCCAACAGCATGGCGAAACGAGGTTTATTGAGGATAAAAACCTATTGCTTACAATCTTCAGAGTTGTTCAGGAAGCTTTGAACAATATACGAAAACACTCCGGTGCGAAAACAGCCTCAGTAATAGTGGAATTTGCACCTAAAGCTGTTGCTGTAAAAATAACTGATAACGGCAAGGGATTTGATACAAGCCTGATAAAAGTTGAAAAAGATGATAGGAATGGAGGTTTTGGTCTCGTTAGCATGAACGAGCGAATAGAACTGCTAAACGGGACAATGCTGGTGACATCACAACCAGGCAAAGGCACTGTTGTTTATGCTACACTTCCATATATGGAAAATGGAAAGGAGTACTATTAATGGAGAAGATACGTGTCATGATAGCCGAAGATCACTCAATGATAAGGCAGGGGTTAAAACAACTTATTGAACTTGAAAATGACATGAAGGTTGTTGTTGAGGCGGCTGATGGCATGCAAGCTATTAGGAACTATGGTGCTCAAAAGCCTGACATTGTTTTAATGGATATAAATATGCCCGGAAAAGGCGGTCTTCAAGCTTTGGAGGAGATAAAGACAGAGTATCCTGACGCAAAAATCATAATGCTTACAATTCATCAAGAGAGAGAATATCTAATACAGTCCCTCACTCTGGGTGCCGCAGGTTATATTCTAAAGGACGCTGATAGCTCTGTTCTTATTGAAGCGATCCGAACAGTTAATGAGGGTGAGTCCTACATACAGCCAACTATGGCAAAAGAACTTGTTTTTGAGTTTAAACGTTTTACAGCAAAAGAAGCTTCTGTCAATACAAAAAGCAGTTTTCTAAGCGATAGAGAGCTTGAAGTTCTTAA
Source organism: Clostridiales bacterium (assembly GCA_036768735.1). GTDB lineage: Bacteria > Bacillota > Clostridia > DSM-8532 > DSM-8532 > JAAYGP01. The sequence goes on along the minus strand of DAIPML010000029.1, from coordinate 15,859 downwards.
GCTTATTGCAAAAGGAAAGGTTAATAAAGATATTGCAAAAGTCCTTTACATAAGTGAAAAAACTGTTAAGAATCACATTTCCAATATATTTAAAAAGCTGAATGTTAAAGACAGAACACAAGCAGCGGTGTATGCCATTAAAAATAAACTTGTTGAATGAATCTATATTATGATTGCTCCCCAGAAAGTCGTTTCACGACTTTTTCCTGCAGGTTTAACTGCAGGAAGTTGCAGCTCGCTGCAACCTGGTGCAATCACAATATGGTTATCCAGCCTTCTTCCGAAGGCTGATGAAATTTAAGAAGTCTTAAATTTCATCAGAAAGTCGCTTTGTGACTTTCTGAGTGATAACCATATTATTCAAACATCTCATATCTTTTCAGTGTTGAAAAGTAAAAATCCCATTAAATTTTTTTTGACGTATACTTTCTTTTGTTGTAGAATGGTATAAATATTTTCACGGGATTATGGGGGTTAATAATGAAAATAGAAATAATGGATACAACCCTTAGAGATGGGGAACAAACTCCCGGTGTTTCATTTACAAAAACAGAGAAGTATAACATTGCAAAAATACTTTTAAGGGATGTAAAAGTAGATAGAATCGAAGTTGCATCTGCGAGGGTGTCAAAAGGAGAGCTCGAAGCTGTTAAGCTGATGTCTGAATGGTGCGACTCAAAAGGTCTATTGGATAAAATGGAGGTGCTTGGTTTTGTAGACGGCACTATTTCCGTAGACTGGATTTCTGAAGCCGGTGCAAAGGTACTTAACCTTTTATGCAAAGGCTCCTTAAAGCATGTAAAGCAACAGCTGAAAAAAACACCGGAACATCATATAAGTGATATAAAAGAAGTTGTACATTATGCAAGAAGCAAACAAATCTTAGTAAATCTATACCTTGAGGATTGGTCTAATGGTATTCAGAATTCTCCGGATTATGTTTTCTTCATGATTGATGAATTAATGAATGAAGAAATAGATAGATTTATGCTACCCGATACATTGGGAATATTGCAACCTGAACAGACCTTCAGGTATGTTAAGGCCATGGTTGACAAATACCCCAATATTCATTTTGATTTTCATGCCCATAACGACTATGATCTTGCTGTTGCAAACACTTTCATGGCAGTTAAGGCAGGTGCTCATGGGGTGCATACTACAGTAAACGGCTTGGGTGAAAGAACGGGTAACGCACCTTTGTCAAGTGTTATAGGCACATTAAGTGATTTTTTAGATAAATCCGAATTATCTATTGACGAGTCTATGCTTGCAAAAATAAGCAAGCTTGTAGAGGCTTTTTCAGGTATAAGAATACCCGGAAACAAGCCTATTATCGGGGAAAATGTTTTTACACAAACCAGTGGTATTCATGCAGATGGTGATAATAAAGGGGATCTTTATTTTAATAATTTAATTCCTGAGCGTTTTGGAAGATCAAGAAAATATGCTTTAGGAAAAACTTCGGGTAAGGCAAGCATCCAGAAAAATCTTGAAGAGCTTGGGATTGAACTGGATAATGAGTCTATCCGCAAGATTACAGACAGGATTGTCGAGCTTGGTGACAAGAAGGAAAATATTACAACAGATGATCTTCCTTATATCATATCCGATGTTTTGAGAAATAAAATAACAGATGAAAAAATCAAGCTTTTGAATTATTATATTTGTCATGCCAGAAATCTGAAGCCTGTTTCCACAGTCAGCCTTGAGATTGATGGTCAGGTTTATGAGGAAACCTCAAATGGAGATGGCCAATACGATGCTTTTATGAAAGCCATCACAAGGATTTATGAAAAAATTAAAAAACCCATACCCCATTTGACTGATTACATTGTGACAATACCTCCTGGCGGGAAAACCAACGCTTTGGTGGAAACAGCCATTACATGGCATTATAAACGTGAATTTAAAACGCGGGGTTTGGATTCGGATCAAACGGCATCAGCCATAAAAGCTACGATGAAAATGCTGAATATGATGGAGGACATGCAACTATAGTTATTAAATAACGGAAGAAATTGCTTAGACCCGTTTTTGCGAAGCAAAATAACGTACTTTATATTAAAATAAAAAGGCTTTCGGATTTACCCGGAAGCCTTTTTTGGTGGGCGATGAGGAACTCGAATCCCCGACTTTCACTACGTCAAAGTGACACTCTGCCAACTGAGTTAATCGCCCGTGTGTGTTACTATTATACACACAAGCTGATAATTAATCAAGATGCAAATTCATCTCAAAATCTGTTTCTGCTAAAAGTTTCCTATTTCTGTACAATAGCTCTTTTAATAATAAATATAGAAACAACAATTTTAAATAAGATTGTGTGTCATTTTGCATAACATGCGCTGTCATTGACAAAACTATGGTAAAGATTGTGCAATTGGGAGGAATTATTTTTTGAAAAATTCAGCTTCTTTCCTGAAAAATATATTTCTGTTTAAACCTGAAAAGGAAACAAAGCCATTCGTTCTTGAGGAAACGGGTGGTGAAGGCGGTGGACAAAATGAAGATAGCAGTAAGGATCAAGGGGACAGAAGTAGTGGTCAACAGAACCAAAGGGATGGACAGAACAAAAGGGATATACAGAATCAAAGGAGCAAGAGCGGTAGTCAAAATCATGAAGATGTTGGTGCCCCTGATAAAGCTCAAAATAATGGTAATGAAAGCAAAGCGAAAGAGCAAGAACAAGCGAAAGGGCAAGAACAAGCGAAAGGGCAAGAACAAGGGGTAAAGGAAGAACAAGGAAAAGAAAAAGGGCAAGAACGAGAACAAGAGCAAAATCAAGAACAAGGAATAAAGGGAGAACAAGGAAAAAGGCAAGAGCAAGGCACAAAACGGAGGATAAAAAAACCAATCGATTTGATCGGTAATAACCTTGGCAATGACCTAGGCGGCGACAATAATTCAAAAAGCAGGAAAAAAGCTAATGATAATGGCGACATAGATTCATCGCTTAAGGTTAATCTTGAAGTAATAAAAAAACGGTATAATTCGGATATAAATGGTGATTTTAAGATTCGTGAATTTAAAATACGTATTCGAGATGAAATGTATTCTGCGTTTGTTTGCTTTTTTGATGGAATGGTTGACCGGCTTGTGATAAATACAACGATACTCCAGCCTCTAATGACCTTGTCTCTTTTGCCAATGGATGCAAAAGAACAGTCCACAAAGGAAATAGTATACAACAATCTCCTTCCCCATAATCAAATAAAGATTTGCAAGACATACCAGGAGATAGTTGACGAAGTAAATTTCGGGGGAATCGGCATATTTGTAGACAAGATAAATGTTGCCTTTGCTGGAGACGTGAAAGGCTGGGAACACCGTAATGTGGAAAAGCCCACATCAGAACTGAATATCCGCGGACCAAAAGAATCCTTTAATGAAACAAACAGGGTTAATACTGCTTTAATAAGAAAAACAATTAAGGATGAAAACCTAATTGTTGAGGATGTTCTGGTGGGTGAAAGAAGTAAAACACCATGCAGTATCCTGTACATTAAAAATATAGCAAATGAATCTTTAGTTGAAGAGGTAAGAAAACGTCTTAAAAGCATAAAAATTGCGTACCTCAGGGATTCGGGAGAGCTTGAGCAGATGCTGGAGGACAGCACATATCTTCCTGCACCGCAAATGATTCTAACAGAGCGCCCGGACAGAGTGACAGCCTACCTTGGCGAAGGGCGTATAGCAATAATTGTCCATGGAAGTCCATTTGTTATTATTGCACCGATAAATATTTTCAATTTAATTCATTCACCTGAAGATTATTACATTCGTTACCCGTATGCAACATTTTTAAGGTCTATACGTATAGTAGGTATTTTATTTTCTACGCTTCTTCCTTCTTTTTATCATGCGGTTACAACTTACCACCAGGAGATGCTTCCCACAGACTTGCTGCTGGCAATTGCAGCATCGAGGGAAAAGGTTCCCTTTCCGACCATTGTTAGTATACTAATAATGGAAATCGCATTTGAACTTATACGCGAAGCAGGGATAAGAATTCCAGGTCCCATCGGTCCGACGCTTGGAATTGTCGGTGCTCTTATATTAGGTCAAGCAGCTGTCGCTGCCAATCTGGTAAGCCCAATTCTCATAATAATTGTTGCGGTAACCGGAATCGGTTCTTTCGCAGTTCCGGATTTTTCTCTTGGGTATTCATTCCGTGCTTTAAGGTTTATTTATCTGTTATTGTCAAGCTTGGCAGGACTTTTGGGGATTTCCTTGGGGATTTTTATTAATTTGCTTGTACTCGTTCATGCGAAGTCTTTCGGAGTGCCTTTCATGTCACCTTTTGCTCCGAAAACGACAGGAAAGCGTACAAACGCAATATTAAAAACACCGTTATGGAAGGAAGAAGACAGACCAGACTTTGTTAATCCCAAGGATGTGAAGCAGCAGCCATTTATCAGCAGAGGATGGGTTAAGACAGAGAAAGGAGTAAAAGAAAATGAGTCAAAAAATTAAAATAGGCAGCTATGAAACATCATGTTTAATATTAAATATGGTTTCATATAAAGTAATCCTTATGTATCCAAGAAATGTTGCAGAGTATGCAGGAAATGCGGGCTGGATGGTTACACTATTAGGTGCATTTCTAGTACTGATTCTTTTTCTTATACAAAATAAACTATATAAAAAATTTTCCGGGCAGGATATCCTTGATGTGAGTGAAAAAGCTCTTGGTGAGCCCGGGAAAATTATAACAGGGGTACTACTTATTGCTTATTTTTTAATAATCGTTCCGGAAATATTAAGAGAATTTGTAGAGGACTTCAAAGTAATCAGTCTTACAACAACCCCTACCAGCTTTATAGCCATTTTGTTTTGTGTAGGTATGATAATTGGTGCGTATCTTGGCTTAGAGTCTATTGCCAGAATTCATGCTCTGGCAGTGCCCGTGGTAGCCACAGCTTTTTTTCTTGTACTTGCTTTAAGTATTCCAAAGTTTGATATAAACAATCTGGCCCCCTGGCTTGGTCTTGGTCCAAAAAAAATTTTTGAGAATAATGCCTTTAATATCATATCGAGTTACTCTGAAATTATTGTTATATTTCTTATTGTACCATTTTTAAAAAAGAAAAATGAGTTTGGTGCTATAGGGCGCTATAGTATAATTGCTTGTGGGTTCATTTTGTTTACAGGCACCTTGAGTTATATGCTTACTTATCAATACCCAATATCTACCGAATATTTTCTTCCGCTATATACATTGTCGCGGTCAATTCGTTTCAGTAGGTTTTTTACAAGAATAGAATCGGCATTTATTCTTATATGGGCTTCAAGTGCTTTTTTATTTTTAAGCTCAGGTTTATACTTTATAGTTTATATTTTTCAGAAAGCTTTCAGCTTAAAGTATAACAAGCCATTAATATTACCGTTTGCTGTTCTTATTTTTACATTCAGCATGATCCCTGAAAACGTATCTTTAACAATGCAGATACATATGGAATTTTATCGTCAATATGCATGGATATTGACTATATTGTTGCCAATAATATTACTTTCTATTGCTTCTGCCCGTAATAAAAGCGCCAAAAACAAGGAGATAAAATTAAATGATAAGAAGAAAATCTCTCTTAACAAAAATTAAAATTACCTTTAGTATTACAATGCTTCTATTATCAACTGGCTGCTATGACCACGTTGAGGTAGATGAGCTGGTTTATGTGGTGTCGATGGGGATTGACAGTGGAGTAAATGGAAATCTTCGTATATCTTTATTATTCGCTATTCCGATATCTATTGGAGTGGGACCTGAACCCGGTGAAGTTGATAAGGCAACAACAATGATTACTGTTGAAGCACCAACAATATATGGCGGTGTTAATATTATAAACACGGTAATAGGGAAAGATGTTAATTTTTCACACTCGAAGGTTATTATCATTTCAAAGGAGTTAGCTGAAAAGGGCGTTGGAAAATTTATGAATACATTTAATAAATATCGTGAATTCAGACCAAATACTTTTATTGGAATAGCAAGGGGAACTGCAGAAGAGTTTTTGAAAGAAACAAAGCCTGTGCTTGAGGTTAATCCTGCTAAATATTTTGAACTACTAATGGAATCTTATAGCATTACGGGCTTTACGACCGGAAGCACGCTTGAGGAATTTTATAAAACGATGGAATGTACTTGTATGGAGTCTGTTGCCGTCTTGCTGGATGTGAATAAAATTGAAAGCTCAGATGAATTTGAAGGCCTGTTTAAAAAAACACAAATTAATAAGAGCAATGAAGGTTCAGAAGGAAATCATAAGGCGGGCGAAATTCCTGTTATATTTGACAACAAGGCTAATGGGATGGGTATGGCGATTTTTAGGGCCGATAAAATGGTGGGCGAAATGAATGGTCGGGAAACATTATGCTACCTAGTAGTTTCCAATATGCTGGGTCATGTTCTTTATTCAATACCGGAAACTGATAATGGGAGTATTTCAGATGATGGAAAATTTATTTCGCTAAGACTAAAGCAGGCAAGAAAATCAACAATAAATGTGAAAATGAATGGTGATGTACCTGTTATAAACATTAAGATATTTCTTGAGGGAGATATCCTTTCTATTGACGGCGATAAGGATTATTTTGCGGGTGAGGAATTAAAAGAATTAGAGAAATATGCCGGAGAATATATGAGGAAGGAAGTAGTGAATTTCCTTGAAAAAACCAGAAGTGAATTCAAAAGTGATATCTGTGGCACCGGGAGAGTATTAAAGAGAACGTTTTTAATATGGGATGAATGGCTCAATTTTAGATGGTCTGATAAATATGAGAAAGCAGAATTTGAAGTTTCTGCAAAGGTTTCTGTCAGAAGAACCGGCATGACAATAAAACAGGTTCCTGCTGCTAATTTGAAAGGGGATTAGAAAGGAGAATAACTATGAATGTATTGACAATAATAATATCTTTAGCAATTATTGTATGGTGTTTAACATACACGGTAAGCTACGGGATTTGGACAATTCGGGAAAATAAAAAAGGAGGGGTTGCATTATTTATACTAGCTCTTACCACTGCTGCTATTCCGCTCTATCTTTTGTGGACAAAAAGATAAGATAAGATAGGATAAGATAAGATAAGATAAGATTAATTCATTACGTTAACCAAAACATTAGCTCGGAGCATTAACTCGAAAATCATCGTATTTCATGCAAAAGATATGTGCTTTTATTGAATGAAGCTCCAATGTGTTAGACACAAAAGCTGATTATATAAAAATCAGATATGCATGTAAAAAAGCAAAAGTCATTCCCATATTTTTGCATATTTTCTTGCTGCATAGGAAAGAAAAGGTGTTAATAGTCTATACCATATGAAAGATCATTTATCAACAATGTATCCTTTTTTGACTTAATAAAATCAACTATTTTATCAGCAATAACGGTATGACCGTCTTTGTTAGGGTGAATTCCATCAACACATAAAAGCTTTGTATAGTCGGGGAATCGCAAAAAAGCACCTCTGACATCAATCCATAGGGTTTTGGTTTCCTCTGCTATTTTTACAATGACAGAATTATACCGCTCCTGCCACCAATATATTTTAGTTACGCTTCCAAGCCATTTGAGTATATTCATTTTTGCTTCTGAATTGTTTCGGCTGACCCAATCAAGATAATTGTCTGCATTTAAAGGGGGAAGGTTCATAAGAACCGGTGTGCTTTTGCTTTCCTTCACCATATTAATTGCTTCTATGAGTGTATCCTCAAAAACAACGAAATCGGTTTTAGGGACATGAATACCATCTGGATTGTTTGCTATCTCATCCCAGTTATAGTCACAGTCATTACCACCATACTCTATCAACACAATATCGGGTTTTTCACTAAATATACTATTTTTAAGCTTTTGTATTCCCTTTATAAGAGTACTGCCGAAACGAGATGTGTTGCATATGATTCCATTTATTTTATTACGAAGTAAATCAACATAATTTTCTTCAAGAACAGTGTATTTCTTTTTTATGTCATCATAAATAACGCCCTTAGAGATGGAATCTCCGGATATAACTATTTTGGGCAAGTTATTTTTTACTTCACTTATCATTATTACACCCCGGCGAGCTTAAATTATTTTAAAACAAATGGCACATGCATGCCAAGGAAGTTTGTTGCGGAATCATATATCGATTCACTCACTAAGTATATCCTATTTGCACAGAGTTTTCAAGCACTTCAGCAATTATTGGACGATATGCTTTTCCTCGCCCTGACTATACATCTCTAAGCTGTATTCCGTTAATGTTTCCTAATATTGCACACCTATATCTCTTCAGTCTCCTGTGAACGGTAATGTTTATCAAAGAAAGAATACAAAAATATACGGTCGTTGTTGAAAAATTCCATAATAAACAATATAATAATATAGACATTGATTTAACGTTTAACTAGGATCAGGTGTTCTTTTTAAATTTATATAGAAAGCAATAGGGCTGTAATATGTTAAGTAAGGTAACAGCTTGCGAGCTGTCAGGAATTGATGGGTATCCCGTTTCTGTTGAAACTGATATAAGCAACGGTATTCCTGCATTTGATATTGTGGGGCTTGGAGATGCGGCAGTTAGAGAAGCAAAGGAAAGAGTGCGGGCAGCAATTAAAAACTCGGGTTTTGAATTTCCATCCAGAAGAATTACCATAAATCTTGCACCTGCTGATTTAAAAAAAGAGGGAACAGCTTATGATCTGCCAATAGCGGCAGGTATATTGTCGGCAATGGGGGTAATTAGAGGTGAAAGCCTTGATGGAGCTATGCTTTGTGGTGAGCTATCACTTGACGGAACACTGCGGCCTGTTTATGGAATTCTTTCAAAAACTATTGCCGCCATGGAAAGAAAACTCGAAACCATTATGGTTCCTTCCGGAAATGCATGCGAAGCGTCTGTTGTTAAAGGAATAAAGGTAATTCCGTTAAAAAATCTTTCAGAGCTTGTAAAGTATACAAATGGTCTTTTAGAGATATCTCCCATTGAAACCGAGTGGAGTTCCATTCAAGGGGAGGCTATCGAGGACATGCCTGATTTCGCCGATGTAAAGGGACAACAGTACGCTAAGCGTGCACTGGAGGTTGCTGCTGCCGGTGGACATAATTGCATGCTAATTGGAAGCCCCGGAAGCGGGAAAACAATGCTTGCGCACAGAATGCCTTCCATACTGCCTGACTTAACCTTTGATGAAGCCCTGGAGGTTTCAAAAATACACAGTGTTGCAGGGCTGCTGCCACCGGATTCTTCACTTATATCAAAAAGACCTTTTCGTGCACCTCACCACACAATTAGCGCACCTAGCCTTATCGGTGGCGGAAGAATACCACGCCCGGGAGAGGTCAGCCTAGCGCATTTGGGTGTATTGTTTTTAGATGAATTACCCGAATTCACTAAAAATGCCCTTGAGGTTTTAAGACAGCCATTAGAAGATGGGTTTGCATTAATATCGAGGGTAAATTCTTCGATAACATATCCTTGCCGCACGACACTGATAGCTGCTGCAAATCCATGCAGATGCGGCTTTTATCTGGATGATACACGGGAATGCACATGCTCTTACTCTGAAATAAGAAGATATCTCGGTAAAATTTCAGGACCTTTATTGGACAGGCTTGATATTCAAGTTGAGGTTCCCACTTTGAAATATGATGAGCTGGATAACGATACGAAAGCGGAGCCCTCAGATACAATACGGCAGAGAGTTAATACCGCTAGAAAAATACAGCATGAGCGTTATTTTGGGAAAGGTATTTACTGTAACGCTCAAATGACTTCGGCTATGATTAGGAAATATTGCAATATAGGCAGGACAGAGTCAGCTCTTTTAAGGGAAGCTTTCTCAAAACTCGGGCTTACAGCACGTTCTCACAACAGAATACTTAAGGTTGCCCGCACAATTGCAGATTTGGAAGGAGCAGAGATTATAAATGATATACATATTTCAGAAGCAATTCAATACAGAGCACTGGACAGGAGTCTTTTCAGATAGGAGGAGCATATGGATCCGAATTTAAAGGAATGGGTTTGGCTTGCCAACCTGAAGGGAATAATAACCCGGAAAAAAATTGAACTGCTTCAGATGTTCAAAAGCCCCCGTCAGGTCTTTGAAGCTGATGAGATAGCTTTGGCACAAACAGGTATTTTGAGTAAGGACAATATAGCTGCAATTGTTTCAAAACAGGCAAAAGACAGTGCCGAGAGCGTTATGCAGGAGCTTGAAGCTAAACACATAGATGTTGTAACCCTTGGGGATGATAGCTACCCATATTTGTTGAAAAATATATGTGATCCACCGATTTGCCTTTATGTGAAAGGTAAGCTCCTGGCAGAAGAACCAATGGTGGCTGTTGTTGGCTCAAGGAAAGCTTCGGGCTACGGCTTATCTTCAGCAAAAAAAATATCTGCTGAGCTTTCCGAATATAACATATGTGTTATAAGCGGGATGGCTAGAGGCATTGACACAGCAGCTCATCAGGGAGCATTGTCGATGGGTGGCAGAACAATAGCTGTTTTTGGATGTGGTCTTGACATTGTTTATCCTCCTGAAAATAAAAAATTAATGGAGAGGATTCTTGAAAGAGGAGCTGTTATATCGGAATATCCTCCCGGTGTTCAACCAGCGCCTCATCATTTCCCTATCCGAAACAGAATTGTCAGCGGAATGTCTGTGGGAGTTCTTGTGGTGGAAGCAAGTGAAAAAAGCGGTTCACTGATAACAGCACAGCTGGCGCTCGAGCAGGGCAGGGATGTTTATGCTTTGCCGGGAAATGTAATCAGCATAAACAGTAAAGGTACCAACAAGCTAATCCAGGATGGTGCGAAACTTGTCACATCAGTACAGGATATTGTTGAGGAAATATATTGGTTCAGAAATTTTGAGGATAAACCGGTTTTAGATTTAGATAACTACAGAGAAAAAAAGAAATTTCTTGCGGGCTTGGAACAGGATGAGAAGAATGTTTATGAAACGCTTTCAGTGGAAGCTCTTCAGATAGATGAGGTACAAAAAAAGCTTTCGCTTGATATGCCGGTTTTGCATAGAGTTTTACTGAGTCTTGAAATGAAAGGCCTTATAAGAAGAGAATCCGGCGGGAAATACATAATTGAACCATGACATTACTTTGGGGTAGGTGTTTTTGCGAAGCCACAGCCTTAGGAAAATGTTCAAGTTATATAGTCAAAGAAATGAAACTTTTCTGTTTATCTATCGTCTATAAATGTGGGACATGGGCAAATTCATAATTAAGAGGTGCATAAGATTGCGTAATAAAATTACAAAACTACCATTACTGTTTTTGGCTTTATTTACCGTTATATCCACCATACCACCGTCCATTGCAACAGCTGAGCCAAAGACTGAAGAAATACAAACAGGAGAGCTTCAGCTCGAGGTAGACGGAGGGTTTGACGGTATTGCAAGGCTTGGTGCCTATTCTCCGGTACGCATAAAGGTTAGCATGATAAGCAGGGATATCAAAGGCGAAATTCAGGTTGAGGCAAGCCTTGATCCAGGCAGAAAAATTCTGTTTGCAAAGCCTGTGGAGCTGTCTCCTGGTGGAGAAATGGTTTTCTATTTTGAGGTACCGGTGGTTTCAGCTAAAAAAGACTTAACAGTGCGGATCGTTGAAAATAAAAATAAAAAGCTACTGGCAGAAAAGAAATTCAGCTTTAAAAGGCTATTACCTCCGGATACTATATTTATAGGTGTTCTCACTGAAGAACCTGATTCTTTTAAATGGTTGAACGGTTACACCGTGCCTTATCTTGCAGGAAATTATTCTGATGAGAAAATGAAGCTTATGCTTGCATCAGGGCAGATTGTTCCGTCCCAATCATCTGTTGCCATCAAGGATGGTGTTTACGAGAAGAGAGAAGCTGTTGTGGTTTCTTTAAACAGGGATTCGTTTCCATACAATACTGAAGTTATGGATAGCTTTAATTATTTGATTGTAAGCAGGTTTGATACTGGCTTGTTAAATGAAGAGCAGGTTTCTGCTATGGAAAACTGGGTTGATTCCGGTGGTGCATTATTGTTGGGAGCGGGTCTTTCATGGCAGAAGGTATATAACGGGCTGCCTGACAGCTTAAAACCCTATTCAATTAAGGGAATAGAAGATTACAACGCAATGAATGCGCTAAAAAATTTCACAGGCAAGGATTCGTCTGCGGTAACCTTAAAAACAGCTATTGGTGCTTTGGACTTTGAGTATGTTCCACAATCTGGTAATAACACGGGATATCCCACTAGATATCTTGATAATGATATTATAGCGGGAAATGAGAAAAATCCATTGGTAATAAAGTATGGAAAGGGAAATGGTAATATTACGGTTTTTACTTTCGATCCGACTCTTGAACCATTTGTTTCCTGGCAATATAAATCTAATTTCATGGAGAATGTTTTCCGCTATGTAAACAGTAATAATCAAAACTATCAGCAGTACAGGCAGGACTATTATTCCAAACAGTATTATAATGGTATGAATCTCCAGTATCTTGTCAATGAGGTACCAAATAGTAAGAATCCACCTTTCTTCTGGATGTTTATAAGTCTGGGTTTATATATTATTTTAGCAGGACCTGTTCTTTATCTGATTCTTAAGAAAAAGGATCGACGTGATTGGGCGTGGGTGATCATTCCTATGCTTTCCATTTTACTCCTTGGGTGCATGTATATTTTCGGGTTTAAAAGTAGGTATAACTCAGCTGTAACGAACTCTGTATCACTAATAAAAGCGCAGCAAGGAAAGAACGAAGCCACCGTTACATCAGCTATTGGTGTGTTTAACAATAAACGTGGCACCCTGAAAATGGAGTATGAGTATGATAACGGTATTAAAACCCCATTTTTAATGAACGAAAACAGGTATTATGGCAACGAATCGGAGGGTATTGTTGTTGGTAAATATACAACCGCAGACAGTATTTTATATGAGCAATATAATGTTATGATGTGGACCCCTACTGTTTTAAATGCGCAAAAAACAATAGAATTTAACGGAGACCTTTTAAAGGGTGTTTATTTTAAAGACGGTTCATTAAAAGGCAGTATAGCAAATACCACACCCTATGATTTACTTGATGCTGTAATATTAGCGGGAAGAAATATAATTCCAATAGGAAATGTTATTGCCGGAGATACAGTATCGCTAAATTTACCGCTTGAAAATAATGTGAATGTATATAAAGGGACAGAGGAATATCTTGATGGTGAATTCGGAAGAACATATTACAGGACGCCAAAGGAATATCCTCCAAATCACATAGAGATGATGAGAAAACGCAATCTGTTCCAAAACTTTTTAAATTATACCCGGAATACAGAAACAAAGTTTATTCTTCTGGCCCGGAATGAGCAAATTATTGATTATGGGCTCAAAGTAAACAATAAAGAACCGGAGGAGTTCGGTCATAATCTTATAAGTGTTGAATCCGATTTTTCATTCGAGCCCGGAAGTGAGGTTGAAATTCCCGGGGGAATTATACAGGCAAATATGTACCAGACTGGTGACATTGGCTGGGTTGATTATGAAAACAGTGTTCGCATTCATAATACGGGAGAGATGGAATTCCGGTTTCTACTGCCTGATATGCTTGATTATAACGAGTTTAGCATATCCGTAGAGAATTATATACCGCTTTATATAAAATACAATATGAAAGACGATCCCAATTTTAATACAGAAATAGTAAAAAACAAATACGAATACTATCTGTATAATACAAAAAGCCGGGTTTGGGATCAGATTGATGCATCGGTAACTATTTCAGATGGTGTAAATAACTATATAGGATATGGCAATGAGGTTCTAATGAAAATAATTGTGGTTGAAGTAGGAAGCCCTGATAATATTGACCGATCACGCCCAACGACTTTTGAACCGGAGCTTCTTGGCATGCCGGAAATATCTGTTAGGGGGGTTGCAAAATGATGGTTCATGTTGATAACCTTACAAAAAGGTTCAATGGCACACTTGCAGTGGATCGTTTGAATATGGAGATTCCGGAAGGTGAAATATATGGGTTTGTTGGAGCAAATGGCGCAGGCAAAACCACAACTATGCGTATTATTGCGGGGCTTTTAGCTCCTACCTCCGGGAAAGTATATATTGATGGAATAGATGTGTCAAAAGAGCCCCTTGAGGTGAAAAGACACATTGGTTACATGCCTGACTTTTTCGGTGTATATAATGATTTAAAGGTTTCAGAATATATGAGTTTTTATGCGGGTCTTTACGGAATTTCAAAACAAAAATGTATGGGGCTTATAGATTCGTTGCTGGAGCTGGTGCGGCTAACAAATAAGAAAGAAGCATATGTCGATACTCTTTCAAGAGGTATGAAGCAAAGGCTTTGTCTTGCAAGAAGTCTTATTCATGATCCGCAATTTCTTATTCTTGATGAGCCTGCTTCAGGACTTGACCCAAGAGCAAGGGTTGAGATGAAAGAAATTTTAAGGGAGCTGCGTTCACTCGGTAAAACTGTGCTTATAAGCTCTCACATTCTCCATGAGCTGTCTGAGCTCTGTACATCTATTGGAATAATCGAAGCGGGAAAGCTCGTTGCGAGCGGTTCCGTGCAGGATATAACATTGAAAATGTCACATTCTAATCAGTTGAAGATCCGTGTTTCAGAAAAAGAAGAGGAAGCGGTGAAAATTCTTATGGAAATGCCGGGTATCGGCTCAATCAGCTCCGTATCAGGAATTATTGATGTAAATATGGAAGGCGGAGAAGAAGCCTATGTCAGGGTTTTAAAAACGTTAGTTGAAAAAGATATCCCCGTTGTATCCTTCCATCCTGTGGAGGGTTCGCTGGAATCCGTATTTATGCAGTTAACAAAGGGGGAAACACAATGAATATGAATCCAATTCTGCAAAAGGATATAAAAACTAAATTAAGAGGTTGGAGATCGGTTGTATTGATTTGCTCTTATGTTCTCCTTTTAACTTTAATTCTTTTAGTATACTTCATTGGAAATAACATGGTAGCACCGTATTCCAGGCAGAGCTTTAATCCCCGTATGGCAATTAACGGGTATAACATTTTAATTACTTTTCAGTTCGCGCTTCTATATTTGGCGGTTCCAGCCATAACGGCAACTTCAATAAGCAGCGAACGGGAAAGGCAAACCCTTGATTTGATGCTTGTAACTAAAACACCTGCAAGGGAAATTATTATTGGGAAAATAATGGTTTCACTGGCGCATATTCTGCTGCTTTTAATTGCATCTATGCCTGTTATAGGTATTGTGTTTTTCTTTGGTGGTATAAACTTTCTTGACTTGATTAAGCTTATTTTTTTCTATGTCTTAACCTCTCTTTTTGTGGCGAGTAGTGGTGTGTTTTTCTCAACAATTTTTAAAAGAAATATTGTCTCTATCATAGTAACTTATATTTTCTTAGGACTGGTTACATTTGGACCATTTCTTGTTTTTCTTGCCTATGCTCTGATAAGAGAGCAAAGTGGTTTAAGTACAGCTCCAACATATAAAAACCTCGTAGCATATCTCTTCCCGTCGCCGGTATTTGGATTTACCTCATTTTATTTTGGTGGATCCAATATGTATAGCATGGTAAGCTCATACTACGGGTATGGAATGCTGTCAAGCATAGCTGGGGAAATTGAAAATTTGCTTGCAGCAGAGACAGGCTTTTGGAAGCATATGAAACCATGGATTGTAAACGGTACATTCAGCGTTTTGTTTTCAACGCTTTTGGTGTTTTTAAGCTCCATTGCCCTGAATCCTATACGCAGAAAAAAATAAGAGGATAATAGATTAATGACTCAACTTTCCCATAATATGGTTATCACTCAGAAAGTCACAAAGTGACTTTCTGATGAAATTTAAGACTTTTTAAATTTCATCA
>DAIPML010000028.1:0-18912 GCA_036768735.1 Clostridiales bacterium | reverse complement strand
AGGAGAGATTCAATATGAACAAAATCCAAGAGATGGAGATGCTTTTTGGAACCAAAAAGCCAATTATCGGAATGCTACACCTTAAACCATTACCAGGCTCACCTATTTATGATGGACAGGGTTTGGGTAAAGTGATTGAAACGGCTCTTAAGGACGCTCAAGCTTTGGTTAACGGGGGAGTAAATGCACTTCAGGTTGAAAATTTTAACGATCCTTCATATTTTCCAAATGAAGCTCCTCCAGAGACCATTTCTGCATTAACAATCGTTGCCCACGAGGTACGGAAAAGTTTCCCGAAAATTCCTATCGGTATTTGCCTTTTGGCAGATCCTGAGGCATCTATAGCTGTTGCTCACTGCTCAGGTGCTCAGTACATAAGAGCCACATTCTTTACAGAAGCTTCTGTTGACGTATCAGGGCTTGTTACACGGATACCACATGCGATTCTAAGGTACAGAAAATTCCTGGATCCATCCATAAAAATACTTGCGGATGTGCATATTAAGCATTCGGCACCTTTAGGGCAAAGGCCGATCGAAGAAGCAGCATATGATGCAGCATATTTTATGGCAGATGCAATCTTAATTAGCGGGAAGCATACCGGAATGCCAACTAATATTGATGACGTTAAAAAAGTTAAGAAGGTACTTCCTGAGTTTCCTGTGTACATTGGCAGCGGTGTTAATACAAAGAGCGTCGGTGAACTCTTTGAGTATGCCGATGGAGCAATTTGCGGCAGTTCATTAAAATATGACGGAATTTCAACAAATGATGTTGACGAAAAAAGAGTTGTTGAATTTATGAAAGTAGTTCAAAAAATTAGACAAAAATAAAAAAAGAGGTTCATGGTATGGATAAAATTTTATGTTTTGGTGACTGTAATGTGGACATAATTATTCCCATCAATGAGATGCCTGTAGAGGGAGGCTGTACAATTAGCTCCAAACATGTAATTAATATGGGTGGCTCTGGATTAAACACCGCTGTCGCAATGAACCGACTAAAGCTTAAGCCAATAATGATAAGTCAGGTAGGTAAAGATATTTTTGGCACCCTTCTATGTGAATTTTTAAGAGAGCAAAATATAACTACCGACTATATTAGTGAGTCAGAGTATCCAACAGGATTAGTAATTGGACTAGTCGCTCCCAACGGAGAAAAAAGATGGGTATCTGTTCGCGGAAATGCTGCCGATATACATATTAAGGATTATGACACAAAACTTCTGCAACAGAGCAAAGTGCTATATATATCTGGTGTAAACCTTGTTGAGAAAGACGTCAGCAGAAACACTGCGATTATGATAGCACGTCATGTTAAAGAAAAAGGAGGGATGGTATTTCTTGATCCAAATATACGTGTTCCTACATGGGAAATTGACGATGATGTAAAAGAAGCATTTGAGAGAATATATCCCTATATTGATGTTTTGCTTCCCAATGAAAAGGAACTTGAGCTTCTTGGGGATAATCAGAATGTGCATGAATCGGCATTATCGGTTCTTTCTAAAGGCGTCACATCTATTTGGGTCAAGCTTGGCGGAAAAGGATGCGCATATTATACTAAAAACAGTTCAATAACTTTTCCAGCAAATAAAGTTAAGGTAGTAGATACCAGTGGTGCCGGTGATGCGTTTAACGCAGCTGTCATATATGGTCGTGTTAACGGTTTTTCAGCAGAAGAAACGGGCATCTTTGCCAACTTATTTGCAAGTCACATCGTTACTAAATATGGTACAACTCAGGCACTTCCCGACGACATCGAAATAGAAAGCATGATTATGGAAACTAAAAGAAGCAATTAATCTACTTCATGAAGACACTATAAGTTAGACCTCATAGTAAAAATATTTTAAACTATGTGAGGAGAGAAGAATATGAAGAAAGTAGCTTTATTGTTAGTTGTTGCTATCGCTGTTATGATGTTTGCTTCATGTACGACACCAGCGGGTAAATCAGGTGGTAATAAAAAATATGCAATTGTCACCAATGATGCTATCGGAGACAGAGGTTTTGTTGATATGGCCTACGAAGGCATTAAAAAAGCCAATGAGGATTTCGGTATTGAGTTCAAGGTGTTTGAATGTCACGCTGATCCATCCATGTATCTGGACAACTTAAGGGCTGCTGCTTCCGAATATGATGTTATTTTCATTGTCCCGGGGTACTTCTTTGATAAAGAACTGGAAGAGGTAAAAGGTAAATATCCGAACAAGACATATATTTATGTCGATGGTTTAACCGCCATGGAAAATGTAAAATCCGCCATATTCAAGCAGAACGAAGGTGCATTTCTTGCGGGAGCTCTTGCGGCTCTTCTGACTCAGGATACGTCTGTTGATAAAATTAATGCAGAGAAAAAAGTTGGTTTTGTAGGCGGAGCGGATATGCCGGTTATTAGAGACTACCAAGCCGGATTTGAACATGGTGTCAGATATACAGATTCTACAGTAGAGGTTATAGCAAGGTATGTAGGAGATCACTATGACCCCGCTAAAGGCAAAGATACCGCATATATGACATCACAAAACGGCGCAGATGTTATATTCCAGGCTGCGGGACCAACAGGTCTTGGTATACTGGAAGCAGCAAAAGAACACAACTTCTATGCAATTGGTGTCGATACGGATCAGGGATATTTGCATCCGGATTACATAGTATCCAGCATGCTTAAACGAGTTGATACCGCCATATACAGTATTGTAGAGAGCATATCAAAAGGAGATGACATTCAGGATGTATATACATTCAGTGTTGCTAATGATGGCATAGGTCTTGCTCGTAATGAATATTATGATAAAATAGTTCCCCAGGCAATTAAAGATAAGGTTGACGAAATAGAACAAAAAATCGTCAAAGGAGAGATTAAAGTAGACACATACGAATAATCAACTTAAATGCGCTCTCCCGGTTTCTCCGGGAGAGCTTTATAGACTAGGGGAGGCTTTTTACATGAGCAACATAGTTGAAATGAGAGATATAAACAAGACATTTCCTAATAACATACGAGCCTTAAAAAATGCAAACCTTATGCTGAAGCAAGGAGAAATACATTCCTTTGTAGGTGAAAATGCCGCTGGAAAGACTACTTTGATGAATGTATTATACGGTATTGTTCATCCCGATAGCGGTGAAATATATATTAAGGGCAAAAAAGAAAATATTACACATCCCGAGGATGCGATAAAATCAGGCATAGGCATGGTACATCAGCATTTTAAGCTTGTTCCGGAGTTTACTGTTCTGGAAAATATTATTCTTGGTAAAGAGCAAAATTATATTAAGAGTGGTTGGCGTGTTGATTACACTAAGGCTGAAGCAGCAGTGCAAGATATTTGTAAAAGAATCAGAGTCGATCTTACACTTAATGAAAAGACTGAAATGCTTTCAATTGGAATACAACAGAAAATTGAAATTGTAAAAGCGCTGTTTAAGGGCGCAGAAATTCTCATTCTTGACGAGCCTACAACAGTATTGGCTCCAAATGAGATATCTAATTTCCTATCATTTTTAAAAGATTTGAGAGAGCAGGGCTGTACAATTATATATATATCCCACAGGCTAAAAGAAATATTTGATATTTCGGATCGCATAACTGTCATGAGGCACGGTGAAACAATAAAAACACTAAAAACAAATGAAACAACGATGGAGGAAATCTCAAGCCTCATGATTGGAAAAGAGTTTAAAAAAACAATTCCTCCTCTTCCAAAATCATTAAAATCTTCGGAATGTGAAGTATTGAAGGTTATAGATTTAACTGTTAAAGATGAATCAACAAGATTGGAACAGGTTAGTTTGTCAATACGCAGGGGAGAAATTTTAGGCATTGCAGGAGTTGAAGGAAATGGTCAGGTTGAGCTTGCAGATGCAATTATTGGTTTACAGGAAAACATTGAGGGTGAGATATATTTTAACGAGCAATTAATAAATCATCATAATACATATCAAAGGCGAAAGCTTGGAATCCACTATGTACCGGATGACCGAATGAAAAAGGGTCTGGCTCTTGATACCGGCATGAATGAAAACGCAATTATGGGATACCATAGGGAATCGTTTCTTCGCAAGAAAAAGTTCTTTATTGACTGGGAAAGCTCCAAGAAATTTACGAAAGATATATTTGAAAATTATAGGGTAGAGGGAATGAATGCCCCCGAAGATTATGTGCAAAACCTTTCAGGAGGAAACATGCAAAAGCTCATAATCGGAAGGGAAATGATCACGAATCCACCTTTCCTAATTCTCGCCCAGCCAACCGTTGGATTGGATTTCGGTGCCCAGGCGTATATTCACCAGAAAATAAGGGAGTTAAGCGAAAAAGGGATCTCTTTTCTCGTGATAAGTGAGGATCTGGATGAATTGATGAATCTTTCTGAAAGAATTCTGGTATTATACAGGGGCAAAATTGCCGGAGAGTTTTTAGCTGAAAACGGTTATGACGAAAAAGAGATAGGATACTACATGACGGGAGTGAGGGGCAATGAAGAATAAAATCACACTGCAAAAGTTTATTCCTTCAGGATGGTTTCTAACCGTACTACTAATATTTGCGGGATGGAGTCTAATCATCCTTTTTGGACGGGAAAATCCATTTAGCGTGTTCTTTTACATAATACAAGGTTTTATGGGGGATACATATTCCTTGTTTTCAACTTTTAATAAACTTTTTGTGTATGTTCTTGCTGCTTTGGCGGCCAGTATTCCGGCGTGGACAGGAATGTGGAATGTAGGCGGAGAAGGTCAGCTCGTACTTGGTGGCTTTATGGCAGCATGTTTTGCCACATCTGTTAATACAGGAGTTCCAATTTTAAATATACTGCTGGTTTTTATGGTTGCAGCATTATTTGGAGGTTTATGGGCTTTATGGCCTGCATGGTTCAGGGTTCGCTGGGGGGTTAATGAAGTTGTAACAACGCTGATGGGAAACTATCTTATTAATCTTTTTACTTTGTATATGGTGAACTTTCCTTTGCGCGCAAAAGGTTCAACTTGGCCTCGAATGGCATATATACCGGAGAATTTCGAGTTGAAATCCATAGGAAACACAGAACTATCGTACACATTTTTAATATCTGTAGTAATTGTAGTATTAATGGAGATTATAAGGCGAAACAGCATAACCGGATATGAGCTTCAATTAACAGGGAAAAACAGTGTGTTTTCCAAGCAGGGGGGTATACGAGTTGACAGGGTAAAAATCTGGTCAATGTTTATTGGCGGAGCTTTTGCCGGCTTGGCAGGTGGACTTTTAGTTCTTAGCCTTAACAAAACTTTTATTGCCGGATTTTCACCGGGATACGGAAACATTGGACTGTTGATATCATTAATAGGAGGTAATATGCCATGGGCAATTTTGGGTATTGCATTAAGTTTTTCAGCACTGCAGGTCGGTTCGCTTAATATGCAGTTATACACAAAAATACCTCCCGAAATTACTGGTGTGCTTCAGTCGATAATGGTTTTCTTTATTGCAGCCAGAAAGTCATTAAAATTTAGAAAAAAGACCGGAGGTGCTGAAGAATGAACAACATAATTTTAAGTCTTTACAGGTCTACTATAAATATGGCTATGCCTATTTTACTGGTAGCTTTAGGAGGTACCATAACCCATCATGCGGGTATAATAAACGTGGCAATGGAGGGACTAATGCTCGCTGCTGCGTTTTCAGCAGTAGTGTTTTCATATATTTCGGGAAGTGCCTTGGTTGGAGTGATGGCTGCAATTGTGTCTGCAATTATATTTTCAATATTTTACTCATTTTTTGTTACAACCTTGAAAACAAATAACTTTGCCATCGGTTTTGCTTTGAATATTTTTATAAGCTCTTTTACATTATATTTATCACGTATTATGTTCCCGGGCGAAAATGCTTTTAACTCTCCAAAAATTGCAGCAATTCCGCGGTTATCAGTAGATTTCGGAGTAAAAATAATAAACGATTTGTTTTCAAACTTCAGTATACTTGTTTATTTTGCTATGTTTCTTGTATTTGTAGTTACCTATATAGTTTACAAAACCCCGTTCGGTTTATGGCTTAGAGCTGCAGGAAGCCAACCGGATGCGTTAAACAAGGCTGGAAAAAAGGTTACTGTGATCCAGTACACTGCGAGTGTATTGACAGGAGTGTTGTGCGGTCTTGCAGGAGCCCAGCTTTCTCTTTCCAATGTGGTTCTTTTTTCAAAGGATATGAGCGGGGGTAGAGGTTTTATTGCATTGGCAATTATACTGATCGCCAACGGGAAACCATCCACAACATTATTGCTTGCTTTGTTTTTCGGACTGCTCGAAAGCTTATCTATCCAACTGCAATCAACTAATATCCCGGCACAATTCTTGTTTATGCTGCCATATCTAATGGCTATTGTAACTCTTATTATAATTAGCATAAACAAAACAAAAAAGATGGGCAGGGGGATATCCACATGATGAAAAGACCGCTTGTGGGGGTTGGGGTTTTGGTACGCAAAAAAGACAGTTATCTCCTTATTAAAAGGCACAATTCCCACGGTGAAGGTACATGGTCGCCACCCGGAGGGCATTTGGAATTTGGTGAAACACTTGAGCAATGTGCAATAAGAGAGACCCGTGAAGAAACCTCATTGCTGCTTGAAATGGTTATATTCCTTGGAATAACAAATGATTTCTTTGAAGCTGAAGGTAAGCATTATATTACAATCTGGATGGAAGCAAAACGCTTTAAGGGTGAGGCTAAGATAAACTCGTCCCGCGAAATGACAGAAATAGGATGGTTCAGCCTTAACCAGCTGCCTACCCCATTATTCTTGCCTTTTGATAAGCTTGTGAATAAAAATTATTATTTTTAATATGCAGGTTGAAGTACGCCTTTTTTACAAATGGCCATATACCTATGAAATAGTTTTTGTCCATGGCCAACTCTCGGCAAAAAATAAAGCATCTCACACAAGTACCTCTTTAAGATTAATTTCAAAATATTTATACTGGTGATTTTCCGTTCGTTTTAAAACTCAACACACTTTTTATTCATACAATATTGTAGAAATAAGGTGGATTTATATTTTTTGATATTCTTGACTGTCAATTCTTGATGTGTTACTCTAACTATGAGAAAAGCAAATTCCTAGTGCGCCGCAGCAAGTTATAGCAAAAGATACATAAACAGCAAGCTACATAAATGATGAAGGCATGCCCTTCGGATTGGTTTTACTGCAAAAACTCGAAAATCATCGTATTTCAGTCTTAAAAACCTTTATTCCGGTATTTTATGCCTAAAATACGTGCTTTTCTGATACTATAAATTTATGTTTATTCAACAAGTATGCGGTTTTGCAGTAAAATTATTATTGTGTTTTTTATAATGCTTGCATTGTAAAATATTTTATGTGGGTGAGAGAAATGAAAAGGATTATCCCAATATTTTTTATTTTCTTTGTTTTTATTTCTGCATGCGGCAGACTTGTAAAAACTAATAAAATTTCTTCAACCGATTTTTTTAGTGGAGTATCCTGCGATATACCACTGGAGAATCTATACAGCGCCCCACCATATGTCTATCTTCACACAAACGAATCTATTGAAGAATTAAAACTAAAGCTTGATGATACGTCAAATGAAATGAACAACTTTTCGGTAGTAAGCTTAACCAACAATTCGCTATTAATCGACTTTTCTGAAAACGAAAAAGGAGCTTTGTTCATTCTTAAAGAATTCCATATGCTGTATCAAGAATCTGAATATAAATACCGTTACTGGTTCTCCGATTTTTCAATACATTTACGTACTTCGGATGAAACGAAAGAGTCCTGTGGTATCGCTGTTATGGACGGCATACCGCTTCCACTGCACCTTTTAGTAAATAAAAATGAAGAGATCAGCGAAAATAAAGAGGTACCAATGACTGGAAATATTGATGACTTTGAAAAATTTTACCAAAGATTTCAGCAGGTATATCCGAACTATCCAATAGAAATTGAGCGCTTAGAAGATAAATTAGCACTTAAAAAGGTTCCTATACGGTATAATTATTCTTTTGATAAAGATGGTATAAGACATTATGAATCAAAACAAGTTAATCAAATTATAATAACTTTTTCAGAAAACAGTAATCATGAGCCTATTCTAGTCATTTCCTGTAAGGTTGACTAGGCAAAATAATAAGACAGAGCGTAAAATAACTCAGTCCTAAAACAGCTCGGGATATGTACTGGCAGTTTTGCCTTGTGCAGCAATCTTGCCTTAAATGAAGAAATAAGATATAATTTTATAACGGAAGGGATAGAAGTGTAAGAAAAAAAGTGGTAGAAGAAGTTTCATCGAAAACCATCTGGGGCACAAGATTTACACGCATGGTTTGAAAGGGTTTAACGAATGCTGGAAACTTATATTGTAAACTCCGTAATAAATATCATTTCCCTCCTTTTTTTGTCCGGATTATTACACGGTAACAATTTACTGGATAACCAACACCAAAAACCATTTCTATATGGTATCACGCTTACAGTCATTGTCATGCTGGCCGAGGCAGGTACTGTTTTTTTCAGTGCAGAAATTGCAGATCTGCGTGTCATGAATATTTTATGTAATGTTATAGGTTTTTCGCTTACGCCTTTAATTCCTATCGTCTTAATCGCTATTTTCGACTTGGAAACTCTTCGAAATCATTTATTTTTATTGATTCCAACCGCACTGAATGCTATGGCTGCGGTTCTGTCGCCCTTGTTCGGCTTGTTGTTTTATATTGACAAAAACAACAGCTATGAAAGAGGAAGTATCTTTATTATTTTTGTGATTGTTTACGTTATAAATATATTGATTCTAGTCGTTACCACTATCCGCACAGGCCAGAAGTATCTTTATCCAATTAGGGGTAAAATTTTGGGTTTGTCTCTTTTTACATTTGCCGGCACATGCATCCAGATTGCATTTCCTTCGGTTTATTCCTCTTGGCATTGTGTAACGTTATCTCTGTTTTTATATTATATTATTTTGTCTGAGTTTGAAGGCAGCTTTGACACACTAACCAGACTTTACAACCGTTCAGCTTTCGAGAAAGAATTAAAACGACTGGAATCTAGGAAGGCGTTCTCTGTTGTCACCATGGATATCAATAATTTTAAAGAAGTAAATGATACTTACGGCCATGAATACGGAGATACTGTCTTAAAAAAAGTAGCCGCAGTTATAAGAGATTCTTTTAATCAACGGTGCACCTGTTATCGCATCGGTGGAGATGAGTTTTATGTTATCTGCAGAGACGCAAATCATGAAAATCTTGAACATATACTTAAAAACATGACCGACAACCTGACAGCAAAACGTAGTAATGACAGCTGCCTCCCGACGGTCGCCTTCGGGTACAAGATTTTTCAGGGAGGGAATACCCCGGATATTCAAAAAATACTGAAGGAAGCCGATGTGCAAATGTACCACTTCAAACAACAGCAAAAAGCGAAAAATATATAGCCGCTTAAAAGGTGAGCGAAAACATTATGAGTGCTTTGGAGGTTTATCTGCTTCTTAAGAATTTCTTGAAGAAAACACTTGACTGTGAACCGGCTTCATAGTTTATTATGAGGATAGTAATAATGGAAGGTGGAGTATAATGACGATAAAAGAGATTGAAATACTATCCGGAATGGAACGTGGGAATATTCGATTTTATGAGCGTGAGGGACTTATAACTCCAAACCGAATGAGTAATGGATACAGGGATTATTCTAAGGTTGAGCTGCAGATTTTACTGCGTATAAAGTTATTACGAAGTCTTCATATATCACTGGATGAGATTAAGGCGTTAAAAGACGGTACCAAAAATTTATTGAATACGCTTTCGAAGCAAATTGAAGAGCTTGAGAAAGAAAAACAAGGGGTTTCTTATGCCCAGGATGTATGCCGTATTATGCAGGAAGACAGAGTGACTTTTACTGATTTGGATGCAAAGAAGTATCTTGATGGCATTAAAAACAAAACAAGGGCAACAGGAAGCTCATATTTCACTTACACAGGTGATGTGCTTCCGCAAGTTTTTTATCCGTGGCGCAGGTTTTTTGCAAGAACGCTTGATATATCTATTTACAATATGCTTTGGTCGATTTTGCTTATCTGTGCGTTCAATGTCCAGACTGCAAAAAGAGGTAATTTAGGAGATATATTTGATGGATTTATATCAATTGTCCTAATGCTGTTTTTGGAACCGCTGTGGCTTCATTTCTCAGGGACAACACCGGGGAAAGCAATATTCGGACTAAAAATCGAAACACCTGAAGGCAGGCGGCTTTCCTATAACGAAGGATTCGAACGGACATGGGCTGTCGTGGGTACCGGTATGGGATATAATATCCCAATTTATAATCTTATTCGCCTTTGGAAGAGCTATAAGCTATGCAGTGAGAATGAAACACAGCCATGGGATGAAAACATATCCTACACTATAAAGGATGAAAAAGGGTATAGAGGTGTGCTTTTAGTTGGAGCATATGCGGTAATCATCGCCATTATTTCCATAGCATCATTAACACATCAGATTCCTCCAAACCGTGGAGAACTGACAATAACTGAATTTTCAGAAAACTTTAATTATTATGCCGAGGTTTTTGATATTAATTTTGGTAATATGTATCTGGACGAAAACGGGCAATGGAGAGAAAAAGCATTTGACGGGACAGCATATATCAAAATAGGCTATATTGAAATACCTGACTTCAATTACACTATGGAAAATGGTTGCATAACAGGGGTTTCCTTTATGATTGACATTAAAAACAACGAGGATTGGCTTAGTTCATATGACCCTCACATGATATTAGCTTCATTAGCTTTTGCCGGTGCTCAAAATGAAGTAGGCTTATTTTCAAATACACCTAAACGTATAATAGAAAAAATTAACAATAATTCCTTTACAAGCTTTGAATTTATTGAATCTGGTATTGAGTTTGTCTGCAATACTCAGTATTCTGGCCATATAGATGCGCAAGCTGAATTTTTATTTCCAGATGAAAACATATCAGAGAATTATTTCAGGATACATTTTTCCATGAACAAGCAGTGAAACCGGGGGTAAAGCCAGTATTAACATATCATTTTTGTTTTTTACTCTCATTAATATAGTAACAGGATCTTTGTAGAGCTTGGTATAATTGAATTACCTAACCTCGACAGAAGTATATAACTTAGTCATCTTACATGAGTTGGAAACGATGCGACACTTAAGATGGCTGTTTTAATAATGATGGCAGCTTTATGACCGCTGTTACACCGAATGCTGATCATCTTGAACCGCTATTTCGGCTGGAAGTACTTAATATGTTGAAGCGTGAAGGCAAAATTACGGATGACGTTATCGAGAACATGAGCACCTGGCATCACAGTGGTTTCCATGTGTACTGCGGTGATATAATTCGTCCTGATTACGAGGAAGGTCTGAACAAATAATTTGGTTAAATTACCGCTACTGTTATAATTGTCAGTTGTTCGGGAGAAGATAATATTTAAAAGGAGGTAAAATTAATCATGAATTATAAGTATAAGATTATAGGACGAATTTTTTGTACTATTTTAGCTTTTGCACTACTAACATTTATTACAGGTTGTGCTAATTACAGGAATATGAAAAATAATAAGACAGGACAAACTGGAGAAGCTCAGGGATTAACGCAGACTGACCAGTTTGGAATGACCAGAGATAACCAACGTTTAGCAGATGGCAACCAGCCTGACCAAGCAAGAGACAATCTACGTATGGGGGAGGTTGGACAGACAAATCAAGCAGGGGATACAGGATACAAAATAGGTGATGCTATAAAAATAAATGATACCCAACTAACAGTCAACGAAGTAACAAAATCTGGAGGCGGAGAATTTGATAAACCGAAAAGTGGGAATGAGTATGTTGTTATAAGAGTTACTGTTGAAAATACGGGAAATTCAACTATATCATATAATCCATATTATTTTAAAGTTCAAAACAGCCAGGGACAGATTACTGATCCGGCTTTTACAATGATTGATCAGGATACTGCACTTCAGTCAGGAGAGTTGGCTCCGGGTGGCAAAGTATCAGGTACAGTCACTTTTGAACAGCCTATAAATGACCCAGAATTAAAGCTTCAGTATACCCCTGATTTATTTGGTCAGAATGTAACTGTTGTGAATCTACAATAGATTATAAAAATGCCAAATATGACTTGTAATTATTTTATAGAATCAGATGCTTCAAAAAGGTATGGCGCAAATTATATATAAATTTTACACCAGAAATTTTACAGCTTTATCACATATAAAACCCCCACGTATAGAAGTGGGGGTTCCAGTATTTATACACTATTTAAAAATAACCAATTCATCTAAAGACTTTCTTTTCCTTTTCACGTAATTTTCTTTAGGATAACCCAATGGTGTAAAGACAATTGGCTCAATACCATCTTCAAGTTCAAAGGCTTCTTTTGCAACTTTAGCATCAAAAGCGCCTACCCAACAAGTTCCCAGTCCTAACGCTGTAGCTGCAAGTATAATATGATCCATTACTATAGCAGCATCTACATCGGAGTAGCTTTTTTGATCACTTCTGATCCAGCATTTATCTGTAACAGCGCATACTCCAAGAACATAAGGAGCCTCTGAAAACCAAGGTTTGTGGTATATATTTTTAAATAATTCTTTTCTGCCATCCGTCTTTGCAACGATAATTTTAAATGGCTGCAGATTACAGGCTGTAGGAGCCAATTGGGCAGCTTCTAAAATCTTATTTAATTTTTCTTGTTCCACTGGTTCATTCTTATAAGAGCGGACACTGAATCTTTTTTGAATGACATCAAAAAAATCCATAATAATACAACTCCTTTCACTTCCCACGAGAGTAAAATAATCTAATATCCCATGGGGTTTAAATGATTCATTCGAATAGCTCTGTTTGCATGCTTTTGTTTGTCTTGACGTTTCTAACCTTAATTATATCATAACCATTAATTTGTCCAATCAGTAATTCATCATTGGTAAAAAAATTACGGTTTAGAGTAAAAGTAATTAACAAAAACGAAATATATTTTGCAAAGAGAAGATAATACAGAATATATTATCTTCTTTTTGTTGGATGCTGGACATATTATGGTATGAAGTGATAATATAAAAATATATTCAATACGTATTGGTGTGGATATGGAAATAGATGCAATTGATATTAAGATTCTTGAAATTCTAAGAAAAAACTCCCGGGTTCCAGCTTCGTTCATAAGCGAAAGAATTAGCATGTCGCTTTCTGCTGTTAGTGAACGAATAAAAAAGCTGGAGGCTTCGGGTATTATCAAACAATATACTGCTGTCCTTGATTCCAAAAAATTGGGTAAGGATACAACAGCGTTTATTTCTGTGCGGTTGGAACACCCTAAATATAATGATCAATTTACTGTAAACGTAAAAAACCAGCCAGAAATAATTGAGTGTTATTATCTTACTGGGGATTTTGACTATTTACTGAAAGTAATAACTTCATCAACAGAGATGCTTTCTGAAATATTGAACATTATAAAAAGTATTAAAGGAGTATCTCTTACAAAAACTGTAGTAGTTTTATCAGAAGTCAAAAATGATTTTTCATGTTCACCTGATTAAACCTAATTCATTCTTTTAATAGATAAGCTTGATTTTTGTTATGCTATGGTAAATATAAGGGATTATGCTTGAATAATCCTGCAACGATGAACCTACCCTTTGACGCATGGGATAAGATGTTTTTCGAAGACATAACATTACAAAGAAACTTAAATTTATTTAGAAAATAAACAAAAAACCATGTATAGCGATAATCGGAATTTATTTTAGTACATTTTTAATTAAAAAGGAGGAATTGGTATGATTATTGGCATCCCAAAGGAAATTATGCATGGGGAGAGCCGTGTTTCCGCAACACCGGAAACTGTTGGTGCAATGGTAAAGTCCGGAGTTACGGTGTTAGTTGAGAAATCAGCAGGAGAAGGTGCGTTCCATAGTGATGAGAGTTATATTGCTGTCGGTGCTGTGATTGTAGAGGATTGTAAAGAAGTATTCGAAAAATCTGATGTTATTCTAAAGGTTAAGGAACCACAATTTAATACTGAAAAAGGATGTTCTGAAATTGATTTAATGCATAAAGGTCAGTATCTGATAACATTCATTCACCCTGCCTCTCCGGCAAATCATTCAATGGTGAAGGAAATAGCTCGAAAAGGTATTATCGGACTTACTCTTGATGGAATCCCAAGAATTTCAAGGGCGCAGAATATGGATGCGTTAACTTCCATGAGCACTTGCGCAGGCTATAAAGGAATTTTAATGGCAGCTTCAAAGCTTGCGAAATTTGTACCGCAGATCGTCTGTGCTGCAGGTTTTATTAAACCCTCTAATGTAATGGTTATTGGAGCCGGTGTTGCGGGTTTACAGGCAATTGCGACTGCACGGCGGTTAGGAGCGATAGTTTATGCGGCGGATATACGTCCTGAAGCAGCAGAACAAGCCAAATCCTTAGGAGCAAAAATAGTGGATACAACCATACCACAGGAAATTGCAGTAGGAGAGGGGGGCTACGCAAAGCCTTTACCTGAGGAATGGCTTGTCAGGGAAAGAAACGCCTTGAAAGAGACTATTTCCAAAATGGATATCGTATTTTGCTCTGCACTCGTTCCCAGTAGGCTTGCTCCGGTTCTTCTGACTGAGGAAATAGTCTCATCCATGCAGCCTGGATCCGTCATTGTGGATATATCCATCGACCAGGGCGGTAACTGCGCTGTAACTGTGCCCGGTGAAACTGCAAATAAGCATGGTATTACCATTTTCGGAATTAAAAATATACCAGGGCTGTTGCCTGAAAGTTCAACTTGGATGTTTGCCAATAATGTTTATAACCTTTTAAAATATCTTATAAAGGATAACCAAATTATTCTTGATTTAAATGACGAGATTGTTACAGGAATTCTTACAACCTATAACGGAGAAGTTGTCCACGCTGGTGCAAAAGAAGCTATGGGACTTTAGTGAGCTCGTTCAGCTGAAGCTGAACATCACGCGTTTTTACGAAGTAAAATACGCATTGGGCTTCGGTGGGGGACTCTACCCCCACCGAAGAAAGAACAAGGAACCCCCACTTATAGAAGTGGGGTCTTAGGAATTTGAAAAAAAAGGTAGTGAGCTCGATGAGCATTTTTTGAAGAATAGTTAGGAGGGCGATTATGAGTCCGGTTATTATGATTGTCATATTTGGAATATCTACATTAGTTGGTTACAAGCTTATTAATAATGTGCCAAGTCTTTTACATACCCCATTGATGTCAGGGATGAATGCCCTTTCGGGAATTACAATTTTAGGCGCTCTTTCCGCAACAGGAGCGGCTGTTCATACAGGAAACAGGCTGTTTGGTTTTTTTGCTATATTCCTTGCCATGCTGAATGTATCTGGAGGTTTTGGCGTAACTCACAGGATGCTGGGTATGTTCCGGCAAAAGGAGGTGCCAAAATGAGTGATATGGTTTACTATGTCCTATGTGGTTTTTTAGTCTTAGGTGTTTTATGCGGTATCGCTTTAATGAGCAAGGTAAAATATTCAGTCAAAGGTAATCTTCTTTCTTCTATATGTGTTACGCTGGCTATTCTTGTAACGCTGTATAAATACAATTTACTGTCTGACTTTGCATTATGGATCTGCATTATCGCAGGTCTTGTCGTGGGATTGTGGGGTGCGTATAAAGTAAAAATGATAAATATGCCTCAAACTGTCGCTATTTTAAATGGATTTGGCGGAGCAGCTTCAGCAATTGTGGCATCCATATCTTTGCTGGAAAGTCAAACAATAGGTGTATTTTCATATATTACAGGGGGGTTGGCTCTTAGTGTTGGCGTGGTTACCCTTATAGGGAGCCTTGTAGCCGCTGGTAAGCTGCAGGGCCTTTTACCACAGAAGCCCGTTGTTTGGAAAAAACACTCATTTATTCTTTCAATGTCATTACTTATTACCGTGATATCAGTATTGGCAATAGCATTTACAGGCGCAGACAGGACAATTCTGTTTGGCATGGTATTTTTCTGTCTGGTGACCTCGGGTTTTTTTGGTGTGGCTTTTACAGTAAGGGTGGGAGGAGCGGATATGCCTATCACAATTTCTCTGCTTAATTCTTTGTCCGGAGTCGCAGGAGCTGTCGCAGGAATGGTTATATCGGATCCGTTGCTTATTGCTGTTGGAGGAGTGGTCGGAGCTTCAGGGCTTCTTTTAACCCAAGTAATGTGTAAAGCGATGAATCGTCCTTTAAGTGATATTTTACTTGGAAAATCCACAGTAAACTCACAGAATATCAGCCATGGGTATTCTGGCAATGCTGTTAAAAATGAATCAGTACAAAAGCCCCAGGAATCCATAAAACCGGAAAAGGGCATACACAAAACAGATCCAGCCATGATTCTTTCAACTGCGAAGAAAGTTATTATTGTTCCCGGCTATGGTATGGCTCTTGCCCAGGCTCAGGAACAGGTCAAACAATTGACCGATAAGCTGGAGGATAAAGGAGCAGAAGTTTTGTTTGCAGTTCATCCTGTAGCAGGGCGTATGCCGGGGCACATGAATGTGTTGCTTTGCGAAGTGGATATCCCCTATGATAGATTATGTGAAATGGATGATATCAATCCGCAAATTGCAGAATGTGACGTAGTTCTGGTTATCGGAGCCAATGATGTAGTAAACCCCGCAGCGAACACCGCCGTAGGAACCCCAATTTACGGCATGCCTGTACTGGAAGTGGACAAAGCAAGACATATAATTATATGCAATTACGATTTAAAGCCAGGTTATGCAGGTGTTGAAAACCCGTTATATTACAGGAAGGAAGGTGTGACTCTTCTTCTTGGTGATGCTAAGGATACAATTAAAAAACTTATTTCACAAGTTTGAACTTGTATGCTAAGTTATTTTAATGATTAATAAATGCAATTTGCAAATTTAACGATGCTATAAACAATGAAAAGGCAGCCTTGCGGCTGCCCTTTGAGTGTTCGACTAAGTGATTTCCAAGATCTCGTTTTGGGTAAATAACAAGAGTTATTTCCTTAAGCTTTTTCTGTTCGTCTATAGTATAAAAAAATGGCGTAGCTTTTGCTTGGCATGATGCGATACTCTAGTTCAAAGTTCTTCACCGACTAACAGACGGGCTGGATACTTCCATGCAACTTTTGCTAAATTAGTGATGACAAAACTGCCGCCTTTGATACGATTCCTTTAAGTTGGTTTCCCTCTCCTATTACCGCAATAGGGTATTTTGCATTAGCTGCAACAGGCATTAAGTCCGATATAAGTGTATCTTCGGTAGTTGTTGGAAGCCCCTTTATTATGGAGTCATTAAAGTTCATATCACCTGACTTTACCTTAACAGCATTATCAAGGGTAAGAACCCCCACAAATTCAAGTCTGTCACCTATTACATAAGCACTGGAAACGCCGTGTATACGCATCTGTTTTAACGCATTGTTTGCCCCGTCCCTTGAATTTATAAGACAGGATGGTATTTGCATAATGTGCCCGACCGTGTATATCTGAGCCTTGTCGGCACTATTTATAAAGTTTTCGACATATTCGTTTGCAGGGTTTGAGGACATTCCCTCAGGTGTGTCTATTTGTATAAGCTGTCCGTCTTTCATAATGCCAACCAGATCTCCCAGTTTAAAAGCTTCGTTAATATCATGTGTAATAAAAATCACTGTTTTATTAAGCTTTCTTTGTATGGATAAAAGCTCAAACTGCATATCTTGCCTAACAAGCGGATCCAATGCTGAAAATGGTTCGTCCATTAAGAGAACATCTGGATCATTTGCTAATGCTCTCGCGATGCCCACACGCTGACGCATGCCTCCACTTAATTGGGAAATATGTTTATACTCCCAACCCTTAAGACCGACCATTTCAATCATTTCCATAGCCCGACCCACTCTTTCTGTTGTGTTAGCTCCGCGAACCTCGAGCCCATAAGCTACATTTTCCAAAACATTTCTATGGGACATGAGACCGAAATTTTGAAACACCATGGAAACCTTGTGTCGCCTAAAGTCAAGAAGATCTGACTTGTTAAAGGATAAGATGCTTTTACCCTCAAAGAGTATTTCTCCCGAAGTAGGTTTTTGCAGCAGATTAAGGCATCTAACAACAGTTGATTTCCCGGAGCCGGACAAACCAATTAAAACAAATATTTTTCCACGCTCCACTTCAAAGGAAATATCGTTGACTGCTACAGTGACACCAAATTTTTTTGCAACTTCGTTTTTCCCCGTACCGTTTTTCATCATTTCGTAGGCGGGAAATTTATTAGCTCCATATAGCTTGGAGAGGTTTTTCACTTCGATAATAATGTTTTCATTATTTTTATTACTATTCATCTGAAACCTCCCTATCTTTCATTATTCCCTGAGTAAGCCTGTCAATTATTATAGCCATGATAACAATTGAAATACCGGCCGAGAACCCACGTCCTGTTTCAAGACGGTTAATGCTTATTAAAACTTCCTGCCCAAGTCCGGTGGTTCCTATCATTGAACAGGTAACAACCATTGATATGGCCATCATTATGGTTTGGTTAAGACCCGTCATGATTGTTGGAAGCGCTTGTGGAATTTGCACTTTATAAAGTGCCTGCCATTTGGTGGAACCAAAAGCCATTGCAGCTTCTGTGACCTCGGTGTCGACCTGACGTATACCATGGCTTGTAAGCCTTATTATAGGCGGCAATGCATATGTTGTTGTTGCTATAACAGCAGGTACATTACCAAGACCCAACAGCATTGCCGCAGGTATAAGGTATACAAAGCTTGGCATAGTCTGCATGAAATCAAGGATTGGCCTTATAATTTTATTAAGGCTGTTGCTTGAAGACACCAGAACACCCACAGGAAAACCGATAATAATGGATATTATAACTGATGCCACAAT
>DAIPML010000377.1:0-2559 GCA_036768735.1 Clostridiales bacterium | reverse complement strand
TATTCTGAAACGTACACCAGACATTTTCTTTTTTTATGTAAATATGCCAATGTAACTATGCTTTCTCCGATTTTCAGCTATTGATTTGGTTAAAAAAGTTATCAAAAGCCATGACTGCCCAAATGAATAAAATGGTCTGGATATCTTATTTTTAAGATGCTGATGCCATTGAAAGGATTCCGATTACCTTAACACATAGCAAACGCGGGAGCGCTCCCCAACGCTTGCTGTGGCTTATACGGTGAATCGGCGAGTCTTTGGATTCGCCGGTTTTCATATTCACCGGTATGCCCACGGCGGATAAACCCCGGGAGTTTGAGGGCAGAGCCCTCAAAAGCTTACGCTGCAAGCCTGTCTGCAAAAAATATCATTATCTGGCTGTATGCCATTGGCCAATCTCTTGGTGGCAGCGTCCACTTTTTAGTGATTTCTTTTACCGAGAGAAAAACCACTTTTCGTATCGAATCATCTGTGGGGAATATCGACTTTGTTTTTGTATATTTCCGTACCATTCTGTGATAAGCTTCCACAGCACGAATCGTTTAAGATATTTCCCATCTTTGATTTAGACGGTGCCACCAACCAAGTCACTGGCCAAACCCAAGTCGACATCCAAGGTAACTGCCACATTGTTGAGCTTCTTACTTTTTTAATGGGAATATAGTATAATATGATTATTGAAAGAAGGTGCTGTTATGCGCAATATTGAACAGAAAATCCGGGAAGTAAACGGTACAATGGCAATGGAAGGAATGCCATTAACCGAAACTGATAAAGAGAATATGCGGGCTGTGCTGCGCGGAGATGTTTCCTTTCGCGAAATGAAAAAGCGCATTCTTGCTGAATATCAACCGCTCAAGGACATGAACTATGAGCGGGTATAATTACGAATATGAATGGGATAGCAAATACTGTTACCCTAATTCCTATGTTTTAAAAAATAAACTGGGCATTCAAAATGCAGAAGACTTGTCTGAGGTAGAACGACGGATTACATCGCTTAATATTTTGGAATTAAAAGATAAGCCTGCCCGTGGAAAACTTGATCTGAAACATCTGAGGGATATCCATTATGCAATTTTTCATGACATTTTTACTTGGGCTGGCCAGCTGCGGACGGTGGATATTGCAAAAGGCAACCAGTTTTGCTTAAGTCAACATATTGAAAGCTATGCTAATGGGGTTTTCACCAAACTCAAGGAGGAGAATTGGCTTTTAGGAAAGTCTGTGAATGAAATGCCGGAGCGGTTGACCTATTATTTAAGCGAAATAAACGTCCTACATCCGTTTCGTGAGGGAAATGGAAGGACACAGCGGGTTTTTATTGAGTATCTTGCTCAATGTACTGGTTTCTATGTAGATTTTTCGCAGGTTGACAGCAAAGAAATGGTTGAGGCAAGCGCATTGTCCTTTGCGCGCGAATACAGGATGATGACAGAAATGTTCCGGCGCATTCTAACGCCCATTATCTCACAGGAGCAGAAGGCTTTTCGTAAAAAAATCGGTATAGACCAAAGAACACTCGAACGCTGATACAATAAAATGCATACAGAAACAGGGACAAAAGGCGGGATGGTTATGAACGATGTCTTTACTTTTCGGCAGGTAATATTTGAAGCCAGTCATAGTTTACAACTACAACACAAGACCGCTGTCTTGAGTTGCAGCAAGCACTGAATTTGGATAGCCAAATTCGCTTGTTAGGAGCTTTTGCCCCTAATACCCCTTATAGGTAAGCAGTTTTCATTTTTTTGTGTTTTCATAATAAACTCGCGCCAGGGAACAATTTCATAAAGGTCACTAATTAAATTCGTGTGACTTGCTTTGTAAATGTGACAATGTGTACACTATTGACACAATGCACACATAATGATAGTATGGAAGCAAGGTCAAAAAAGGAGGGGATGAATACTATGTTAACAATTAACGCTACTGATGTCAGACGGGAATGGAGCTCTGTTATGGAGAGTGTAATCAGGGAAAAGCCTCGATTTATCAAACGCACACGGGATCATTTGGTTTTAGCGGATGTCGACCTTGTTGAGAGCTTGCTGATGGTATATCGTTTTACAGCATCTTGTTTTACCGAGGAGGATGGTTCAGTGACTATTTCTCTCAATGAGATCGATTTGGTCGAAAACGCCCCAACGGAGGCGGATGCCAAAAGATTGCTTGGTCAATCCATTTTAGATTACGCAGAGGATTTTTACAATGAGTTTTCATTATGGCGAGCAGCACCCAACAGGAAAAGCCATATACCCTATGTACTAAAGGCGTTAATTATGGATGACGCTGTTAAGATAGGAGATTCAATTGAATGCCAAACTGGAGAGAATTGAAAAGATTCTGTGAAAAAGACAGATGGGAGCTATATAAAGAAACCGACCATTATTTTTATCGTAAGTTCGACTTAAATGGTAATATCCGTCATACTAAGGTATCCAAAGGAACAGGAGAAATTCATAAGAATCTGTGGAATGAGATACTAAAAAGGCAACTTCAAGTTAGTAAAGAATACTTCAACAGCAAAATATAGCAAGACATCAATTTTCTTATTTA
>DAIPML010000376.1:0-2621 GCA_036768735.1 Clostridiales bacterium | reverse complement strand
TTCTCAATGTAAGTAAAAGCACACTATGGAGATGGGCCAAGCAAAATTATCTGGTCCCGATTGAGGTAGGTGGCAAACGACGTTATCGGATGAGTGACATCAAAAAAATATTGGAAGGGAAAAAACCTATTAAATAATACGACGATGAAACAATTTAAAGATAATGTGAAAATTCCAACAGGTTCAGAGCTAAGTAATGAAGTAACTTTTCCGGTACACCTTTCACCCAATTGGTTACAAAAGCTAATAAATGAACATTCAGAGAGCTATGGAACCCCACCCGAACTTTGGGCAACAGCCTTCCTGAGCGGCATATCAGCAGCTGCAGGTAAAAAATTTGAATTAATAACCGGCAACTACTCTAACTATCCCCAGTTATGGTTAATGGTCATTGGTTCATCCGGGACAGGAAAAAGTGATGCATTTAAGGTAGCATTTGATAGACTTTCAGAAATAAATGAAAAGCGTTATGTTACTTATAAATCTGAAAGAGAGGAATGGAAGGCAAACGAGGAAAAAGGTGAGAAACCGCATTGGAAGCAAGTATTGGTAAATGATACTACGCCTGAAGCACTATTTGCTACTCTTCAGTTTGCCGATAATGGGCTGACACTATATAGAGATGAGTTAAGCGGTTGGTTTAGTGATTTTGGGCGTTATAATAAATCGGGAGAGGTTGGACATTATCTTTCAATTTTTGATAATAATTCTTTTTCAGTAAATAGGAAAACTGATGAACCGCTACTTATTCCAAAGCCTCTACTTAATATTTTTGGCACAATCCAACCATCTGTATTAGAGAATGTATTAAACAAAAATAATGCTGACCAATCAGGCTTAGCTCAAAGATTCTTATACCTATATCCTGATTTCCCTCAACGTAAATACAAAAAAATAAATAGGAAGCCAGAATTAGGTAGATACAATGAGTTTATAGATCATTTGACTGAAGACCCATTTGACGGACTTACAGAACTAGCAGAGGATGCTGAATTAGCATATGGTGAATTTTATGATGAAATGGAATATTGTAAAACACAAAGTGATGATTTTTGGGTATCTGTTTATTCAAAAGCACAGATACAGGTTTTACGACTTGCCCTTGTTGTCAAGATAGCAAGATTAGTCGATGAAATGAATACCGGTTGGACAGAGCTAAAAGATATTCAAGCAGCTATCGGAATGCAGAAGTACTTCATTCAATCCCTTAAGAAATTTAAAGAAGAATTTGGAGATACAAAATTACGCCTGAGGGATATTATAAAAAATATTTACAAATTAAGACCTGATGCAAGTCCTACAGATATAGGTAAAGTCTTTGACGTATCTAAACAATATATAAGCAGGATTGGGAAAGAAATAAAAGTTGACAAGTTGACGGTTGACAACAACGAAAATCCTATACAGGAGCCGATAAGCGAAGAATCAACCGTCAACCATGAAAAAAATACGGATAAAAGAGAAGTTGACAGCCAAAAAGACATCAAACCAACTACAGCAATCGTCTATGAGCATAGTCAACCGTCAACCAGTCAATTAAGATTATTTCAAGATGAACATCAGTATTTATAAGAACATAACGGATACTGTCGGAGTAAGAGGGCAATTGATTCCTTTTCTAACGACAGATAAATGGAAAGATCTGTCTGATCAGGTCAGAAATGAAACTGACAAAGAGATACGTAACCAACATAAAAGAAGACTGCCTTGTTGCACGCCATCCGGATTATTTAAAAGACGAAATAAGGTCGATCTGATAAAGCATAGCGGATATATCTGTATAGATATTGATGAAGAGGATAACCCACGCATTGATGATTGGCAAGGATTCGTTACAGAATTAGGGCATCTTAAGGAAACTGTATTTGCCGGTTTAAGCGTATCCGGAAATGGCGCATTCTCATTGATACAAATAAGCGATCCGATGCAACACGAACTCCATTTTAAAGCCCTGGAAGAAGATTATTTACGCTATGGGATAGTAATAGACCATGCATGTAAAGATGTGTCACGGCTTAGGATTTACAGCTATAATGAGCAGCCTTATATTAACAGCAATGCATCTGTTTACACAAGGAAATTTAAACCTGCTGTAAATAAAAACAACTTTTATTCAGGTAGTCAGGATGTAGATAAGCTCGTATCAAAAATCGTTGATGCAAACATAAACATTGTTCCTGATTACAAATCATGGTTTGAGGTTGCAGGAGCTCTGGCGAATATAGATAATGGGCGTGAGCTCTTTCATGCAATAAGTAGTATCGATGCTGTAAAGTACAATTATAAAGAATGTGACAAACAGTTCGACAAAGTTCGAGCCGGTGCAGGCATAAACATAAACACCCTGTTTTATCTCGCAAAACTAAATGGTATAACCCTAAAATAGCGCAAGATAAGGAAAAAATGATTGAGACGTTCAAATTAAGGTATATAAAAACAACTAAGTGGAATGAAATTTATGAAAATGATACCCATGTATTCATTTTCAATAGAACAACAAGAGAATGCAAGATAAAGACAAAAATGTAGTTAACAGATTATTAATTTTTTAATTTTTTAATTATGAAAATTGGACTTGCAAACTTAATTGAGACAAAAAGTTAAGCGACATTTTTAATTGA
>DAIPML010000375.1:0-2638 GCA_036768735.1 Clostridiales bacterium | reverse complement strand
GTATAGGAAAAAGTAAGAGTGTTCGTACCTGTACCACTGGTATAATAAGCATAGGCGTTGGTACCGGAGTTCATTTTTATTTTAGGCGTTCCGTTTACTTTAACAGCTTCATCAAAAACAACTTTAAAGGTTACGGTACTTCCTATTTTCTTAAACCCTGTGTCGGTTGTCTCTATTTTTGTAACTGTGGGAGCATTTTTGTCATAGAAATATACATCAATGTTTTTGAATTCAACATCATTGTCACCGCTTTCGTCAGATGAAAAGTCAAGCTCCAAGGCTGTACTGTTTATGGGAATATCCTTTGTGAACGTCCAAGTTGCCGAGTTTTCAAGCGCCTCTTTTTTATATGCCAGTGATTTCCACGAATCGGTTACCCAGGTGAAAAGCTCAAAGATTGCATAGTCATTCAAACCTGTTCTTGTATCAGCAACCCACATCTTTACCTTAACACTGATATCTCCTTTATTAATTCTTTGTTTGTCTTTCCCGGTGAAATCCATCTTATACCATACCTTAAAATTTGTTGATTCATCCTGTGGATCCACCCACCCGTTATAATAACCGTTGCTGTCAATTCCACCTATACCACCGGATGTATCACTCTGGTTCCCGTGACCGTTTTCATCCTTGCTGATATAAAAGTGATCTCTGTGGAAGTTATCGTTACCCTCTCCATAAACTCTGATTCCCCCTGCGAAGGATGGGATGGAAAATAGAATTGAAAGTAATAACACACTAAAAAAAAGTGTGATTAGTTTCTTATACATGAATACGCCCCCTATTTAATGCCATGATATTCTTTTTTATTAATTTCTATCGAATAGATAGGTTCCTAAGCCTACATGATTAAGCGGTCTTCGCCACTTTTTCTCTCTAATATATGATTATTTTCGCTATTGCGTCATTTCTCCTTAATTTAGTGCGTTAGCCAAAACATCAAATAAAAACAAGACTTTGATGTTTTGCAGCTGTAAGGTTCCGCTATTTGGTTATGACCAAAGCCCACCTTAGTTAATGCATTGCTGAATAATGACCATTATACTTATACTTACACCCATTGTAACACGGATTCAGCGTGATTTATGTTAACGTAACCTTAAGAAATCCTAAAGTTTTCTTAAGAAGCGCATGGTATATGAGTCCGTATACCGTTATGTTGCGTATGAATTATGTCGACATAATATACATATGTTGCAGGGAAAAGTCGTTTAACGACTTTCTGGAAAGCAATCATATGATGATTCGCAGGAGAGGTTTGACTTGAAAAGAAAACAACTGATAATTCCGATAATTTTCATATGCATCGCCACATTCATAAGTTTTAGCGGAATAAGCGCTACCGCTTCCGAAAACCCAGTTACAGCTTTAGATGGGATAATGGATCTATCAGGTTGGGATTGGGAAGAGCAACCAGTAATTAAAATTGATGGCGAATGGGAATTTTACTGGAATCAGCTTCTAACCCCGGATGATTTCCGCGGTATTAATACAACCACCAAGAAGAAACTTATTAATCTTCCGAGAGCATGGAATAATTATGAATTGGACGGACAAACGCTTTCGGGCTTCGGCTTTGCTACATTTAGACTGTGCATCAAGAATCCTGGAGATAATGTTCTGGCAATCAAAATACCGAGGATATTTACTTCTTTCACAATGTGGGAAAATGGTAATTTGCTGGCTCAAGCAGGAAAGGTGTCTGATGATAGCAAGCAAATGGTGCCTCAATATCTTCCGCAAGTTCACTATATTCAAACAAACACAGATACTATTGAGCTTATTATTCAGGTTGCTAATGCCCGGCACCGAAGCGGTGGGATTTTGGAGAGTATTCAACTGGGAACCGCATCAGCCATAATGGACATCAGAGTTCGCAATGTTTCGATGGATCTCTTTCTTTTTGGCAGCTTATTTATAATCGGTTTTTACCATATCGCCTTATTTCTATTTCGTACAAAAGACAGGTCCACATTATATTTAGGGTTTTATTCCATCATGATTAGTCTCAGAACTCTACTTGTCGGTGAAATATTTTTTATTCACATTTTCCCCAATTTCTCTTGGGAGCTTGCGCATAAAATACAGACTCTGGCGTATTACTATGGCGTTCCGCTGGTGTTTATGTTCTTAAGATCTGTTTTTCCAAAGGATGTCTCCAAAAAAATCAATGGCGTGATTCAAGCCGTCGGAACAGCTTTTTCTGTCTTAGTGCTGCTAACCCCTGCGCGCATTTTTACCCTGTTCAACCCCATTTACCAGGTATTCTCCATTTTAGCATTCCTTTATGCGCTATGGATTGTTATAATCACCTGTATTAAAAAACGGGATGGTGCTTATTTAATCGGGATTGGTCTAACGATTATGGTTTTAACAGCTTTTAATGACGTTTTCTTTCTGAGTGTTGTTTTTGCCGATAATCATAATCATTTTTTCCGTAGCTTTTTGACGAGAGGAGATCTGACTTCCATAGGTTTGCTTATTTTAACTGTTTGCCAGTCTTTGCTCTTAGCAAAGAAATTTTCCGGGAGCTTTCACCAGGTGGAATCACTTACAGAAAAGCTTCGGAAGACAAACATAAGTCTTGAAGAAAAGGTAAAGGAACGCACTAATGCCTTAGAGCATTCAAAGGAGGAAT
>DAIPML010000374.1:0-2664 GCA_036768735.1 Clostridiales bacterium | reverse complement strand
TGCTCCTTGAGTTGTCTGTTCACCATCTGCATTTTTTAATCCATGAATATAAACTTAAACAATTCCTTTACCAAGCTCATATGTTTTTTCAATCTCATACTTTACCCATTTTCTTGATTAGGAAAAAATTTAACCCTATTTTCCAAAGCAAGTGTCAGGAAAGCTAAGAAATTTGAGTTATAATCCTGATTAACAACAGATAATGTAGCCTTGCCTACCAGATTCCTTTTTAAATAATCATTATCATTAATCCAAGTGCAAAGGACTTTTATATTTCAGCTTCCGAACGTAATGACGATAATACTCCATATAACTTTTTCAACTGCAAAATCGAAATATCTATCAGCGGTTCGTACATAAAAGAATTTAAGTGGAAAGCCTGTCTGCTTTGATAAGACTATGTTATCAATAGCAGCCAGGCTGTTTTTTAATATTAAGTTGTTAAACTCCTAAGAAAATCCTAACATGAGGTTGATATTTCCCTAAGGCTCAATATAACGCAATGCGACGATCCGTTTTAGAAAATCTAAAAATATGAAGTGTTATCTTGCCAAAGCAGGAATCTGACAATCCCATAAATTACCCTTTTCATTGATATATCCGGTAAATTGATAAATAGGCTGATAAAATCCCTTTGTATCGTAAACATAAGCAAGCTTACATTCTTTTACCCACAGGGTATCTCCCTGTTGGAAGGGGACATATTGTTCAAAGTTTCCTTTTTCAACCTGTTCAAAAGCTGCTTTTGGAGAAATAATTTCTTCTGTTGTTACATATTCATTCCAGCTGATTCCATAATCCATAGAGGCAAGCTTCAAATTGCTATCAAACTGCATTAAGATTGAGCCGGATGTAAATGCAGTTTGGGAAATTGACAGGTCGTTCTTTTCCGGTACGTCCCACCGAAGCGTTTCGTTGTTCTGTATACTGAAAACAGCGGTATCGGGAAGCAGTTCACTTTCTTCTAACCAGTTTTCATAAATGTTTCTATGGTTCTTCACCGCTTCCTCTGTCAATTGGGCAGTATCACGCCATGTTGTGTAGTGCCAATACCCTGTTCTAAAAAAGAAGTTTAGCTGAACCTCCTCACTTCTTTGACTTTTGCCTGTATAAACACGATTTTCGCCTTCACGTCGCTGAACGCTGGCAAAGATAACATCTTCCGATTCGGAAAGCTGTGCTAACATTCGTTCTATATAATCCTGATCCTCCGCATAGATGTTTTTGTATATGGAGGCCATAGCCAGTTGATCTACTAAGGAAAGGTCAGTGGTAATCTGAATTCTTGACATATCCTGCTTTATCGCAGGAAGAATGGGCATGTTTCCGTAAGGCTGCTGCTGATAAAACAAAGACACGGTGCCAATGATCATTCCAATGACACAGGGGAATATCAGAACTTTTCCAATGGGAGTAAAACGAAGGCGCTTTTCCCGAACAATGGAAAGTACCGCCATGATACAAAAGTATCCAAACAGGCTTCCAATGCAGTTGTGGAATAGATCATCAAGTTCAAATATCCCTGTTCCCGTCAATAATTGCACGATTTCAATACAGACGGTTAGCCCGATGGACACGAAAAGAGTTATCTTGAACTTCTCTGCTTTCTTCCAGAAAAGCGGCAATAAAAATCCCAACGGTGTAAACATCAGCATATTGAAGATGATAAGCTGCAATTCGCTGATTGACCACTTATTCCATGCGTTGATGTAGGAGCTGAAAAAGTCAATATTAAAACTGCCGGTGAAGTTGGCACCGCGGCTTAAGGTGGTCAGTCCCAGTACCAGCAACAGCCAGCAGGACAAAAGAAACAGGATCAACCCTTGCGTTTTCGACAAACTCCTTTGGCCATGAAACGCCTTTTTATAGATCATGTAGCCGAAAAAAATGGTAATCGCTAATAAAAGACCTCCAACAAGTGCAAATACACCCCATCGGAGCAATGCTTGAAAAATTGTAATAATGTCCATAGAACATCCTCCGTTTTTATACTGTAG
Source organism: Clostridiales bacterium (assembly GCA_036768735.1). Classification (GTDB taxonomy): domain Bacteria; phylum Bacillota; class Clostridia; order DSM-8532; family DSM-8532; genus JAAYGP01. The sequence continues at coordinate 667 of DAIPML010000374.1, read as the reverse complement.
TTGAGGGTAGAAATCCCCCTAATTTAATTACAGTATAACCCATCTGTATCGCTCCAAATTTAATACTTCCTTGATAAATTCCTAAGAAAATACTAAGAAAATACTAAGATACGGTGTGATTGAGCGGAAGTCTAATGACAAAAGAAGTAATCTGTTCATGGCTTTCCACGGTAATGGAACCACAGTGCAAAGTAATGATCTCTTTCGCAATGGCAAGCCCCAATCCGGCTCCCCCGGTATCACTGGTTCGAGCTTCGTCAAGACGATAAAACTTTTCGAATATAGCAGCGCATTTTTCAGGCGGTATGGTATCGCCTTTGTTTTGAAATGAGATTGTTGCGGTATCATCACTTTTTTGAGCTGTGATGTAGATTTCTGTATTCGGGTAGCTATAAGCAGTCGCATTCTTTAGAACATTGGTAAAAACCCGACCCAGCTTTTCAGAATCACCATAGATCATGAATTCTTCTTCGACATGTAAAACGGCAGTATTTCCGTGGCTTGACAAAATGGGCAGCAGCTCATCGGTTAATTGTACCAACATGTAATAGAGGTCAATATCAGTTTTTTCTATGTGGATTTGCTGTAGATTATATCGGGTTATTTCAAAAAATTCATTAATCATTTTTTCCAGCCTGTATGATTTATCGAGTGCGATATGCGTGTA
>DAIPML010000027.1:0-19649 GCA_036768735.1 Clostridiales bacterium | reverse complement strand
GCAGTTAAACCTGCAGGAAAAAGTCGTTTCACGACTTTCTGGGGAGCAATCATAAAATTGATTAGAATTTAAGTCTGGAAGGAGAGGAAACCATGAAAGAACAGCTACAGGTAATTAATGCAGAAGCCCTTGAATCACTGGAGAAAGTGAAAGATATAAAGGGTCTGGAGGAAATAAGAGTATCATTCCTTGGTAAGAAAGGAAAACTTACCGGTATCCTTAAAGGCATGGGCTCCCTGTCGGCGGAAGAAAGGCCGATTATGGGGCAGATGGCAAACGAAGTGAGAAATAATTTAGAAGAAGCAATCCAAAAGGCAAAAATTGATTTAGTAAAAAAAGAAAGAGACGAAAAAATAGCAAGGGAAACCATTGATGTATCTATGCCGGGAGCATATTTTCCAAGAGGGAAAAAACATCCTCTTACACTGGTTTTAGATGAAATAAAAGAAGTTTTTATTGGCATGGGATACGAGATTGCGGAAGGTCCTGAAGTGGAGTTGGACTACTATAATTTTGAAGCTTTAAATTTACCAAAGAACCATCCAGCCAGAGATACACAAGACACCTTTTATATAAACGATACGGTTTTATTAAGGACACAGACGTCACCGGTTCAGATAAGAGTAATGGAAAAACAAAAACCGCCTATAAAAATTATTTGCCCCGGTAGGGTTTATCGAGCGGATCAAGTTGATGCAACACACTCACCGATTTTCCACCAGGTTGAAGGGCTTGTTGTGGATAAAGGTGTAACTATGGGAGACTTAATTGGAACCTTACAGGTTTTTGCCAGAAGCTTATTCGGTGAAAACACAAAGATTCGGCTGCGTCCCCATCACTTTCCATTTACCGAACCAAGTGCAGAAGTTGATGTATCCTGTTGGACGTGCGGTGGAAAAGGATGTAGAGTTTGCAAAAACGAAGGCTGGATTGAGATATTGGGAGCAGGTATGGTTCATCCGAAAGTTCTTGAAAACTGTGGAATTGATCCAGAGGTATACAGTGGATTTGCATTCGGTCTTGGTGTTGAACGTACTGCAATGGGACGCTTTAATATTGATGATATGAGGCTGCTGTATGAAAACGACATGAGGTTTTTAAAGCAGTTTTAGAGTTTTAAGCACGTAACATTATCATCAACATAGATTGCAACGGTTCCGGTAACATCATAAGAAAAGTATTCCCCGATACCATTCAAGGTCGAGGGGATAAAGGCGTAGTGTGCTCGCCAAAAGTGTTAAGAATAACGTAAGCTATAATAAAGCCTCCACTTCTGCGCATTTTCAACCAATATGGTTGAAAAACGATAAGTGGTGGGTAGTTCATACAGTCTGAATAATATTAAAGAATGGAGTGAATTGCTATGAAAGCACCAATTTCCTGGTTAAGAGATTATGTTGATATAAATGTTAAAACAAAGGCGTATGCAGATGCAATGACGCTTTCTGGGAGCAAGGTTGAAGGTATCGAAGATCCCGGTGAATTAATAGAAAAGGTTGTTGTTGGAAAAATATTGTCTATGGAGCCCCATCCCGATGCGGATAAGCTAAAGGTAACGAAGGTGGATGTGGGAAGCGATATTTTACAAGTCGTTACAGGAGCACCAAACGTTAAAACAGGGGACTATATTCCTCTTGCTATTCCTGGTGCTCGTCTTCCGGGAGGCGGTATTAAGGCGACGAAACTCCGTGGAGTAGAATCCTTTGGAATGATGTGCTCCATAGATGAATTAAACCTTACACGCGACTATCTGCCTGATGCACCTGAATACGGAGTGTATGTTTTTAAAGAAGAACAGGAGGTTGGAAAGGATGTAAGAGAGGTTCTTGACCTTGGTCCTGTTGTGGATTTTGAAATTACATCAAATCGTCCTGATTGCTTCAGTATATTAGGCTTAGCGCGGGAATCTGCCGTTACACTTGGTGAAAAGTTTGTGAAGCCCGATATAGCAGTAAAAGAGGAAGGTACCGGAAAAGCTCCAGATTATGTTTCGGTAGCAATAAAAAACGAGGATCTATGCAGTCGATATTCGGCGAGAGTTGTAACAGATGTTAAAATAGAGCCGTCACCTGTATGGATGCAGCACCGACTTGCAGCTGCAGGCATGCGCCCGATTAATAATATTGTTGATATAACCAACTATGTTATGCTGGAAATGGGCCAGCCAATGCACTCCTTTGACTTAAGGTGTGTTCAGGGTGGAAAAATAATTGTCAGAACAGCTTTAGATAATGAAATGCTTACAACCCTGGACGGACAGGACAGAAAGTTAAATCCATCCATGCTTGTTATTGCAGATGAAAACAGACCTGTTGGTATTGCCGGCGTTATGGGTGGAGAAAACTCTGAGGTTACCTCAGAAACCCAAACGCTGCTCTTGGAATCTGCAAACTTCAATGGAGCTTCAATTCGCTTGACAAGCAAAAAGGTGGGTATACGCAGTGAAGCATCAAACCGCTTTGAAAAAGGTCTTGATGTTGAAAATGTCATACCTGCGGTAAACAGGGCTGCACAGCTTATTGAAATGCTTGGTGCCGGAAGGGTTGTTCCGGGCATTGTGGATTGTAATCCATCCGTAGTTAAGCCTGTTAAGCTTACGCTGAATCCCGATAACATAAACCGTTTGCTGGGAACTGAAATAAATAAAGATTGGATGCTTGATCTGTTTGAAAAACTGGAGTTTGGAGTAGATCGTGGTTCAATGCTGTTAACTGCACCTACATTCCGACCGGATATACAGTGTGAAGCAGATCTCGCTGAAGAAGTTGCACGTTTTTATGATTACAATAATATTGAAGCAACATTGTTGTCCGGTAAAGCGTCTACCCTCGGGAAAAAAACATATAACCAGAGGATGGAGGACTTTATTCATCAACAGATGCTTGCAAGCGGCTTATATGAAACATACACATATTCATTCACAAGCCCGAAGGTGTTTGACAAATTAAGATTACCAGAAGGTCATGAGCTAAGGAACACGGTAACGATAAGTAATCCTCTCGGGGAGGATTTCAGTATTATGCGTACCATAACCATTCCTGATATGCTTGGTGTTATTGAAACCAATTATAAGCGCAAGGTTCAGGAAGGGCGTTTCTTTGAAATATCATATGTTTATAATCCTTTGGAAGGCAAGCTGCTTCCTGAAGAAAAGAAAGTGCTTACATTAGGTTTATACGGCGGAGCTGACTTTTATCATTTAAAAGGCATAGTTGAGCAACTGTTTTTGCAGATGAATATTCATAATGCGGATTTTACTCCTGAAAAGAATCTGCCATATTTCCATCCTGGGAAAACAGCGCAAATTTTGCTTGGAGATAAAATAGCAGGCTATATTGGAGCCATACACCCAGAGGTAGCGGATAACTTTGATTGCCCGACCAACACATATATCGCTGTTTTGGATGTGGCATCTGTTATTGAAAAGGCAGATATGGTACGACAATACAAGCCTCTACCAAAATATCCGGCAGTCGAAAGAGATATTGCGATTTTAGTTAAGGATGAGATAATGGCAAGGGATATCGAAAAAGTTCTGAAAAAACAGGGCGGGAATATCCTCGAGGATATCCACATATTTGATATTTATAAAGGAGAGCAGGTTCCCGAGGGGATGAAGAGCATGGCATATACCCTTATATTCCGTGCATACGACAGAACCCTTGTTGACGAGGATGTTAACAAAGTAATGGAAAAAGTTCTTAAAGAGCTTAAAAATGCTTTTGGCGCAACACTGCGAGAATAAAGGTTTAAGTACTGATTAATAAAGTCCAAAAATAATATACCCAATAGCTTGAATCGCTGAGGAACAAAGATGATTGTATCGAATAATAAAGGCGTAAGATTCTTAAATCTTGCGCCTTTATAATGCTAAAAATTAACAGCTTTTAATACAGGACATAATCACGATGTAGAATTTGCTACAATGATAGTGCCGAAACTATATGAAACGTCATAAATTCATGTAATTTAATTTTTTTATGCTACCTATAATTCAGCACTCTTTGCAATGATAGTACAAGTTTCAAAGACGTTGTATATAGATAGAAGCTGACTCATAAATAGAATCAGAAAGACTAAAGGCTTACCATGAAAAGTAAGCCTTGTTTCTAATTTATATTCAATTTACATAATGATGCCACCATGATTCATGGTGTTTTTCAATTGATTTATATCAGTATTCGGGTTATAATAATATTGCGATTGCACTTGGTTGCAGCTTGCTGTAACTTCAGGAAGGTAAGCCTGCAGAAAAAGTCGTTTTGTGACTTTCTGGGAAACATAAATATATGAAAGGGCAAAGGTATTTTTCGATGAGAATTGGCTAATTCAGCAAAACAGATTTAGAATGCGGTGTTTTATTATGAAAACAACAAGATTCCAGAGACTCATCAGCAATCTTTCATTGCAATGAAGAATGGGGTTCTTATTGTGAAGCAATATGCTTTTCGAACTAGTTAACAATTTTTGATTGCGTTGAGTAGTGGAGTTCAATCATAGAAAACACGGCATTGATAGATTCAACTGATAGGGATCCACCTGTATGAAAAATCATATAGGTACTGTGCTGGGTTGGCGATTATCATAAAAACCTGAACTATGCAAGCTGTTTTTCCGTTGCTGCCTGCATGGTATACGCATTCGATGATCTTTCCGGCACATTTGTGAGAGGAGAGATTTTTTTATGCTTATTTTAGAAGCTCATCATATTAAAAAGCATTATAGCGATAGGCTTATTGTTAGTGTCGATGACCTGAAGGTTTATTCGGGTGATAAAATTGGCATTGTTGGGTTGAATGGCTCGGGCAAAACTACGTTACTAAATATTCTATCCGGAGATTTAGAACCCGATGAAGGCACCGTTAGGCAAATGTGCAATATCGCTTATATCCGCCAGTTCTCAGATGAAGAGATAAAAGCTGGGGAGAAAGCACTCAGCGAATTTAACCTGACACAGAAGATAGGGCAGGAGAACTACAGCGGTGGTGAAAAGACGAGGATAAAAATAGCTAATGCTTTCAGTAAAGAAAATATTATGGTTTTTGCTGACGAACCCACGACAAACCTAGATATTCAAGGTGTGGAGCTGTTGGAGAAAAAGCTTACGTCAATGGAATCCTTTTTTTTGATAAGCCACGACAGGTCATTATTGGATCGTTTATGTAATAAGATCATTGAAGTTGTGGATGGCAGAATTAAGGAATACCAGGGAAATTTCACATTCTATCAAAAACAGCGTGATTTAGAGCATAAAAATGCAATTAATGAATATGAAAAATATATTCATGATAAAGAAAAGCTGGAGTTCGCGATAGAAAACAGGACGCATCAATCAAAATCTATGCGGAAAGCACCGAAAAGAATGGGAAATTCCGAAGCTAGGCTACACAAACGGGCAGCCAACGAGAAGCAGGAAAAGATTCATAATACGGTAAACAGCCTGAAAACACGTCTAGAGAAGCTTGATGCCAAAGAAAAGCCCAAAGAAATTCCACAAGTCAAGCTTGATTTTACATTGACAAATCCTCCAGAAAATAAAATCATTATTTCTGCAAAAGAGCTTTCGTTCAGTTATGGCAGCCGCAGAATTTTTGAGGGTGCTGCCTTTGACATTCCAAACCGTTCCAAAACCGCATTGTGGGGTGAGAATGGAACTGGGAAAACAACACTGCTTAACCTGATTTACAGTCAATCCAATGACAATATTAAAATTGTTCCGAAAGCAAATATTGGTTTTTTTCAGCAGGCTTTTGAAAACCTGAACTATAGCAAATCGGTTTTGGATAATGTTATGGAAAACAGTGTGCAATCTCAAACTGTAGCCAGAACGATTCTTGCAAGGTTGCTCTTTACAGGGGATGATGTTTTTAAAAATGTGGGAGTATTAAGCGGAGGCGAAAGGATTAAGGTGTCATTTGCGAAGCTTTTTGTATCTGACGCGAATGTATTGATGCTGGATGAGCCCACAAATTATCTGGATATGCCGTCAATTGAAGCACTGGAGAACGTTTTGAAAGAATATGAAGGAACCGTTCTGTTTGTTTCTCATGACCGTGCTTTTGTTAATGCGGTAGCAAATCGGCTGTTGATATTTGAAAATCATAAAATAAGCAGCTTTGAAGGAAATCTCGAGGGGTATCAGAAAGCAATGGATAAGACAAATGACGGTGCTCAAAAGGAGTTAGAACGTATGGCACTACAGATGAGAATCACCCAGGTTGTAGCGGCGTTAAGTAATCCAAAGGCAGATAAGGAAGCACTTGAGACTGAGTATCAAAGCCTGCTGTTGCAATTAAGGTCTTGATAATACTATTTCAACAGCTTATGTACAAGTATAATATGGTTATCATCAGAAAGTCATTTCGTAACTTTCTGATGGAATTTGGGATGTTTTAGGTGTCATCATCCTTCGAAAGAAGGCTGGATAGCCATATTGTGATGCACTAGGTTGCAGCTATCTGCAAATTCCTGTAAGCAAATCAGCAGGAAAAGACGTGTTAGGTTATTTTAGTACAGCCTTGTACATTAATTTTTTCTACAATATAATGTATGTATAAAATGGTTATCACCCAGAAAGTCACAAAGTGACTTCTGATGAAATTTAAGGTTTCTTAAATTTCATCAGCCTTCGAAAGAAGGCTGGATAACCATATTGTGATTGCGCCAAGTTGCAACAAGCTGCAACTTCCTGCAGGAAACAGTCGTTTCACGACTTTATGGAAAGTAATCATAATATGATTATCACATAGAAAGCCACGAAAGGCGGTTTATGAAGGTTCTTGGCATTATCTCCGAATACAATCCATTGCATTCGGGGCATGTTTACCATATAAAAGCATCTTGCGAGAAAACATCGGCAACTCATACCCTTTGCGTAATGAGCGGACAATTTGTTCAAAGGGGAGAGCCGGCGATTGTTGATAAATGGGCAAGAACAAGGATGGCACTTAATGCAGGAATTGATCTTGTACTGGAATTACCTGTTGTGTTCTCCTGTGCTTCAGCAGAGATATTTGCCTACGGAGCTGTTAGAACTTTGCAGCATACAGGAATAGTTGATTTTTTGAGCTTTGGCAGTGAGCAAGGAGAGCTGGGCTCGTTATGGAGAATAGCTTCTGTTCTCTATGAAGAGCCTATTGAATATAAAGAATTATTAAAGCAATTTCTTAAAAAGGGATTGTCTTTTCCTGCCGCAAGAGAAAAAGCTCTAAATCTCCATCTTCGTGAACTGCCCACAAATATTATGGATCAATCAAATAACATCCTGGCAATTGAATATCTTAAAGCGCTTAAGTATCTTAGCAGTAGCATTCAACCTGTTACAATAAGGAGACAAGGTTCTTCATACAATAATAACGAGATTGTCTCATCCTTTTCCAGCGCATCAGCCATTCGCAGTTTTATTAGTAATAATAAAACGCTAACCGATTTAACAATGACGGATAACCTTCCGCCTGCCACAATCGATATACTCAATGAATGTTTTAATCAAGAAAGAGGCCCGGTTTTTTCCGAACATTTTTCAAGTATTATAATGCATTTGATGCGTAGTCTTGAACCGGAGATTTTAAAGAAGGGTCCGGATGTAAATGAAGGGCTTGAAAACAGGCTTATTTCCTGTGCTATGCAAACCGGAACTCTAAAAGATTTCGTGGATGCAGTAGCAACTTCAAGGTATCCCACCACTCGGATTAAGAGGATTGCTGCCAATTTACTATGGGGAATAACAAAAGATCGGCTTAAAAGAATTTTAGAAGATAAAAATTGCGGCTATTTACGTGTGCTCGGGTTTAATAATAAAGGTCTTGAGCTGCTTCAGAAAATGAATAGCTCAGCTTCTGTACCAATAATTGTAAAAGTATCAAACTACCGCAACCAATTGTCAGATCTAGCAAAGGAAATGTTTGAATTTGATATCCGAGCAACTAATGCATATGTTATGGCCTTCTCGGAGCCATCACAGAGGACAGGCGATCAGGACTTTACAACGCCAATTATCCGCATTTGATAGAAAATTTCCTTCTAATGTAAGATTTATCACCAATAAATCAGAAGACCTCCACCTATAAGTGGCGGGTTGTTCACGGTGCGAACTTCTTAAGACGTGCTAAGCCGCTTTGCTATTAATTATTTACTCAACTTCCCACCTCAGCTTGCGAGTAGTATTTTGAGGCGCTGGTACCGACACGATGAGGTGTGATATCACACTGCCGTCGGTAGCCTGCTGTGTAGGCAAGCGCCAAAAATAATGCGGGCAAGTTGAGTTACTTAGTTGGCAACTGTCGAAAACCCGGCTTTTAGGAGGCAATCGTGTCTATTGTTAACCTTAACCTTAACCTTAACCTTAACCTAAATCTATGGATGAAGGGTAGGAGTCTAAAGTTTTTCCATTCGAAAGATACAATTATTTACATAAAATTAATGATTGACATTCTTAAATCTATGTGATAAACTATTTTAAATATCAAAAAACTGTGAAGAGGAATAGTAAGTGCTAAAAACTTTACAGAGAGCTGTTGGTTGGTGTGAAACAGCAGGGGATTGGCAGTGAACTGGCCTTGGAGTTGCCTTCTGAAATCAAAGTAGGAAAGGACGGAAGCCCATCGTTAAAAGGGCAGGATATCGGTAGTAGCCTGTATCTGGAACAAAAGAGTGGTCTTTTATCCTTCGTCTCTTTTGACGAAGGTTTTTTAATTTCAGATTTATAGGATTATTATACCGTTATTATGAGTAGCATTCCATTTGGAATGAAAAAGAGTGGTACCGCGGAAGTAGCCCTTTCGTCTCTATTTAATTAGGAGATGAAAGGGCTTTTTTGATCAATAACTCATCTTTCCCACCTTAGCTTGCGAGTAGTGTTTTGAGGTGTCGGTACCTACTTGCTGAGGTGTGATATCACACCGCCGTTGGTAGCATACTGTGCAGGCAAGCACCCAATACAGGTGCGTACCCACTGGAACGCACCCCAATACAGGTGCGTACCAAAGGAGCGTACCAAAGGAGCGTACCAAAGGAGCGTACCTACTGGAACGCTCCCCCAAGAAGGATAACCCTAACCTACTGGAACGCTCCCCAAGAAGGATAACCCTAACCTACTGGAACGCTCCCCCAAGAAGGGTAACCTAAACCCACTGGAACGCACCCCCAAGAAGGATAGCCCTAAAACACTGTGGGAAAGGTGAGGTAACTAAAATTAATATCCTGAAGGAGGATTTTAAAATGGATTGGAATAAGTATAAGAGGTATCCCGCATTCAAATATGAGAATAGAACATGGCCGGGAAAAACGATTGATAAAGCACCAATATGGTGCAGCGTGGATTTAAGGGATGGAAATCAAGCTTTACCGGTTCCCATGAATGTGGAGAAGAAGCTGAAGATGTTTAATTTATTGAAGAGGATTGGGTTTAAAGAGATAGAGGTGGCTTTTCCATCTGCATCTGATACGGATTTCCGGTTTGTGCGTGCTTTAATTGAAGACGGTCATCTCGACGATGACACAGTAATACAGGTGTTAACTCAAGCCAGGGAGCATCTCATTAAAAAAACATTTGAGTCTATTATAGGAGCTAAGCAGGCCATATTTCATTATTATAACTCAACTTCTGAGCAGCAGAGGCGTATTGTATTTAAAATGGATAAACCTGAAATCAAAAAAATCGCTCTTGATGGTGTAAAATTGATAAAACAGCTTTCTAAGGATTATGACACAAAAATACAACTTGAATACTCGCCGGAAAGCTTTACCGGTACAGAGATGGAGTTTGCATTGGAAATATGTGAAGAAATCATGAATGTATGGCAGCCTACTCCTGAAAACAAAGCGATTATTAATCTTCCGGCTACTGTTGAAATGACAACACCAAATGTATATGCCGATCAGATTGAATGGTTCAGCCGAAAAATCAGCTGCAGAGACAGTATTATATTAAGCCTTCACACCCATAATGACAGAGGAACAGGTGTTGCAGCATCCGAATTAGGTATCATGGCCGGTGCGGATCGTGTTGAGGGAACATTGTTTGGTAATGGCGAAAGAACCGGAAATGTTGATATAATTAATCTTGCTATGAATTTGTATTCCCAAGGCATTAATCCTGGGTTAGACTTGTTTGATATGGATATGATCAGTAGAACATATGAAGAATGCACCGATATGGATATTAGTGAAAGGCATCCCTATGCAGGACAACTGGTTTACACAGCTTTTTCAGGTTCACATCAGGATGCCATAAATAAAGGGTTCAAGTATTCCACAGAATATAAGCCTGAATATTGGGATGTACCATATCTCCCGATTGATCCTTCTGATGTTGGAAGAAAATATGAAGCAATTATCAGAATAAACAGTCAATCCGGAAAAGGTGGCGTGGCATTTGTTATGGAGCATGAATTTGGGTATCGTCTCCCTAAGGCTATGCATCCTGAATTTGGCAGTATGATAAAGCAAAAGTCGGATACTCTTGGGAAAGAACTATCACCTGACGAAATTATGCAGACATTCAAGGAGAACTATTTGGAAATAAAAGCTCCCTTTGTGCTTTTGGATTATAGTGTTCAAAGTGATAGTAATACAGTTAAGGTTAATGCTACAATCCAGTCTGAGAATGGAACGAAGAATATATCCGGGTCAGGAAATGGACCGATATCAGCCTTCTTTGATGCATTAAATGCTACAAGATTAGCAAAATACAGGTTTGAAGCTTATGAGGGACATGCATTATCAAGCGGTGCAGATGCAGAAGCCGTTGCGTATATTCAATTAGCAAACGGCGGTGGGAAGAGTATTTTCGGAGTTGGGAAGGATCGAAATACAACAACAGCTTCATTCCAGGCAATTATGTGCGCTCTAAACAGAGTAATAAAATAAAAGCGGTAAACCTTTAATGACTATACTGCTCTTGCATATGAAGCGTAGTTTCCGTTGTTGCCAAGGAATGAAACAACCAAGACAGATCCGCGGACTATAAAATGGATACAATCTGACAGTAACCGGCATCCTGTTGGGTTTAACCAATTTTTAAAAAATGTTTGCAATGAAATTTGTTCCATGGTATAATGATCTTGATTTGTTGGCAGAAGGTGTGTAAAGAGTGGGTTGTTCCCACTCTTTGCGTTTTACTATGGCTAAATGAGGTTATCAAAAGATAAGTGAATGCAACGTTTCTTGTGGTTATAAAACGAAGAAACCAGAAGATAGATATGCTCGTTTGTTGCTGGTTGCATTGGCTTTGATTTGTGTAATCGCTCGTTAAATTACTGGATTTGACAAAGTCAAATCTTTTGTTTTGTAACAGCAAATTTGTAGCTGCAGGATTTATAGTCCTCGTAAGTTTAGTGGATAATAGAAATAAACAAAAGAAAAATGGTGTTGTATACGGAGGATTATATTATGTCAAAAAACAAGACAACAGAGGTAGTTGAAGCTCTCGCAAGACCAATTATTGAAAACCTTGGGCTTGAGCTTGTGGATGTGGAATATATCCGGGAAGGTACGAACTGGTACTTAAGAGTTTATATTGATAAAGACGGAGGTGTCACTCTTGATGATTGTGAAGCCGTAAACAAGCCTTTAAGTGATAAGCTTGACGAAGTGGATCCAATACCACAGTCATATATATTCGAAGTGTCATCCCCCGGGATTGAAAGACCTTTTAAAAGACCGGAGGATTATATAAAAGCTATCGGACATAAAGTTCATATTAAGTTTTACAAGGCTGTTGATGGTTGTAAAACCATAGATGGCATACTGGAAGAATATAACGATGATACTGTTTCAATATTAACTGAAAAAGAAGGAATAAAAACTTATTCCCTGGAAGATATATCAAAAATAAACCGGATGATTTTAATATAGGGAGGCTTAAAAAATGAGTGCCGAATTGATACATGCATTGGAGCAAATAGAAAAAGAAAAGGGCATTGGTAAGGAGATACTGATCGATGCTATTGAAATAGCATTAATTACAGCATATAAACGGAACTATGGATCAGCAAACAATGTGGAGGTTTATATAGACCGCTCAACAGGGGATGTGCGAGTTTTTGCCCTGAAAAATATTGTTGAAGAAGTTACAGATCCATCTGGAGAGCTTTCCTTGGAGCAAGCTAACAAATTCAGTGCAGATTTTGAAATTGGTGATATAGTTGAAGTGGAAGTAACACCAAGAAAATTTGGAAGAATTGCAGCGCAAACAGCTAAGCAGGTTGTAATGCAACGCATTAGGGAGGCTGAGAGAGGTATAATTTTTGAGGAGTTCTCAAACAAGGAAGAAGACATTGTAACTGGCGTAATTAGCAGATTTGACAGGAAGAATGTTGTTGTCGATCTCGGGCGCGCAGAGGCTATATTACCTCCGAGTGAACAGACTCCCGGTGAAAAATACAATATACATGACAGAATAAAGGCGTATGTTATAAATGTCAAGAAAACCAGCAAAAGTCCGCAGATTTTTATATCCAGAACGCATCCCGGTCTTGTTAAGAGGCTTTTGGAACTTGAGGTTCCGGAAATACACGATGGCACAGTGGAAATTAAAACAATAGCCCGCGAAGCAGGTTCAAGAACGAAGATAGCGATTTATTCAAAAAATGAAAATGTAGATCCTGTGGGCGCCTGTGTCGGTCAGAAAGGAAGCCGTATTCGGGCAATTGTTGATGAGCTCAGAGGGGAGATGCTGGATGTTATCAAATGGAGCAGCAACCCCCAGGAGTACATTGCCAGCAGTCTTAGCCCGGCAAAAGTAGTGCGTGTAGATATCGATGAAGAAAATAAGGTTTCCAGAGTTATTGTTCCTGATTTTCAGCTTTCACTCGCAATCGGGAAGGAAGGCCAGAATGCCAGGCTTGCTGCAAAGCTTACAGGGTGGAAGATCGACATTAAGAGTGAATCTCAACTGAGAGCACACATTGAACAGCAGCTGTTGAATTATAATACGGATTTTCAACAGAGCTCATCTCAGTCACATGAAGATCAGCTTGTTAATAATCTGTTTTTAGAAAACCCTGATGTGAGCGGTGAAGATTATAAGACAGAAGAATACAAGGCAATAGAAGAGTCGATTTTTTTAGATAATATTAATAATGATGCAGAAGTTCTTTCAGAGGATGAAAACTATGAAGAACCGGATACAGCTGAAGATGTTGAAGATATTGAAGATGTGGATATAGTTGAAGTTGTTGAAAATGCCGAAGATGCTAATTGATATAAAGGTGGTTAATATATGAAACCTAAAAAAGTTCCTATGAGACGATGTATAGCGTGCAGGGAAATGAAGCAAAAACGTGAATTGTTACGCATTGTAAAAAGCCCTGAAGATGAGGTTTCTATAGATAAAACCGGCAGAATGAACGGTCGTGGAGCATATATTTGCAACGATGAAGCCTGTTTTGTTAAAGCAAGAAAAACAAAAGCGCTTAACAGAGAATTTAAAATGGAAATTCACGATGACATATATGAAGCATTAGAAGAGCAAATGGAGGGGAAATGTGACAAATAAGTCATATTCATTTATAGGACTGGCAAGGAAAGCCGGTAAACTCGTTTTGGGAGAAACGAGTTGTGAAAAAGACATAAAAAATGGCAAAGCATTGTTGGTTATTATAGCTTGTGATGCTTCAGAGAATACACGTAAAAAGTTTGAAAATTCCTGTAAATATAGGGAAATTCCTTTTTTATGCTTTGGTGAAAAAGAGGTGTTTGGAAAACTGCTGGGGAAAGATGTTATTTCTGTTATTGGTATAACAGATGCCCGATTTGCCCAAAGGTTGATAGAATTAATTATGGATCGACAAAGTAACAAGAAAAAACACGGGGGTGGGCTGATTGAGTAAAAGAGTATTTGAACTGTCCAAGGAGTTGAATACGACCAGTAAAAGACTTATTGAAAAATTGGAAGAAATTAATATTCCGGTTAAAAGCCATATGAGTTTGCTGAACGATGACGAATTGGAGAGGTTGTATAAGCATATTGGAGTTGTGAACAGAAATCGGGACGAGGGTTCTGATGGAGAGAATGATGTCAATCAGCAGGAGCAACATCAGGAACAACCGAGGAGTCAGATGGTGCGTAAAAATACACCTCGCGTAATACGGAAGACCGAGATTATTATCCATGATGATGAATACGATCACAACATAAAGGATAAAGATAAAGATAAAAAGAAAAATAAAAAGAATTATGTCAGAGCCTCAAGTAGCACTGACGGTTTAATGGCAGGTCTGCAAAGAGGTCAGGATAACAGTACCCCAATAATAAGGAAACACGAAAAATCGCCCCGTAAAACTCAGGAAAGGGCTTATTCTACTGATATTAAGAAGGTAGAAGAGCAGAACAAGGTGGCGCAGGATATTCTTGAAGATGAAATCATGAATACCGGTCAGAGAAATGAACGAATTCGAAGACCAATGGACAGTATACTTAGTATAAAAAAAGTATCGTCAAAGGATTTGAGAGATAAAAATGCAGAGATTGAGGAGTCTGCAAAGGCAGAAGAGCCTGCAGAGATTGAAAAGAAAATCAAGGATGCACAACCGCTGAAAGTAAGTGAAGATGAAAGTAAAATAGCGGAAAAAGCTTTTGAAGAGAAAGAATCTAAAGCGGGAAGCCGGAATGATATCGACAGTCAGGAGGAGACAGTATCTGCTGAAGCAGAGAAGACTGAAAGAAATATGGTAAAAACTATGCAGGCAACTCAAGAAATAGATAATAAAGTATCTATAGAGGAGAAAGAAAATATTAAAACGCAAGAACCGGCAATAGAGAAAAAATTGCAGAATAAGATTGAGGAAAATTCTTTGGCAAATGAATTAGTAATCGACGTGTCTGAAGACAGCTTAAGTAAGTCTCAGACCGGCAAAATCAGTACAAAAGATGATAAAGAAAAAGTTGATAAAGGCGAGCATTCGCCACAAGTAAAAAAAGAAAAACAGGATTCAAAGGCATCTGATAGACACGCAGCTAGAAAGAGCCAGGAACCGAATGCTGAAAGAGAAAAGTTTGCAAGCCGGGAAAGGGTTAATCAACAAGCCAGATCACAATCCGGTAAAGTCTATAATAATGAAAGACCTATGGCGAAAAAAGATGGCGGGGGAGAAACCAGACGCGATAGAGGAGTAGGCAGCCGCGATACCGGGAGTTTTAGATCCGGCGATCGTGACGCACAACAAAGGTCAACTCAAAGAGATGGTGATACAAGGCAATTTAATCGAGACAACAGAGGAGCTAATCGCCCGGGGGGAGATAATCGTCCGGGAGGAGATAATAGAGGTTTTAACCGAGCAAGTGGTGACAGAGGTGGTTTCAACGACAGAGGTGGGTTCAACCGCAATAGGGATCAAGGACAAAGAAGCAGAAATGATGACAGAGTCGGAAATGTTGGTAAACCCCTTGTTATCCCGAAAGCTAATGTGGCTCCAGGTCAGGTTGAAGAAAAAAATAATCTGAGGGGAGAAAGAAGAACCGCTGTTACAAGAGATCTTGAAAAAGGCTTTAAGAGAGAAGCAAAAAAAGAACAACCCCGGAAAGATTTAAAGACACCCCAAAGCAGCGGACCTGACAAGACAAGAGGAAAATACAGAAATAATTTCGTTGTAGGTCATACCGCAAGCGTGTCGGATATGTACTCCGATGATTTTGTGTTGAATGAGTTTTATGAAGAAAAAGAGCGGTTAAAAAAGGATAGAAAAGGAAGACGTGTTGAAAAACATATTCCGCAAAAAGCTGTACTCCTTGAGATTACTATACCTGAAACTATTTCCGTTAAGAATTTATCTGAGGCTTTAAAGAAAACCTCAGCAGATGTCATCAAAAGGCTGATGGGCTTAGGCATCATGGCTACGTTGAATCAAGAGCTTGACTTTGATACCGCAGCTATAATAGGTGATGAATTTAATGTAAAAGTTAAGAAGGAAGTTGTTATCAGCGATGAGGATATCTTGTTTGATGATATGGAAGACAAAGAAGAGGATCTCGTAACCCGTGCTCCGGTTGTGGTTGTTATGGGTCATGTTGACCACGGGAAAACGTCACTTTTGGATGCAATAAGAGAAACAAGAGTTGCAGATAGCGAAGCTGGAGGAATCACTCAGCACATAGGTGCTTACAAAGTTAAAATAAATGACAGAGACATTACTTTCCTTGATACACCGGGGCACGAAGCATTCACTGCAATGAGAGCCCGTGGTGCACAGGCAACAGATATTGCAATTTTAGTTGTAGCTGCTGACGATGGTGTAATGCCTCAAACAATAGAAGCTATTAATCATGCAAAAGCCGCAAACGTCAGTATTATTGTTGCTATTAACAAAATTGATAAACATGGTGCAAACCCCGACAGAGTAAAGCAAGAGCTTGCTGACAGGGGAGTTCTTATTGAGGAATGGGGCGGTGATGTAATTGCTGTTCCTGTTTCAGCAAAAAACAGAACAAATATTGATCAATTGCTTGAGATGGTTATTCTAACAGCAGATATATTAGAGTTAAAATCCAATCCAAACAAACAGGCAAAAGGTATTGTTATTGAGGCTAAGCTTGACAAAAATAGAGGACCTGTTGCTTCACTGCTTGTTCAAAGAGGTACACTGTATTCAGGTGAATCCATTATCTCGGGAACAACCTTTGGAAGAATCAGAGTTATGACTGATGAAACCGGCAGGAAAATTGATCAAGCAGGGCCATCTACACCTGTAGAGATCACCGGTATGGACGAAGTTCCGGAAGCTGGAGATGTTTTCTACGCAGTATCTGATGAAAAAGTTGCTAAGCATCTTGTTGAAAAACGTAAAACAGAGCAGAGAGAAAAAGCCATCGGTAAAGCTCCAAGAGTTACATTGGATGATTTATTTAGCCAAATTCAACAAGGTGATGTAAAAGAACTAAACATAATTGTAAAGGCTGATGTGCAAGGATCGGTTGAAGCTGTTACCCAGTCTGTTGAAAAGCTTGGAAATGATGAAGTAAAGGTTAAGGTTATCCACGGTGGTGTGGGTGCTGTTAATGAAGCGGATGTTACTTTGGCCAGTGTCTCAAATGCTATTATTATTGGCTTTAATGTCAGACCTCCGGCTAATGTAATGGAAGAGGCTAGTTCCGAGGGCGTTGATATCAGATTATACAGAGTTATTTATAACGCACTGGAGGATATAGAAAAAGCAATGAAGGGCTTGCTTGATCCTACGTATAAAGAAGTTGTTGACGGACATATTGAGATAAGACAGACCTTTAAAGCTTCAAGCGTGGGAACCATTGGTGGCGGATATGTTATTGACGGAAAGGTTATGCGTAATTCTGATGTTCGAGTTGTAAGGAACGGCATTGTGGTTTATGAAGGAAAGTTGGCTTCGCTTAAAAGGTTTAAGGATGATGTCAAAGAGGTTTCTCAAGGCTATGAATGTGGTATTTTGGTTGAGAAATTTAATGATATTAAAGAGGGAGACGTCATTGAAGCATACAGGATGGAGGAAGTTGAAAGAGTATGATGACTTTTAGAGCATACTCCTCATAAGAATGGATGGTGGGATAGTGGATAGACAAAACAGAATAGCAGGTGAAATGCGAAAGGAAATTGCTGATATTATAAGCAATAGCATCAAAGATCCAAGGATTCCAGATTTGGTTTCTGTTACAGCTGTCCGTGTCACTAAGGATCTTCGTTATGCTAAGGTTTATATAAGTGTTTTTGGCAGCGAAGATGAAAAAAACGATGCAATGACAGCTTTGAAAAATGCTTCAGGTTTCGTTAGGCGTGAAATAGGGCAAAGAATTAAATTGCGCTATACACCGGAAATACTTTTTTTGCCGGATGACTCTATAGAGCAGGGAATTTATATCAACAACCTGATAAATGAAACCCTCTATCCAGAGAAAAAGCCAGATAAATAGTGTATATTTAGATGTAAACAGATAAAATCCGCGTGCTCCTGTTGGTCATCCGCTGCTTTCCGTGGACTGCTGATTAAGTAACTCGACTTTCTCACCTAAAGCTTGTTACTAGTGTTTTAGACGCTGGTGCCGACATGCTGAGGTGGATATCACGTTGCAGGAGCGTACTAAAGGAGCGTATTAAAATCATTTACAGCCATGGAAGGATTGAGATTTTGGAAGAATTGGTTAAACTGATAACAAAGGCAGATACAATAGTTGTTCTGACACATACGGCACCTGATGGCGATGCATTAGGCTCTGCACTTGCTTTAGGTCTCGCTTTTGAATATTTAGGAAAGAAGACTACTGTATATTTGGAAGAACCGGTTCCCCGAATGCTTAATTTTTTATGCGGACAGCACCTAATCACATATGGCGAAGCCAAAGCTTGTGATTTGGTCGTTTGTGTGGATACAAGTGATATGAAAAGGCTTGGCAAGGGTTCAAGTATTTATTCGTCGGCATCTAAGAAAATTGTAATTGATCATCACACTACAAATGATATGGAAGCAGACGGTTTATGGATTGATAAAAAAGCGGCTGCAGCGGGTGAGATGGTCTATTATTTAATAAAAGAGATGAAGGTCATGTTAAACCATGATATTGCAGTTAATCTGTATACAGCTGTTGCAACGGACACGGGAGGCTTCAGATACAGCAATACCAGACCACAGAGTCATATCATCGCTGCAGATTTGTTGGTATTTGATATCCCATTTGCTGCTATCTCAAAAAAAGTGTTTGACACAGTGTCGTATTCAAAAATGTCGCTTATAAAAAAGGCTGTCCAAAATTTGACGCTGTATTGTGACGGTAAGATTGCTGTATCATGGCTATTGAACGAAGATATTAATTCAGTTAACGCACAGCCCGATGACTTTGAGGGCCTTGTAAATATGGGACGAAATCTTGAAGGTGTCGAGGTATCATTATTCTTACGTGAAGAAAAGCTGTTCAGCTTTAAAGGAAGTCTTAGAGCTAATGATTATGTTGATGTTGCAGTGATTTCCGGTATTTTTTCCGGCGGAGGCCATAAGAGGGCAGCAGGCTTTTCAATAGAGGGCAGCCTTCAGGATAATATAAAACGTGTTGTGGCTGAAATAGAAAAGGTGCTGTGAATGGATGGTATTTTATTAGTTATAAAGCCACCCGGAATGACATCATTTGATGTGGTGGCATGGCTTAGAAATTTAACCGGTATAAAAAAAACAGGTCACGCAGGAACCCTTGATCCTTCAGCCTGTGGGTTAATTCCTGTATGCTTTGGAAAAGGCACAAAAACCATTGACTATTTCCAAAGATTTGATAAATCTTACCGGGCAGAAATGGTTTTAGGTATCTCAACCAATTCTCAAGATGGCGATGGTGAAATTGTTGAAGAATCATCTATAAGGCCTGATATGAATACAATCCTCAGAGTCTTACAAGAGTTTGCGGGAGAACATGAACAGATTCCCCCTATGTTTTCTGCTGTTAAAATTAACGGAAAAAGACTTTATGAGCTGGCGAGAAAAGGTATTGAGATAGAACGCAGAGGGCGTAAGGTCAGCATTAACAGTATTAAGCTTCTATATTCAAAAATGGATCTAAAAAATCCTGTTTTGCGTTTTGATGTTAGCTGTTCGAAAGGCACATATATTCGCACATTATGTCATGATATTGGTCAAAAGCTTGGATGTGGAGCATATATGTCTTTTTTAGTGAGGACACAAGTAGGTCCTTTTTC
>DAIPML010000373.1:0-2679 GCA_036768735.1 Clostridiales bacterium | reverse complement strand
CGTTATTTTGCTATGCAAAAAACGGGTCTAAGCAATTTCTTCCGTTATTTTAACAACGGAAGCGATTGCCTACATAATAATAGCCCTGATTTCTCAGAGCTATTATTTAATGAGTAAGTCTGTAAGCCGGGTTCTGTATTCGATGATCATCTATCTAGACCGGGTATTGCTACCTGGCTCAAGCCACCTCTTAGGACCGGCGGGCAGCCGATACGCCCTATATCACGGTGTTGCTCCAAGTGGGGTTTGCAGAGCGCTCCCTGTCGCCAGGGAACCGGTGAGCTCTTACCTCACCTTTCCATCCTTACCTTTTGAAAGCTTTTTACGGGTGAAGCTTCCATCACCCGCATAAAGCTTTCAAAAGGCGGTTTATTTCTGTTGCACTTTCCTTCAAGTCGCCTTGACCGGGAGTTACCCGGCACCCTGCCCTATGGAGCCCGGACTTTCCTCGTGAGCAGCCTTTCGGCGTACCCACGCAATCATCTGGCTTACTCAGTCTATTTATTTAAATTCAAATATATCCTGTCCGTAATGCTCAACTATTATAACATCCTTGAACCTTTTTAGCAATATATCAGAAATTACCTTAACAAATAGCTTTTCAGTGTTATAATGCCCTGCATCAATTGTAAAAATACCAGCCTGCGCTAATGCTTGAGCATCATGATATTTTAGGTCTCCTGTGACTAATGCATCTGCTTTTTTTGATATTATCGCACCTGCATCTCCATCAAAGCTACCGCAAAAAACCGCCACCGTTTTGATATCCTTCTGATTTGCACATCCCACAGTGCGTACGTTTTCAACGTTAAGCTTTTCTTTTACATATGCGGTGAATTCATTAGGATTGAGCTTCTCTTTCAATTCCCCCACTCGTCCTAAGCTATATTCAATTCCATCCCGCTCCATACGGTACACATCATATGCAACCTCTTCGTACGGATGAGCTTTTAGCATGCTCTGAACCACATTTTCCAGCTGTGACTTTGTAACAACGGTTTCAAGCCTATATTCAACGACAGTCTCAAGCTCTCCCTGCCTGCCAATATACGGGTTTGTCCCCTTAAGAGGTCTAAATGTTCCGGTTCCTTCAGCTGCAAAACCACAATCACTGTATTTGCCTATCCAGCCTGCGCCGGCACTGTAAATTGCATCCTGCACCTTTTTAAGGCAGTCCTTTGGAATAAATACAACCAATTTATACAGAGGTTCGCTGTAATATGTCTTAAGTCCGCTTATATCCACAAGCTCCAACGTATTTGCCAGAAAATCGTTCAGCCCGTTCTCAGCAAGGTCAAAATTTGTGTGGGTAGAATAAATCGTAATATCTTGTCGGATACAGTCCGCAAGCATTGCTCCGCTGCCGGTTCCTGTGTTAATGGCTTTAATCGGACGGAATATAACAGGGTGATGTGATATAACCATCTGGACTTTCTCTTTAATTGCAGTATTCAATGCATCCTGAGTAAAGTCAAGGCATACCAGTATTTTTTGAACATTGTTTTCCGGATTTCCAAGCTGGAGTCCCGAATTATCATAGTCTTCCTGCAGATATAAAGGAGCATACTTCTCCAAAAAATCGACAATGTCCTTGCATTTCATATAATCACACCTTCTTCTATTAAGTTTATTTTTCTTTCATTACCTCTCATTCTCTTAGGTTCTCATATTTTTTTCAAAGAGCCTAATGCTCGTATAAATTATTATCTCGACTTTTCCACATTATTTTGGGCGCTTGCCTGCACAGCAGGCTACCGATGACAGTGCGATATCACATCTCAACATGCCGGTACCAACGCCTCAAATACTACTCGCTAGCTGAGGTGGGAAAGTTGAGTATTATTTAAAGGATGCAGTATAAGCATCTTGTAATTGTATCAGAACCTCTTGCTCTTTAAAATACTGCTCCCGGTCTTTATTTTCTGATTGCTTTAAGCCCTGGACAATTTTTGTCTGTATCCGAATTTTTCTTTCTAGGTATCTTTTCAGTAATGGATCTCGGTTATCAAACAATGGTTTTCCAATGTGGTAATATAAAGGCTTTTCTATACGCTTAACCCCATCATATGAAGCTTTTATTACAACATATATTCTTTTTTCATCATACACTAAAACTTCGGAGTAGATATTAAAGCCGCTTGTTAATAAGTACTCTCTTAATACTTCTTCGGTATACATTGGCTGCAAAATAATGTACTTGGCTTTTTTCACTTTTTCAAGTGAGTCTTCCAAAATCTCAGAAATTAAAAAACCTCCCAAACCGGCAATAATAAAAGCATCACATTCGCTGTCTTTTATCGGTTTAATGCCATCGCCAAGACGCAGCTCAATCATCCCGGTCAGGTTGAGTTTATTTATATTTCCTGCAGCCTTTTTGAGCGGTTCTTCTTTAACGTCAGTGGCTATAACTTTTTTACAAACACCGGATTGAAATAGATATATGGGGATGTAAGCATGATCGGTTCCGATATCTGCAAGCTTATTGCAGCTATCAACCATATTCGCAATCTGCAGTAATCTCCCCTTTAATTTAACCACCGGAATTCTCCTTTTCCTAATATCGCTAAATTGAACACACACGAGAGCTTAACGATTTTTTCGCTAAGAAACACAATGACATTTAAGAATATTCCGCATTCTGAACACCTTACATAATCATTAAGTGGAATGCCTTTTGAA
>DAIPML010000372.1:0-2681 GCA_036768735.1 Clostridiales bacterium | reverse complement strand
TTTTTGCAAGTGGAGCCACTTCATTAAAGTGAGAATTGGCATCATCCCATAGTTTTTGAATAAACCCAATACCATCTTCTGTAGAGCCCTCCTTACCTATAACGGAAAAAGATTCTTTTCGGCATTTTTTTATTTTCATATAGTGTCCTCACTTTCTAATTATATATCTGCTTTCTTTATGTGGCTTACTCATACATTGTTCATACTTATTGAAGAAAAGACATTACATTCATTATACCATGAACTGTAATGCTTGGTAATATGCTACCATTTGCTTGTTTCTCGTTTAAATAAAAATGCATAAAGCCAGCTATTGCTGCCGATATAAAAAATGCTACTCCAAAAGCATATGCTTTATATACAAGAATAAAGGGCAGTCCATGTGGAAGCCCAAACATTATAGCTTGTATAATATTCCCTTTAATATACCCAAATTTTCTCGCAATAGTTTTACCAATAAACCCCCTGAAGAAAATTTCTTCTGATAATGCTGTCTGGAATATTGCTTTAATAAGGACAATAAACACAAATTCAATTGAAAATTTATGTTCACTAATATTAAAAGAGTTTAGCATATCTTTTGAGATAACCCCTAATTCTAAAAAAACAATTAGTGTCCCCACCATTAGGATCATAGAAGCAAAAAATACTACAACTCCACTTTTTATCCACGTTGCTTTATTAGGAATATATAACCCTATCCATTTGAAAAATCCTGTTTTTTCTTTAACAAAAATCAAATAACAAATGAAAGGCAATCCAATAAAAATAGTCATTTGAATCAATGTAGAAATAATTACATCAACCATCATTTCCTCCAAACTCTTTAACTTAGCATGTTTTTAAGCTGGTTCAAGCTATTCTGTATTTTTTGGTTATAAGATTTAATTTCTAATGCTCCAAACACATTTGGAGTTTCATTGAATTTCCATCTCTTTGACTCATTTTATATTAATCGGATTTCTTCTGTGTTTTTTGCCAGTTGTTCAAGTGTTTGATACATTTTTTCTCTCCCAAAATGTTGAAGTACTACATGGTCTGAACCCAATATTATAGTAAAATTGCTGTGATGAGCCTACATATGCCTTTTTAGCTCCAAGAATGCCACAGCGACGTATCGCTTCTAACACCGCCGCACGACCAAGTCCAATTCTTCTATATGCAGGGTCTGTCGCCACTGGTTCAACTAAAGCATTTTGTGAAGCGTTGTCTTGCCACATACCACAATAGGAAACGAAGTTTCCATCCGGTGCTACAACAGCTATTTTTATATTAAGATTAACGTTTGGGCGCTCAAACTCTTTCCTAAACACTTCAATCTTTTCATATGTTGGAGCATAAATGCCTTCGCCATTCAACTCGTGATTAAAACCTTTCCATAGTACCTGTCCGTATTGAAAAAGGTCATATGTATCTTTCATACTGGTAACAAAAAATCCTTCAGGCAAACTATATTGAATTTTATCGATATCAATATCAAAGACAGCATCACAATCTTTACTTTGTGTAGGCGTATAACCCATTCCTCCTGCTGTTTTTTGAAATGCTACATCTCCGTCCCGAATAAGTAATTTCAATTTGCCATCCTGCGTAAGATTTTTCTCTGCATATTCTATCATTTCCGGTAGTAAATTTTCATACCCGATTTTTAGTGGAAAGAAACATTTTCCATCAAGCATTGTATCATAAGTAGCAATTCCCACAATGGCTTCGTTATCAAGCCAAATACCTATCTTTGATAATCCTTCCGCATTTAGATATGAATGAGATATCATCCAATCCCATCTCCCAAATGGATAGTTAATGTCATCTAACTCCAATAAAAAGCTTCTTAACCGGTTGTAATCCTCTCCATAACGTGGTTCAGCGTTATAAGTTCTAAAATTAATCGGCATATTTCACCCACTTTCTGCTATACTCTTTTTCGATTGGTTAGGCTAACCTGCCACTTATGTGAAGGAGCATGCGGAGTCTCCCAAGTTCCTAACACACTATAACTCTGCGCTAAACATATAAGCAGTGCTGTATTTGTCGCATCCATCAAGAAATACTTCCGCAGTCCAATATTTATCCGGGTACGGAATTGGTACGCCTTGTCCAAGCATAATGTTTCTGGTAACATCGTACATGGCATCGCTGTCATATCCCTCACGTTTGTGCATAGCGTCCATATCGCCGGAGAAGGTGACATACGCAAACTGGGAACAGAACGGCAGACCTGCCTTTCCATCGTTATACGGCACGAAGTCGAAACAGACAAATCCTTCAGGCACAGGAGTATCCGCCCTCATAAACCGTCCCCAAAAACCATGCCATGGACCAACATCTACGCATAGTCCGTAATGGTGCATAAACAAAACATCATAATCAAGGCCCGATTTATACTCACCCATGGCATCCAGAGTGCGGAAAAGTTTCTTGCGAACCTCCATATTGTCTAAGTCAGCGTCTTCCCGCCCGATAAAGCGCATGGCGGACATTTTTTTGTATTCAAAACTGTCCACCTTGAAGCCCTTTTGCTGCCTCTCCACCATATCAGGCATAAACAACGCCCACTGTACACCTGCATCACAGTCTTTCAAATAATTAATATAACCATATATATCTACGTAATTAACGCCTACAGGACCTGTTTTATTACCTGCAATTTGCTCCCGTATGCCGCGCTCCCGCATAACAGA
>DAIPML010000371.1:0-2706 GCA_036768735.1 Clostridiales bacterium | reverse complement strand
GGAGCAGCAAGATTGTATACAACCCCATCAATTAGCTCAAACCGCTGTTCGGAGGCTTTTACAAGCTCTATATATTCTTCATAGGTTACCCAACCACCTGATGTTTTGTATTCAGCTGCATCTTCCATCATGCTGTCATTTTCTTCACAGCGCAATATTCTGGCAACATCACGCCCTTTTTTTGTTACAATAATTTCTTCATTCAGCTCTACATATTTTAAATACTTTCCAAAACTATTCTGGACTTCTGTAGATGATACTCTCATAAAACCCACCTCGTTTTAGCTATCACAACATCATTATATCAGCATTTAGCTATTTCATCAATATGTGTTATCATCTTAGCTAAAATAAATTAGTTTCTTCATTGGCAGGAGGTAAAAAGTTCACAAATTAGGGTTTTCTTTTTAGGATGCGTAGCCATAAATCCACCATAAACGAAAGCTCTTACACTTTTATCATATCTATAAATTGATCCATATCTAAACCAGATTGTTTAATAATTGCCTTTAATAATCCCCGGTCAATTTTTTCATTAGAATGAACAGGAACAACAAAAATTTGATTGTTAAACTTACTAAGAATGACATGATGACTACCTTTAACTCTTTTCAACTCACATCCATTTTTAAGAAAGAACTTAACTAAATCTTTCCCTGATATAACAGGTAGTTTTTCTCCCATTAACCCACTTCCACTTCCACTTCGACTTGATTCACTCCGATAAATTTTACTTCATCAAATATAATGTCTCTATCCGATTCCAATGTTTCCAAATATACTTCGATAGCCTCTTTTACTCTTGGAAAGATATCACCTAATTCCTTAGCCTGAGTAAAAACACCTGGCAACTCAGGGACAGATGCAATATAATAATTGTCTATACCTTTGGTTATTACAAAAGAATAATTTTTTCTCAAAACTCTCATCTCCAAACTAAAATCTAACAATATTATATCACAAAAAGCTCTTAGGTATCATAATCTCATAACAAATGTCGTAAAAGCATTATTAGGCAAAGCGATTTCCTACCGTACTATCCCTACTGCCATTCCGTCGTAATCTTTCCCACCAACCATCTGAAGAATAGTGAAGTCAGCCTCTTTACAGTATAAATCGTGAACACTAGATAAAATTCTTTGGTGAATCCTTCGTTTCGCTCAAAATAACATTGGACGTAAGCACGAATTTTCCCAAGGTTTTTATGACCAATAAAATTACTCTTGTGTAAGAAAGACATTTTCATTATGAAATCTTTTACAAGCACGTTCAAAAATATTTTGAATACTTCTAATAGTGATTGGTCTTTCTGTAAAGCCTCTGAAAAATGAAATTGGCATACAATCATCGACCACCTGCCAAGAACAAAAAACTCTTTCATTTTACCTTATTCCACTCCTATAATGACGTAGAACCTGAGATTTGTCATGCAAAAAGCTGATAAGGAAAACTCTTATCAGCTTTAAAATATTGTATTTACCTAAACATATATTTTATTGTCACTGTGCCATTCTTTTAATTTAGCTTTATTTTTACTTGTCTCGGTAAATTATTTAGAAGATAAAAGCTTAACAAAGTTAAAACCCTTGTGTTACTTTTTCCTTATAGTTGTGGGCATTCTCCAGCATCATGTCCTTGACCTTCATTAGTCTTGTTAGGTTGGATCTTTCGTTTTCGTCAAGTTTCATGGTAATGTACTTAATTGTTTCCTCCAAGTCTGGGATCAGCACATATTCAAGTGCATTAACACGGCGCCTTGTTTTTTCTATTTCGTCGGCTAAAAGCTGCGCTGACTTTTCCATTTCGGCAAGCTTTAACAGCTCAGGCGTAAGAGCTGAGAGGGTTGCTATTGCTTCGTCCAACTCACCAGTTGTGTTAGCAAATCCGTATGGGTAAATATCTCCTTCGAGGTTGTCGCCTGTGGTGAACTCCAGCATCGGAACATCCACGCTCATGATGTTGCGGGTGGATGCGTTCAGGTTAACCTCCGTTTTGGGAAACATAAGCGCTTCCTCAACAAGCTCGGTGTTCATTACCGCTCTAGCCATTACAAAACGCGAATGCACTATGTTAAGCTTTTCTTCCACTTCCTCACGCAGGCGCTTGTTTTCCCGGACAATGTCGAGGAATTTTTTCATTAATTCATCACGTTTGTCTTTTAACAGCTTATGCCCACGTCTTGCAGTTTTCAGCCTTTTTTTAAGCCCTGTCAGTACCATTCTGGTTGGACTTACGTTCATTCGAGCCATGAAACATTCTCCTCATTTCCGATTCACTCACGCTCCCCTCTCAAAAGAGCAAGTAATACATTATACGTTTAGTCCGCACTCCTTTAAAACATTCCATACGCATATCCGCATATATCATCTATTGGAGAGGTAGTGTGTGTTATGCGAATTACATGCTTTTCAAAATACTATAAATAATCTTCGGTGTGTATTTCACAAGACAAAGTGGGCTTCGCCCACACCCCAATATAGGAACTCACAGATGCAAAACATAAATATTCTTGTTTTTTATTAATGTTTTGCATCAGTAAAGTTACTAATGGTTCATGTTAGCTTGCTACTCATATTAGTCTTCTTCTTTTTTTAGATATTTGTCTATAAACTCCTGCTTGATACGCTTTAGCTCACCAACAGGAAGTATGGAAAGCAGCTTCCAGCCAAGCTCCAGGGTTTCTATAATTGTTCTTTCGGTTTCAAA
>DAIPML010000370.1:0-2709 GCA_036768735.1 Clostridiales bacterium | reverse complement strand
AACTACAGCATCGTCAATAAATCCGGCAAGCCTTTAACGGTGGAGTTAAATGGTCTAAATGACAAAAACATAACCTTTGCCATGAAGCATCTTGCGGAGGTAACCGATAAAACTGAAATGAAGGGTGTTTTTCATATTAATCCAGTAACAGAAGAGCAAAAGCCCTGGCGTACTCATCCTGCTGTAACAACCGAAATTACTATAAACGGATGTAAAACCCTTTTTAAAACAGGCGTGCTTCCTGCATACCCGGCAACGATTAGTATACAACTGCCCGGTCAGGAAAGTTTCCTTAATAAAAAGGCTGTTTGTTATCTTGATATCGAAAACAAATTGGATGAAGCCGCTGTTTTAAATTTTACAATGAAAGATATTGATGGAATTCAATTCCTCGAACCAATTGTTCATCAAGAGCTTAAACCAAAAGAACGAGTTTCGATGGAATTACCTTATATCCTCAATAAGTTTATATATTACACAGAAAAAATAAATGCTTTAGCGCAAATGAAGGACGGTACAGTCATTCCCTTTACAAAGCAGCTCAACATTGCTTTCAGAGGTCGTTCCGGAATTTTAAGCTGCGATTCGGAAGAATTCTGTGAAGTTTTAAACGGACCTTTTACTGTTCGTTTGAACAAACAAGATAACAGCATGTCGTTTTCCAGACTAAGCAGTGACCCGTATAATCATTATTGGGTAACGCCAAAGACAGGTCGTCCTTTTTCTTCTGAATTATCCAGCAGAAAACCCGATGAGGTTGTTTGCTTAACGAAAGATAATATAGCTATTATGAAGGCATCTTATAAACTGAATGACTTCCCCGGGTTAAAGCTGACAGTCGTTACTTGTCTTGAAGCAAGCGGTATTGCAAAGCATCATTACGAAATGGAAAACATCTCAGATTGCGAAACCGCTGATGAAATATGGGTATGTGATACATTTCGTTTAGATTTGAAAAACGGAGTTCTTCCATATGACAATAATTTTATTTCTACCGGTAACGAAACCGAATGGACTCAAACCTCATGGGATAGTTCAAAAATTACAGAAAATTGGATCTTTTCAGAAAAAGATTATGTTACCAGAGGAATTTGCTGGGCTCCGGAACAGCAAATTCAGTTTGAAAGCTGGTGTATGTTTTTTGAACATAATCTTGGGAAGATCAAACCGAGGCAAACTGTTTCCACCCCACCTGTCACCCTTGCAACAGGAGTTTTTGACCGTTGGCAGGATTTCAGAGCTTATGCACTGGGCAAGAACATCAGTAATTTACTTGGTGCAGAAAGACATACGGAGCTTAGCATTAATGGTGGAAACCCTTTTAGCGATAAAAACTATGAGTTTAACATTAAGGAATACAGAAACATACCCCATACTCCTGTTTTGACTGTTTTGGAAAAGAGCGCGGGAAATCCCGGTGTTATTGCTGTGCAAGTGGATAACGGGTGCTTGCTGAAACAAATTAAAAAAGCAGTATTTTATAAGAGTAAACAAGCGGTTAAAACAGGCTTTGAAATTGTAGATGAAAAAAAGGTTCTGTGGGCAGATAATGGGCTAATTTCATTTCGTGTGTCGGCTGATTTTGCCTATACCTTATATTCCCTAAAATATAAAAATAACGAGTGGCTTGATTCTTCTTTCCCAACCCCCGGTATGAAGTCTTGGTGGAACCCATGGTTTGGAGGAATTACACCAAACCTTATTGGTCTATCAGAAGTATCTATGTTGGATGAAGAACGAAATGCAGACTTTGCTACGTTGATTGATAATAAGGGTAACGTTTGGCAAGGGCTTAAAATGACAGTCAAAATAGAAAAACACGAAAAGTATAAAGGGTTTGCTTTTAGCCTTTATTACCTTACTCTGCCCGGTGTCCCTGTTTTATGTGTTACCACTGAAATTATCCAGAATACAGGCATGTACTTAAATAGGCAAACAATAGAGAACGAATATTTCATACAGGCTGATCCGGAAATTTCAAACAACCGGTTAAGTGTAATCACAAGTGCCGGGGAGAGGTTATGTATGACAGCAGGCAAAGAACAGAATTTCACAGACAAATCCGATTGCATCCATTTTGAATCTCCAAACCGAAAGGAGAAGCTCCTGATGTATGTCGATTCTAATAACATAAGACTTGATGCAGGTGCCAACTGCAGTATCATGGGGGCTTTCTCAGTTTATTCCGCGGAAATGAAAAATAACAATCAGTATTTTGTCCCGCCAACATTTATGATTTTTACCGAAGAATATTTGCAGTCATCCTGGCTTAAAGACCTTGGCAATATTTATTTTGGAGGAGAAGAGCAATGAAAGTCATAGACAGCCATATTCATGTTTCTAATATTGAAAGCTTTAAATATACTGCTAATAATATATCTTTTTTGGATTATTCATCGTCCGGTCTCAAGGAAGAGTTCCAAAAATCCGGAATTGTGGCTGCGATCGGCATGGGGTTGACGGAGCAAAAGCCTGATGGTTTTCCGGATATGGCTTCTCCAAACCCGATGATGCTTGACCTTGAAGCTGAAATACCGGGGTTTGTGGCAGTATGCCCGGGAATAAACCCTGTTTTGCTTGAAAGGAATGGATCTGCCGAGCTGGACAATATTGAAATGGTGCTTTCAAGACCCGATGTTGTCGGGGTAAAAATCTATGCCGGTTACTACCCTTACTATGTTCATGATAAGGTATATGAGCCCGTGTACC
>DAIPML010000369.1:0-2772 GCA_036768735.1 Clostridiales bacterium | reverse complement strand
TTTCAAGAAGTGCACCTTAGCCATCACTAAAAGTGAGCAGTGTAGCTTAGAGGTGGAGGACATAATATAAGTATAGCAGTTTAGGTATGACATATAATGTCGTAGTAATTCTTTTGCGGAATTATTTGCAAAAGCACAAGACTTTGAGAGAAGAACACTTACCAATCAGACAATAAACTTTTTACATATTCTTTTTTATAATATTGAGAATGCGTGTATTTAGCTTTTCTTTCAACCAATTAGGAAACAGGATGCAAAAAGAAGAATAAACATATGCGGAAGACAGAAAGCTGAATCGGTATAATAGTACCCGTTTTTGCTTATAGAATACTCATTAGGAGCACCGGCAGAATAGCGCATATACTCAATATCTCTCGAAGCCTGTCGGTTTGATATTTCAAAATATTCGGCAATGGAGCGACAATTAGGGAATCGTTTTGCACGAATCTGTGCGTTGATCCATTGAATACGATGAATATTACTCATCTAAAGTCTCCTTCTATACGAATTCCGTCCGCATACGTTTTTGAAAGAAGCCAAAGAGGTTAGAAAGATTTTGAGGTTAATTAGAAGCCTTGAAACTGCGCAAATCGTAACCACTGGGTTTTTGGAAAATTTGTAGCCCGAACTCCGGTGCAACAGCGAAAATATGATCAAATATATCGGCTTGAATAGACTCATAGTTCACCCATCGCGTATCGCTTGTAAAACAATAAATTTCAAGAGGTAAACCATTCTCGCCGGATGCAAGTTGTCTGACCATAGTGGTCATTCCCTTATGCACAGAGGGATGATTCTTCAAATAATTTTGGATATAGACTCGAAATGTCCCTATGTTGGTTAAGTTACGCCCATTTACTTTTGTATCCCTATTGATATTATTTGCGCAGTTAAAATCTTCTATTTCCTTTTCTTTTGTTTCAATATATTCAGTCAGAAAATGAATCTTCTTGAAGTGTTCCAGCATTTCTTCCGTACAGAATTTAATACTCATTGTGTCGATAAAGATAGAACGTTTTATCCGCCGACCGCCGGTATCTTGCATGCCTCTCCAGTTTTTGAATGAGTCGGAGATGAAGGCATAGCTTGGAATCATAGTGATAGTTTTATCCCAGTTTTGTACTTTCACAGTGTTTAATGTAATATCTATTACATCACCATCTGCATTATACTTCGGCATTTCCACCCAATCTCCCACACGAACCATATCATTAGCTGATAACTGAACACCTGCGACAAACCCCAGAATTGAATCCTTGAAAATAAGCATGAGTACCGCAGAAAGTGCGCCTAAACCACTTAAGAGAATCAGGGGGTTTTGGTCTATGATAATTGATAATAGCGTTATACTTCCAGCAATAAAGATAACGATTTTTATTACCTGAATAAAACCTTTTATCGGTCTGGTTTTAGCAACTTCGAAAGTTCGATAAATATCATTTACTGCGTTCAGAAACGCATTGAGTGTTGACATACCAACTGTTAATAGGTAGAGAAGAGCAAATTTCTCGATCCATACCTTATAATCGTCGGGTACTGACGATGCAAAATAATAAATGATAATAGCCGGTACAATATGCGATAATCTGTGAAACACCTTGTGTTCCAGAAGAATATTATCCCAATTGGTTTTTGTTTTTTTGACTAAATGTGTGACTATGCGAAGAACGAATTTTTTTGTTACGAAATTCGCAACAATACAGAGCAAAGTAACCAGTAAGAGTATTATTATCGTAGCCACATAAATAGATGCTTCCTCACCTATTCCATAATTAATCAATATTTCTTTGAAAAATTCCATATCTAACCCCTTGGTTTGAAATAATTTACTCAATTCCCAACCTAAGCTTGAAGGATTACTTAAACGCTATGGAAAGCTGAGTACTCCACATATAAAACTATATCTCATTTTTTATTGTATATCAAACTAAGCTGTCTTATTTATGATTGCTTCCCAGAAAACCGCGAAATGACTTTTTCCCGCACATTTGCCTGCAAGAAGTTGCAGCAAGCTGTGATCCAATGCAACCACAATACATATTCAATGAGCGCTTGTGCGAATTGTGCGCCAATTCAGGTGCGTACCCACTGGAACGCAACACAAGCCTCGACCCGTTATACGCGGGCACTGAAAACGCCTTCCTTGCGCGTTTTTGTGTGCAACGCGCTGCGTGCATTTTATCACTTTGCTTAATGATTCCTCAAGCCTTTATACACCTTTTTTTGGTACAAACAATCTAGTCATATCTACCCCTTCGTGCTTCAGCAGCTTTATCTTTTTTTCAATACCACCAGCATAACCTGTCAGATTTCCATTGGTGCCTACCACACGATGGCAAGGTATAATTATAGATATTGGGTTGTGTCCGACAGCACCACCTACAGCTTGCGGAGACATCCTGACCTTTCCCATACGTTTCGCAACTTCTTTTGCTATGTTTCCGTATGTTGTTAGCTCACCGTACGGTATTTCAGTTAGAATGCTCCATACCTGCTGTTTAAACTCGCCACCTGCCGGAGCAAGAGAAAGCTCCGATAATTCCGGTTTCTTACCTGTAAAGTAAGCGTCTAACCATGCTTTACCCTCTCGTAATATCGGGAGGTCATCTTTTTCGGTCATATCTTTTGGCATTGTGTTTCCAATATATTTCTGCTCACCAATCCACAGACCGATAATACTATTTTCATCACTTGCAAGTAATATATTTCCAATCGGGGATTTATAATGTGACGAGTAATACATTTTCTCCTCCTCTTGTCATTTTGTCATTT
>DAIPML010000368.1:0-2804 GCA_036768735.1 Clostridiales bacterium | reverse complement strand
TTTAAAGTCTAATTTCTCACGTTTATTCGAACGTTCTGCAGAAGTTCTTGCATTATACTCAAGTTTCCATTCATCAGAGTCACGAGGTGGAATATTAAACAGTCTTGGATTATCCTTCATTGCCACATGTACGGTTCTTCCATATTTAGAATCAGAGCAGGGGTGTTCACAGGAACAGCCATATTTTCTGCTGGCTAAAGGGCATCTGAATTTCACACGATATTTTGAAGGCTCAGAGCCATCATGGTTCATACGTCTGCCTTCTCTGCATACAGGAACCCCATCTTTGCCAATGGTGAAGTCGTCCTTGTAAGGCAGCTTAACGCCACCTTTACCATTCAGATCAATAAAAGGTGTGATATGTGCCCGTCTGAAATACTCATAGTAAGGCATTGCATCGTGTGCAGAATCCAGAAGCATCTTTGTGATATTAAAGTCAGGAAGAAAACTCTTCATTCTGAAGAAGTTAAGCAAAAATCCGTGTGAATCATGCTTTGAAGCTGGATTAAGCAATGGAAAAACTGGCAGATCGCTTTCTGAATCAGAAGCGACAAGCATGTAAAGGTCATAGCCGTGGTAATAACAATCTCTGGATGAGTCCCAACCGATATCGCAATCAGGCTGAGAAAAATATCTGTCACATTTGCAGTCAGTAATGCCTTTAGAAGCACAGCTGCAGACACGATGTTTACGCTCTCTGTGAGATGTTACGACAGGAGTTCCATCGCCAGCTAGGGCAAGTGATTGGGTATCGATAAGCCCTTTGGAAACAGACTGATATAGGAATTCTTTTTGATAAAGAATGAAAAGAGAACCATATGGTTGATCCTTGATGTCAAAGGCAGTGTTCTCTAATTGTGGAAGTAGTTGTTCCACTTTGACCTTTTCAACAGAATCAGCTTTGGTACCTTTTGTCTTAGGTTTCTTTACCTTCGCCTTGAGAGGATGTATATGCGGAGAAAGATGATTATCATCGGAATCCCATAAGCGATTTAGGAAATCATAAAAGGTGCCAACACCAGGAGTGTCACCGAATTCAAAGCCGCTTAAGATGGCATAGAGAGGGTTGATTTTAAGTTGAGCAGCCCAATCAGTCAGCGAAGATACTTTGAAATCAATCGACAACAGATAGGAACGCTGCATGCAGGAAGGGGTTCTTGGTTTGGGTCCAAAAACGGAGTATTTATCTCTCATGAATTCATCCGTGAAGGAAAGGTCAAGGTTCCAAAACCGATCAATGATATCCCAGGTAGAACGAGCAATAGAATCAGGATTAGGATAGTATTTACGAAGATTTTCAAGAACAAAGTCTTGATAGGCGGAATGACCGCCAGAGTTAACAGGTAACAAAAAATCGCCTCCAATCGAAAAATGTGTGCCGCCCGCAAGCGAACGGTACTTATTGATCAATAGGCGCGAAGCGCCGCATTTTTCGAGTAAACTGTCAAGTGTTTTTTGACAAAAAAGTGGGGGATTTTAATAAAAAAGGGATCTGAAAGCCTTGAATTTACTGGCTTAGAGATTCCGAGAGATTATAATATAGGAAGGAGGTTGAATGATAGTGCTCGAAGAAAAATGGATATTGTGTCCAGTCTGTTCCAATAAAACCTGTCTTAGAGTACGAGAAGATACTATACTTAAAAACTTTCCTCTATTCTGTCCCAGGTGTAAATAGAAAAGCATAATTAACGTACACCAGTTAAATATGTCAGTTATAAAAGAGCCAGACGCTAAGACGCAGAGCCGATAATCGTGAGTAAAATCACAGTTATCGGTTCTTTTTTGTTTGAAGCAAATACAAACCTTTGTTTACGGTAATGCAGAACATATCCTTTCACCGACGGTTTTAACACTCAAATCAAAGCCGTCGTTTTCCTTTTCAAAAATAGGATTGTGAAGGCGCATTAAATTACCTTTTTCAAGGGCATATTATAACCGCCGGGAAGCCAAACGATAATGGCAATTGTCTAATGTAGTTTTTGAAATTCTATTATATAATCTCAACCCAGACTTTATAAAAGTCGTAACAAACGAGCTCTTTTGCTGTCGCAAGAAATCTGCCAATGATAGCACCTGTTTTGTATCCTTGTTTTTCAAGGTTTTTCCTAATTTCGTCCAAATTAGTATTATAAGGTTCCTCACGAGTGACCCTTAATAGACATTGCATATATTTTTTGTTGTTTTCTTCTCTTTCCCATATAACATTAGATGATTCAGTAATGGCAGACACAGACATTCCATATATGGGGATAAATTCAGAATTATCCATATCAGGTGAGAGATAAATAATAAAATTGTACGGATTTTGAAGATATGTGTTAAATAAATAGCTATCGTCTATTTGATAAAAAACTATTTTATCAATATCCGGCTCACTTTCAGTAAAGGAATGTTTTTGTAGCTGTTCCACTTGCTGTAATTTATCTTTTCGGGACTGCAAATTCTTTTTGATTTCGCGTAGGCTTTTGATTTTTTCATTAACAACCTGTATTTCTTGACACAATACATCTTCCCATGCGTCAACGTCCCATTGATACATTTCTTTTAGTTTTTTAACAGGCATATTCAGTTTTCGGTAAAGAGTTATGTCCAAAATAGTCAATAACTCTCTTAATGTATACACTCTATAATCGTTATTTTCATTCCGCTCTAACTGAATTAGGTTTTCAGCGTCCCAATATCTAAGCGTCGATTTGGCTACTTGAAAAAGTTTGGAAACGTCGCCAATGCTATATTTTTTCTTCATTTAATTCACCCCTCGTATAATAAGTTTGTAAGCAAGAAAAATACAGCTTACAGACTTA
>DAIPML010000367.1:0-2814 GCA_036768735.1 Clostridiales bacterium | reverse complement strand
GAGATCCGGGTACGGTTTCACCATATGAAAAGGATTTTTATGAAAAAGATGTAGTCCTTGACATCGGGTTCAGGCTTAAAGAAAAGCTTGAGGAAGCAGGAATTCAGGTTGAAATGACCAGAACTGAGGATAAAGAGCTGCATTACTTAGTTGACGAGGATATATGGGCGAGGCCAAGAATTGCCAATGAAAAAGGCGCTACCTTCTTTGTGAGTATACATGTGAATGCTTTTGACACGAAGCTAAACAAATGGGAGATATATAACGGAACCGAAATATATCACCATGGAAAAAACCATGGTGAGTTTACCAGCAAACAGTTTGCCCAGATGATGGGTGAGGGAATAGATGCTGTTACCGATACAAAATATAACGGGGTTGTAATAAGAGATTTTGGAGTATTAAGACTGAGCAATATGCCGGCTTTGCTTGTAGAAACTGCATATATAACCAATAAGGAGGATCATGCTCGCCTAAAGTCTGATAAATTCAGGGATGAGATGACCTTGGGCATTTTTAATGGTACAATTAGTGTTTTGGAAGCTATGGGGGCCTATAAAGAAGATGGTGTTTATAAAATCCTGATAGATAAGTAAAACCAATCTCTTTAGAATCTTACTGCTTCAGCCGTGTAAGTGTTAAATATTTTCGGGGGTACGAATTGCATGGATGATAAAATCGAATTAATGAAGCAAAGGATCGAGCTTTTAAACAGAGCTTCAAAAGCTTATTATCAGGAAGATACTGAGATCATGCCCAACATTGAATATGACAGATTATATGATGAACTTCTGGAAATGGAAAAGGAGACCGGGGTTGTACTGTCAAACAGCCCCACCATTCGTGTTGGGTATGAGCTTTTATCAGAGTTGCCCAAAGAGCGTCATGAAAAACCTATGCTGTCTCTTGATAAAACAAAAGACATAAACACATTGACGGACTGGCTGGGGAACCAAAAGGGTATTCTTTCATGGAAGCTTGACGGTCTGACAATTGTTTTAACTTATATGAACGGAAGCCTTATTAAGGCTGTAACCCGTGGTAACGGTGAAGTAGGAGAAGTGGTCACAAACAATGTAAAAGTGTTCCGTAACATTCCGTTAAATATAAAATACAAAAAAAACCTGGTATTGCGCGGAGAAGCAGTTATCCGGTATTCGGATTTTGAGAAAATAAACGGTAGCATAGAAAATACAGAGGCAAAGTACAAAAACCCTCGAAATTTATGCAGCGGTTCTGTAAGGCAATTAAATAACAGAATAACAGCCGACAGAAGTGTGTACTTTTTGGCGTTCACTCTTGTAAAGTCGGAGGATTTGGATTTTCAAAATTCACGCTTAAACCAGCTTAAGTGGTTTATAAAACAGGGCTTTGATATAATTCCATACAAGGAAGTTCATAGTAATGATCTGGAGCAAGCCGTTAAATGGTTCTCTGAACGCATCAACGATAATGATTATCCGGCAGACGGTCTCGTATTAACCTATGATGACATAGCTTATAGTGAATCTCTTGGAACTACCGCAAAGTATCCCAGAGATTCCATAGCGTTCAAATGGCAGGATGAGATCAAAGAAACAAAGCTTTTGGAAATTGAATGGAGCGCATCAAGAACAGGTCTTATTAATCCTATTGCCGTTTTTGAGCCGGTCGAGCTTGAAGGCACTACAGTGAAAAGGGCGAGTGTTCACAATATAAGTATTATGGAATCCTTAGAGCTTGGAGTTGGAGATACAATAGGGGTTTACAAGGCAAACATGATTATACCGCAGATTTCACTAAACAAAACGAGGAGCGGAACGGTAAAAATACCCGACAATTGCCCTGTGTGCAGTGGTATAACAAAAATAAAGAATGAGAATGGAGTAAAAGTTCTTTTTTGCACCAATGATGATTGCCTTGCTAAAAAAGTTAAATCCTTTACTCATTTTGTCAGCAGGGATGCAATGGGAATTGATGGGCTGTCTGAAGCAACCATAGAGAAATTCATTGCCAAGGGCTTAATTAAAAGATATTCAGACATTTTTCGTATTGAAAGGCACAAGACCGTAATTGTTGGGATGGAAGGCTTTGGGGAAAAATCATATAAAAAGCTTTATGAAGCTATAAATAAAGCAAGAAAAACCAATGCCGTAAGGCTTTTATACAGCCTTGGCATACCTAATATCGGTTTATCAACTGCAAAATTGATTTGTAAAAATTTTTCACATGATTGGTGCAAAATAGAGAATGCAACCTTTGAGCAATTAATTAATATATCCGGTATAGGTGAAATTATGGCAAATGAGTATATCAGTTTTTTTAAAGATGACCGGAACAGAACAATATTAAATGAACTGCTTGAGGTGTTGGAATTTGAAAAAACCGAAAAATCTGACGAAAAACAGATTTTTAATAATATACAATTTGTTGTAACAGGCTCCCTTGAACAATATACAAACAGAAGCGAACTGAAAAATATTATAGAATCCTTTGGTGGGAAGGTAACAGATTCCGTAACATCAAAGACCGATTATTTAATTAACAATGACAAATTATCCGGCTCATCAAAAAACAAAAAAGCCAGAGAGCTGGGTATCAACATTATAAACGAAGACCAGTTTTTAGATTGGCTTAATAGCGGAATGCCACCTGTTATCTAATAATTTGTGCAAA
The DNA here is from genome assembly GCA_036768735.1 of Clostridiales bacterium. GTDB lineage: Bacteria > Bacillota > Clostridia > DSM-8532 > DSM-8532 > JAAYGP01. The sequence continues at coordinate 159 of DAIPML010000367.1, read as the reverse complement.
ATATACCATGATAAACGTTAATTCTCTCCATATAGCACATTGTTTTCAACTATTCATACCCCTTATAATATGGTTATCACCCAGAAAGTCACAAAGTGACTTTCTGATGAAATTTAAGATTTCTTAAATTTCATCAGCCTTCTTCCGAAGGCTGGATAA
>DAIPML010000026.1:0-20794 GCA_036768735.1 Clostridiales bacterium | reverse complement strand
GGAGCTAATAAGGCTTATGCGTAAGCTTGAGAAGCTTGAAGGGAAAATCGATTCTTTTTCATGATGTAATCACAATATGGTTATCCAGCCTTCTTGCGAAGGCTGATAAAATTTAAGATATCTTAAATTTCGTCAGAAAGTCACTTTGTGGCTTTCTGGGTGATAATCATATTATTACAATAACTCAAGACGAAGCATCGTCTTTTAATTTAAATTGAAGAGAAAGGATTAGAAGATATGGATAAGGATATGAACATTGATATGAACATAAACATGGAAACTGAAACTGAAACTGATACTGATACTGAAACTGAAACTGAAACGGAAATGAATAAAACAATGGTAGAGGAAAAATACAATTTGCTTATTAATGAGCTAAAGAAAGTGATTGTTGGACAGGAACAATTTTTAGATTTTATGGCGGTAGCTCTGTTTACAGGTGGGCACATTCTGGTAGAGGGTGTACCAGGGATAGGGAAAACACTAGCTGCAAGAACTCTCGCGAAAACGCTTAATGCTGAGTTCTCAAGGATACAGTTTACTCCTGACTTAATGCCCTCTGATGTTACCGGTACAAAGGTTTTTGATGTTAAAAACAGTAGTTTCTACTTAAAAAAGGGACCGGCTTTTACAAATATTCTTTTAGCTGATGAGATTAACAGAGCCACACCAAAAACCCAGTCTGCTCTTTTGGAATGCATGGAGGAGGGGAGTGTTACCATAGATGGTGAGACTCATCATCTTCCCAAGCCTTTTATGGTTATGGCAACTATGAATCCCTTGGAGTTTGAGGGAACATATCCATTACCTGAAGCACAGCTTGACAGGTTTCTGATGAAGCTTGTAATCACTCATCTTCCTCCGGAGCAAGAGGAAGCATTGCTTGTTAAAGTCAACCAGAACGATGGGGCTTTGCGCCCGGAAATCGTATCACCTATTGTTACAATCGAAGAATGGAATTCGATACGCAATGAAATAAATAAAGTTACGGTAAGTGAGAATATCATTCGTTACATTACAGCAATAATCTACACCACAAGGAATTCACCCGCAGTTTTGCTGGGTGCTAGTTCCCGTGCTTCCATAGCTCTGATGCAATGCTCAAAAACTATGGCAGCGTTTTCTGGTCGTGATTTTGTTATTCCGGAGGATGTAGTAGAGCTGGTTAATCCGGTTCTGCGACATCGGTTGATTATAAAACCTGAAGCCCAGCTTGACAATGTCTCTGTTGATGATATTCTGACCGGCATTGTAAAAAAAGTCGCAATCCCGAGATAGGAAAATGTATTATGTTTATCAGTAAACGTTTTATACTATTACTCATAGCAGGAGTCATTCCCGCAGCATTGGCTTATGTGACAAACGTTGGTGCATATGTTTTTTTAGCTTACAATCTTATGCTTCTAATTCTTTTAGTTATTGATTTTTCTATAACCCCTAAGCCTGAAAAGTTTGAGATTAGTAGAGTTATGGAGCAAAAGCTGTCGCTAGCTGCGTGGAATCGTATTGAAATAATCATTAAAAACCCGGAAAATTATATTTATAGAGCGAAAATCCGCGATGGTATCCCTGATAGCTTTATGGTGGGCAGTGAAATAATAAGCTTAATTATCACTCCTGGGGTAACAAAAATATCATATGAAGTAAAGCCTGTAAAGCGTGGGGATTATGAATTTTTTGATATGCATATCAGAATACTGGGGGTGCTTGGTCTTTGCGTTCGATCAAAGACATTGCTTGTTTCAGACAAAATAAAAGTGTTTCCGAACTTAAAGGATATGAGAAATCACTATCTTACGGTTGTTCATAGAAAGAGACTTTTGTCAGGAGTTCAGAAAGTTCGCCAGCTTGGTGTTGGAACAGAATTTGAAAGCATTCGTGAATATAATCCGGGTGATGATTACAGGCATATAAACTGGCCGGTAACAGCAAGAGAAGGTCAGGTTTATGTAAACAGATATGAACCCGAAAAAAATCAATATGTCTATTTAATGGTTGATGCGAGTCGGGTTATGAATGAGGAAATAGGAGGAATTAAAAGGCTTGATTATGCGATTAACGCAGCCTTTATTGTTGCAGAAACAGCCATGGATAATGGCGACAACATAGGTCTATTGGCATTTGACAATGAGATTCAAAGATTAATAAAGCCTGCAAAAGGAACGACTCATTTTAGAAGGCTGGCGGAGAGCCTATATAATATAGACATCAGTGATAGCTCCGCCGATTATGAAAAAGCATTTTCCACTCTTCAAAATATGCAGAGCCGCAGAAGCCTTGTGCTTTTGTTCACAGATCCGTATAATTTCGAGCATGTTAATGAGATTATTAGCTCGTGGAAAAGATATGCCCCAAGGCACAGGGTTATTGTTTTAAGCATAAAAAATCCATCCCTTGGCATAGCTGCGAGCATGCGAACAAATAATGCAGAGAGTGTTTTTACAAAAAGTGCCGCATTAAAGCTCTCCGATGACAGAAGGAGGACATTCTCTATTCTTGAAAAATCCGGTATACCTGCATTGGAAGCTGCTCCTGATACTTTTACAATTGATGTTATTAACAGGTATATTAATTTGAAAATGCAGTTTAAATAGTAATGCTTGTTACTGTCAAATGTAATTCAGGTACCATATATTAGCTCCAATCCAACTACCGTATCGGTAGGATCTGGAAGCGAATAAGTGAATGTATCATTCTGCCCAAATTCGATAAAGGCATCGTCCGGGAATTCTCTTGTATTCCATGGTCTAACTATTCTTATCTCTGAGCCGTCCCTGAGCAGGCGAGCATTTTTCACTTTGCCTCCAAGGCTCGGCAAAGCAAGTGCACCAAAGCTGCCGTCAAAAATATGCGCATACAGATATTTGCCGTTTTGAGTGTAATAACCCCATTCAGGCTTTGAAAACTGTGATGCACCGCATCCATATATACTTTTACTGTTTTTATACATCCACTTTCCTACCAGCTTCAGGATTTCAACGGATTCTTCTGGAATATTGCCTCTTGCATCCGGTCCGATGTTAAGAAGCATATTACCATTCTTGCTGACGCATTCCACCAGTTTGCGGATGATTTGCTCAGGGGATTTGAAAAGCTTGTCCGAGGAACAGTATCCCCAATGATTGTTCATTGTAATGCATGATTCCCATGGAACAGAATTCCCGGCATCATCCACCACGCCATGCAGCGGAATAATCTGTTCCGGTGAAGCAAAATCCCCGGAATAAACACTCGGATTGCAGGTCTTAATCGTACCGCTGCTTTCTCCGCTGGCTTCCAGCCTGTTGTTCAATATTATCCCGGGCTGCAGGCTCCTTACCATGTTGACAAGGTCTGTAGCCATCCATTTATTTCCTTGGTACTCGCCGTATGAAAAATCAAACCACATGATATCTATTTTGCCATAATTTGTACACAATTCCCTAACCTGCTCATGCATATAGGATAAATACTTCTCAAAATCATGCTTTTTATCCTTGAATACTTCGTTGTTGCGCATTGGATGATGCATATCGCCATAGGCCGGGTAATCCTTATGATGCCAGTCAATAAGCGAATAATACAGACCAACCTTCAAGCCTTCAGCTCTAAATGCTTCAACAAATTCCTTTACAAGATCTCTTCCAGCTTTCGTATTTGTCGCCTTATAGTCAGTAAGCCTGCTATCGAAAAGACAAAACCCGTCATGATGTTTTGCAGTCAGAATAGCATATTTCATACCGGTATCTTTTGCAATCTTTGCCCATTCGACAGGGTCGTAATCTACAGGATCGAATTCGTCAAAATACAGCTGATAATCTTCGTTACTAATCATTTCAGCATTTCTGACCCATTCTCCCCTTGCCGGGATAGCATACAGTCCCCAGTGGATGAACATACCGAAACGAGCGTTCAAAAACCATTTCGTACGCTCACTTCGCGCATTGACACTTGCATTTGCACTCATAATGAATACCTCCTAAGCTAATAATTTGAAGAATTGATCAAATTTCCGAGACCCCCACTTCTATAAGTGGGGGTTCCTTGCAGACTTTTTCCGCATATTCTAATACTATTCCTGCATTGGTACATAGTCTTAAATAAACTAGGTCAGGAAAGCATATATATTACTGTTCGATTTTTATTATTGTATTCCGCCGGTACTCGTATGGAGTTATGCCAAAAGTTCTTTTGAATACTGTATAAAAATAATTTTTGCTTGAAAATCCAACAGCTGTTGATATATCATTGATTTGCATTCGGGACGTTTTTAGTAGTTTTAGTGAATTCTCCATTCTAACCTGGTTTATATAGTCAGCTACCGACTTTGATGTATATGTCTTAAACAGTTTACCAAGGTATCCTGGAGACATGCCCAGCTTTATTGCCATGATGTTGAGACAGAGACCTTCATCTGCATACTCCTTATTTATGATGGCTATAGCTTTATTTATCAGGAGTTCGTATTTTGATTTTTTCCGCTCTTCCAAAATTGAGAACACACGGTTGAACATATGATAAAACCTGCCTCGTATCTCATCGATAGTTTCACACATATTAAGAGTCGCAGCAAATGAATTGAAATCATAATCTAGAGAATATTTGCCTATATGTTCTAGTTTCTCAAAGGCGTTCCAAATTGTGAACGTAAGTTTTAAAAGAAGAGAAGTTAGTACTGTATGCGGGTAATCTTTTGTTGAATAGATAATTTCATCCAAAAGCTTTCGAGCAGGCTCAACATTGCCAAGCATTAGTGTATCCAGCAACATTTTTTCCTTTTCTACAGGGTATATATAACCCTCAGTATCCAGAATCTTTAATTTCTCTGAGTGTATAATGCACCTGTGACCGTAAAAGAGCCTATAATTTGAAGCTTGCTTGGTCTCTGTATATAAGAGGCTTATATCATTGAAGGTGTACTCTAAAGGACTCAATATAGCTGATAGTGATATTTTCATACTTTTTTCAACGGAATCTTGCACAAGTTTTATCATGCTGTCAATCTGATCTACATCCGGACATTTAGTATCGTTAAAAGCCAATATTATATGATCATTTTCCATATCAACCGTTTCAAACAGGTATTTACTGAAAACCTCTGAAGCAGTTTTTATTATAGCTTTTCTTAATATCGCAATATCATAACTTTTTAATTTCGTACACAGTTTATGATAGTGATCGATCCTAAACATGATCAGAATCAGTATATCTTCGGTTGAAAGTGTAATATTATATTTTTTTATATTTTTGCTTACTATACTGGGTGAACTCGATATACCGTTCTTTAAAATGCTGTATAAAAATCCTTCCTTCAGTTTCTCCAACTCGCTTCTGTTATCCTTAATTTGCATTTTTAAGCCATCAATAATATCATCAATGGTTTTTTTGGCTTTTCCCGTTATAATATAAGAAAGCATAAAACCTATGGCTGTATACAAAAATATCGACCCAACCGTTATTGAACCTACTTTTTTTAAATTATCATATATTGAGCTGTATGGAATGATCCTTATAAAGTACCATCCGAGGTTATTGGAATAAGCATATGTAACAAAAGATTTAATACCTGATACATTACATACAAAATAACCGATTTCTTTTTTATATTTTAGGATTTTTTCTACAAATTCATCCTTTGAAATATCCTGAAGCAGTTCGTCTCTATAAAGGCTGCTTACGAGTAAACCTTCCTCATTAATTATACATACGCTGCCCTCTATACCTTTGCTCCACAAATCTATAGACTTTCTAACTGACTCCTCTGATACATTTATCAAGATTGCCCGGCTGAAATTACCTGTAGTGTATTTGGGCAGCCCATAATACACAAATGTGTATACATTGATAGTATTATTTGGAACATCCGGCATCCCATAGGGTTTAATCTTTCGGGGAATAGGATGCAGAGCCTTTATACTTTGGATATTATTTATATAATTAACCGCCTCTTTATCAAAAAAATTAATTCTTGATTGCTCTGGACCGCTAGGCAATGTTGTATAAAAGCAGTCAGTCTTTCTACTATAAACATAAATTGAAATAATACTTGGATCTATTGATGTAAAGCTTCTAAATCTTGAATTAGCATGAACGATATCGAGCGTATCCATATTAGAGTCATTAACCATACATAAAATATCTCCATCATTATAGAGCTTAAAACTCACTTTGATTATGAAATCAAACAGTGATTCGCAACTTGAGCCCAATTGAAGAAGACTGCCGATAGAAGACCAGGTCACTCGTGAAATCTCTAAATTTCGATACACAGTAAAAAACATAAATGATATGAAAAGTAGAATTGAAACCATTGATAATGTAATGTATTTTTTAAGGAATCTGAATACTTTGTCTTTATCATTCTGTCTTTTTTCTTTTATCATCTTAATGACCTCATATAAGTTTATTTTTATAAGTTGTTTTGCATATAAATTCCATTAATTAAAATGTACAGAATGAAGATTATTTGTGAAAACTAAACAAACAACTTACTATTATATAAATAATTCTATAACATATTTACTATATTATCAAGAATTTATATGGATGATTAAGCTTATAATACTTAAAAACTGATAGATTGTTAAAAATAAATTGTATTTTATTTAAAATCGTATAAATATCCATATTTAATTATTTACAACTTTTAACACAACGGAGAAAATAGAATTGTAACATCTTAGCTAGCTAAAGCACCTTCTATATATGCTTCTTACATTAAACCAAAATATTGTTTTCCTGGATTTGATCTGCAAAAAGCCTTTTCCAATGACTCTTATGAAAGAGAGTCATAATTATTATCAATTATTTGAGGAGGGAATGCCCGTGAAAAAAGCTTTGATAGTGCGCGTCGCTTCCCTGTGGTGAACTGGTAAATAGGCCGGTGCAAATGCAGAGTAGGACTCAAGTTTAGTTGAGCCGTTTAATACATATGTTTGGGAGTGTTGTTATGAATCAATCAAAAGATAAAGCAGCAGTTTATTATGTTGGCAGTATGGAAGGCAGCTGCCTTGATAAAATTCTGGAAGTAGCCGGACAGAATTCTACAGAGAATAAGGATATCACCATTGTAATAAAAGAAGGGGACTATTACCTAGATAGCTCTTTAAAGCTGTGCAAAGATAATTGCAGAATAACTTTGAAGGCTGAAGGAAAAGTTCGGCTTATCGGAGGAAAAAAATTATCAGGGATAGGGAAAGTTTCCGATGATACTGTTTTAAAGAGATTCAATACATCAGTACGCAGAAAAATACTGCAATGCAATTTAACAGACAACGGGATAAAAGAACCCGGTAATTTTATATCCAGGGGATTTAACAGAGCTGTAAGCCCATCACATTCCGAGCTTTTTGTGGATTCCATTCCATTCAGCATATCTCAGTATCCTAAAAAAGGCAAATTTATTCATATTACAGGGTATTTACAGGAGGAAATCAATGAGTGGGGAGAAAAAACAGGCAATTTGAAGGCTGGCTTCAAATATGATTGCAAGCGCCCAAAGCAGTGGGAGAAGAGTGCAGATATCTGGGTTCATGGATATTGGTCGTGGGATTGGGCCAATTCATATGAAAGAGTTGCAGAACTGAACGTTGATGAAATGACTGTAAAGACAGCACCGCCATATGGGAATTATGCTTTTAAGACTGGACAGAGATTCTGCTTTTTGAATATCCTCGAAGAAGTAACCGAGCCGGGAGATTATTATATCGACAGAAAAACGAATATATTATATTTTTATCCGTTTGATAACTCTGAATGTAAAGAGGTTATTGTTACGGTACTGGATGAACCGCTGATAGAAATCGACAGCGCTGAAAATATTAAAATTGAAGGGCTGACTTTTGAAGCAGTTAGAGGTCATGCTTTAAAAATAACAAATGCAAGCAATATCAATATAGACAACTGTATATTTAAAAATATAGGAAATAATGCGGCTGACGTGACAGACTGCAAAAATGTGCTCATCTCAGCCTGCACGATCCATGATGCCGGGGACGGTGGAGTATCCGTTATATCTGGTGATAGAAAATCGCTGTCACCTGCAAATATTACTATTCACAACAACCATATTTATAATATAGCAAAGTGGACACGTTGCTATCAGACGGCTATCAATATAACAGGAGTCGGAATTTCAACTACCCATAACCTTATCCATGATTGTCCGCATACAGCGATACTATATTGGGGAAATGATATTACAATAGAGAATAATGAGATATACAATGTAGTCATGGAAACCGGAGATGCAGGGGCAGTATATACAGGCAGAGATTATACATTCAGGGGGAACAGGGTCTGTAAAAACTTTATCCACCATTTAGGCGGAGTTGGAATGGGAACCATGGGCATATATAATGATGACTGTGTGAGCGGTACGCTTATGCAGGACAACTATTTCCTTGAGGTATCCCGGGCTGTATTTCTGGGGGGAGGAAGAGATTTTCTAGTCAAAAATAATGTGTTCGTAAACTGCTATCCTGCAATCGAGATTGATGGCAGAGGGTCATCTGTCCATAAGGTCTGGAGAAGCATGGTGGATGACCTGATGAAGAATAGATTTTATGACATGGGCGGAAACATTGCTCCATATATTGAAAAGTATCCCGAGCTTGCGGATATAGACAGCTTCTACAAACAGAACAGTTTGATTCCGCCATCAGCGGTTATAGAAAATAATATCTATTGTTCCGACAGAAAACTCGAATTTTCGTGGGACAGTGAAAAAGGCACATATTTGGTGAAAAACAATTACTGCTGCAGCAGGGAAGACTTTGAAGACTTTGATTACGGCAATTTCAAAATAAAGCCGGGTTCTGCTGCATTTGATTACGGTTACAGTAATGCGGATTTTCATGCGATAGGATTGATTACAGATGACAGAAACGAGAATCCGCCTGAGGTGTCAAGCTGCTTGGAGGTAAACAGGCATACAGGTATGCTTATATTATCATTAAAGAATAAATGTGATAAAAGAGTGGCAGGCAGGTTTATATTCCATACAGACACGCATGTAGATAATTTCAGTGAAACATCCGTTAAATTTGAGTTATCGGCATATGATATTAAAAAACATGAGGTCAGTCTTCCGCAGAACCGTGGTGATTTGCAAATCGAGGCACGAAGCAATGTGGCCGGAGTTCGTCCATGCAGAGTCCAATATAAGGTCAATATTTAGTTTGTCATAGTAGTATATTTGCCTTATAGAAGTGGGGGTCTCAGGAACATGATGAAGATTGTTTATGAAAACTAAACAAACAACTTACTATTATATAAATAATTCTATAACATATTTACTATATTATCAAGAATTTATATGGATGATTAAGCTGATTATACTTAAAAACTGATAAATTGTTAAAAACAAATTATATTTTAATTAAAATCGTATAAATATCCATATTTAATTATTTACAACTTGTAACATAACGGAGAAAATAGGATTGTAACATCTCTAGCTAACCAAATTAAATTCTGGAGGTAAATTATGAGTCAGATTTTAACAACATGTAAAACAGAGAAAAAGCCAACATACAAATACAATATATTTATTAATATTATTAAGGAGATAAAAACCAACTACAGCTTTTTCATATTATTGTTACCCGGGTTTATTCTTGTATTTATTTTGAATTATTTACCAATGGTAGGTATAGTATTGGCTTTTAAAAAGTATCAACTAATTGATAGAAACTTTTTTATTAACCTATTTAAATGTGAGTGGGTAGGGTTTGATAACTTCTGGCTTTTTTTCCATGATAAAAACTTTTTTTCTGCAATGCGCGTTACTATTGGTTATAATATTATGTTCATGATTACAGGAACTACAATTTCATTAATTATTGCTCTGGTTATTAACGAAATATCGAACAAAAAAATGGCCAAGTTTTACCACAGCTGCATGCTGCTTCCTAATTTTCTATCCTGGGTTGTTTTCAGCTATGTAGTATTTGCCTTTTTGGGAATGGAGCATGGATTTATAAATAATTCAATACTCGTTCCGCTAGGCTTTAAGGAAATATCGTGGTACATGGAGCCAAAATATTGGCCATTTATCTTATTCATTGTCAATACGATAAAAAGTGCAGGTGTTGGCAGTATATTGTACTTGTCAGCCATAGTCGGACTTGATCCGGAATACTTTGAACTCGCAAGGATTTATGGTGCAAGTAAGTGGCAGCAGATAAGAATGATTACACTTCCTCTTATTTCAAATGTAATTATTATATTATTGATTCTTAACCTTGGGCATATATTGTCTGCTGATTTCGGACTGTTTTACAATATCCCCATGCGGTCAGCGTATATTCGTGAGGCAACTAATACTGTTGATATATACATTTATTATTTACTTCAGACCTCGGAGCTATCTAAATCAGCTGCGGCAGGTCTGTTTAAATCCGTTATTGGCATGCTTACTGTTCTTTTAACTAACTTTACAGTAAGAAAAATCGACAAAGAAAAAGCTTTGTTTTAGGAGGAGTAATTATATGAAAAAGTTATCCAGCACAGATAATATCTCGCGCGGATGGAATATCATACTAAACATAGCATCCGCAGCATATACCCTTATATGTTTGCTCCCGTTCCTGCTGGTTGTCATAATTTCTTTAACCGACGAAAAGGCAATAGCACAGTATGGATATTCATACTTGCCTAAAAATTTATCTTTTGCTGCATATGAAGCTTTGTTTAAAAGCACTAATTCAATATTACGGGTTTATGGCGTTTCAATTTTTGTTACAGTTGTAGGTACAGTATTGAGCGTAATAATTATGGCAATGTATGCCTATCCAATTTCACGAAGTAACTTCCGGTATAGAAACCAGTTTACGTTTATAATATTTTTCACTACGCTTTTTGGCGGAGGTCTTGTACCGTGGTATATTATATGTACTCAGGTACTCCGTTTAAAAAATACAGTATGGGCTCTAATAGTTCCATATCTTTTTAATACATTCTATGTAATAGTAATGAAAACATTTTTTAAATCAACAATTCATGAATCTATTATAGAATCAGCAAAATTGGATGGTGCAAGTGAGATACGGATTTTTCGTACGATAGTGCTTCCCTTATCTTTGCCGGTACTTGCAAGCGTAGGGCTTTTTATGTCTATAATATATTGGAATGACTGGTGGCTTTCAACTATACTTCAAACCGATAATGCCTGGGTTAATTTACAGTATGCAATGTATAGGGTACTCGTTAGCGCCACCTATCTTTCACAGCTCGGGGGTATAGGGCAAGGGCTGACACAGTCCGAGCTTGCCAAAATGCCAACTGAGACTGTGCGTATGGCAATGTGTGTGTTTGCAATGGGTCCCATTGTTTTAGCTTATCCTTTCTTTCAGAGGTATTTTGTTAAGGGACTTACTATTGGTGCTATTAAGGGCTGAATACGAATTTAAGCAGCAGATAATCCCGGGAATTTCTGATGCTTAAAGATAAAAGAAAGCTTGACTGGCGGCTAAAAGAAAATTTGTATGCTTGTCAAGAAAGCTACTGAAATTTGATAAATTTAAGGAGGTTGTTTTATGAAAAGAATTTCAAAGCTTCTGTGCCTTGCAATCTGTATCATTATGCTACTGACGACTGCTCTGACGGGATGTGATGGGACTACTTCTACTAAAGGAAACGCACCATCAGGTAAACCGATATCTACAGACGCAACCGCAGCTGATGCCGAGCCACCACCTGAACCATATGAGGTAGTGTGGTACATCCCAGGTAACGGAACAGAGCCTGATGAAAAACTGATTGAACAAGAAATTAACAAGTACATGAAAGATAAAATTAATACAACCGTAGATCTCGTAATGTTTAATATGTGGGGTGAATACGACCAAAAGGTGCAGACAATTATACAATCCGGCGAAAAAGCCGATTTGTTCTTCTCATGTTCATGGCTTACTGTTTATACGGAAATTGCCAGAAACGGATTGGCTACCGAAATTACGGATGAAATGCTGGAGCAATATGCGCCCAACATTAAGAGGGTTCTCAGCGGTGCATTCCTTGATGGTCCCAAGGTTGGCGGCAAACGCTATCACCTGCCGTGCAACAAGGAAATAGGTGCTCAAGGCGGTGTACTTCTCAACAAGGCACTGGTTGATAAGTATGAATTTGATTATAGTAATGTAAAAACATTTAAAGATCTGGCTCCTATGCTTCAGACGATAAAGGAAAATGAGCCGGGAGTCTATCCTCTTGATGTATGTTCAGGATGCAACACTGGACCTATCGTTAGCTGTATGGCTAACTGGCTAGATCACTCCTTTATAAACTTTCCAGCGAATGGAACAAAGTGGGTTTCGATATTTGACATTCCTGAAATTGTTGATATCTTCAGGGTAACAAAAGAGTTTTTTGATGCGGGCTATATGAGGAAAGATGCTGCTACTGTCAGTGATGTTATGCCGGATCAGAAAGCTGGTAAGGTATTCGCAACAGTTATGCAGTTAAAACCAGGCAAGGATAAAGAATATAGCTCTTCTACTCCCGGCATTGAATGGATACAGGTGGGGCTTACAGATAACGTTATTAGATCAGGGGATGTAACAGGTTCCATGATGGCAATACCAAAAACATGTCCAAAGCCTGAAAGGGTGCTCGAATTTTACGATTATTTCTATCATGATAAAGAATTGCTTACTATGATGAATTATGGTATTGAGAATATGCACTATGTCAAAGTCGATGAAAAAACTGTTGACTATGCGCCTGCAACTGAAAATGGTACCAAGTCAGGATGGAAACCCCCGTATACAATATGGATGGTGGGCAACCAGTTTGACAATTATATTTTAAAGGGTGAAGATCCACAAAAATACGAAAATCTCATAAAGTTTAATGCTGATTGTAAACCATTTAAAGATACTATGGGTTTCTTGTTCGATAAAACAAAATGTCAAAATTCATTTGATTCGTTAAAAGCGGCAAGAGAGGACATATACCAACTTCTATTGATAGGCGCTGCAGGTGATGTTGACGCAGCAATGGCCGAAGCGATGAAGCAATGGAATGATGCGGGATTCCAAGATGTGCTTGCTGAGTACAACAAGCAGTTTGAGGCTTGGAAAGCTTCGAAGTAGTTATACTTATTTAATGTAAAAGACAGCCTGGAGGTATTATTACCTCCCGGCTGTCTTTTTAGTGAACTCGTTCAGCTGAAGCTGAGCATCACGCGTTTTTACGAAGTAAAATACGCATTGGGCTTCGGTGGGGGACTTAGGGATTTAATAAACCATATTAAAATGGGAATTACGGTCGATATAGAGAACTACCATGAGCATAAAGAATATTAAGAAATTGATGAGGGCGAAACCAATGGCGAAACACGACTTTTTTGCTGAAATAGCGCTGGAACAGAAACAGGAAGCTAAAGAGGAATTGTGCAGACAGGAACCGCTGAAATATGAAAAACCTTATTTCGGACTGTCGAAGCATTCCTGTGAAAGGATCATTGAAAAATCCTGTGAGGAGCAGCTTACTGAATTTAACAACGAGATTGAAAGGTTGAGGCAAAAATTTATGCCATTCGTAAAAGATTGCACTCCGCCTGCCCAGGTAACAAGGAAATCGATGCAGCTTAATGAATTCAAGTTCAGGTATGAGCAAAAAAAAGACAGGGATGATATAAGAAATGTGCTGACCGGTAAGGGTGAATGGGATAATGTAATTATACCTGATTACCGGGGGCCTGTTGGAAGATGGATAGGATATTACAGGACAGTTTTTACTTATGACAGTCCCGATAACGATAAACGAATATTTATCAAATTTCTTGGAGTGGATTACATAGCAAATGTATACCTGAACAGCAGGCATGTAGGTTCTCATGAAGGCTTTTTTGCTCCATTTGAGTTTGATATTACTGATTATTTAAAGTATCATTCCGATAATGTGCTGGTTGTTGAAGTAAAAAACGATTACCCGACAGTTGGAATGAATTACTGCAGACAGCTTAACGGTAATAAGATATATGCTGCAACGGGATTGGGCTGGGATGATCCTGAAGACGGCTGGCATCACTGCCCTCCCGGAGCCGGAATATATAACAGCGTAATAATTGAAGAAAGATCCGAAGTCTTTGTTGATTCTGTTTTTGTCAGGCCTGACATTGACGATTGCTGTATTGAGGTTCATGCAAATGTATTCAACCCATTTGCTGATGTCAGGGATATAAAGCTTCTTTTATCCGTATACCCATTCAATTTCGAAGCTAGGTGTATTGAAAACATGTTTGCAGGGGATGTTGAGTCGGCAGGCCCTGGAATAAATTATTACCGATTTAGAGTGAACATGCCCGGATACAGGTTATGGCAGTGTGATGAGCCTTGGCTTTATACCGTCAGGGTCAGTTTGAAAACCGGCGATGAGAAACTGGCAGATGAAATAGACAGTACTTTTGGTATGAGAAAATTCCATATGGATGAGTCGGCAGAAGAAAAAGGTAGGCTATATCTCAATAACAAGCCTCTAATATTGCGAGGCGCCAACGATATGGGGCATATGCAGCAGTGTGTAGTTGAAAATGATCCCGGAAAACTTATAGATGATATCCTTATTGCAAAGCTTGCCAACATGAACTTTTATCGTTTTACACAAAGACCAGTTCAAGAGGAGATATATCATTTTTGCGACATGCTGGGTATGATGAATCAGACTGATTTCCCCTTATTCGGATATTTCAGAAGAAACCAATTGTGTGAAGCGCTAAAGCAGGTTGGTGAGATGGAAAGGCTTATACGGAACCATCCCTCTTCTGTAATGGTGACATATATTAATGAGCCGTTTTGCGTAACAGATCAAAAGCTTGGACACAGGCATTTATACAGAGATGAGCTTGAAGCCTTTTTTGAATCAGCAGATCGGATAGTGAAAGCGGAAAATCCCGACAGGATCATAAAGCATGTTGAAGGTGATTATGATCCGCCAACAAGAACAGGACTTTCTGATTTCCATTGTTATAATATGTGGTATACAAACCATGCAATTCCTATAGGAAAGTTATATAAAGGCTATCTGCCCAATTTAAAAAAAGGCTGGAAGACCGGCTGCGGTGAATACGGCACTGAAGGTCTTGACAACTTTGATTTAATGAAGCGGTTTTACCCTCCCAAGTGGTTATCAAGCGGCGACAGTGAGGAATGGACCTGAAAGTATTGTTTTGTCACAGACAAACAGTATGCATGGAGATTGGTTTGAAGAACAAAGCAGCATATATGATTGGATAAATGCAAGTCAGAAGCACCAGGCTTTTGCTGCAAAAATCATGACAGACGCACTGAGAAGGCGTTCCGACAAAATAGTATCAACAGCACTACATCTTTTAATTGACGCTTGGCCTGCAGGATGGATGAAGGCACTGGTAGGTGTTGACAGGATACCGAAGCCTGCATATTTTTCATTCAGAAAAAGTCTTATACCAGTCAGAGTAAATTTGCGATGTGATAGATGGAAGGCTTATGCAGGCGAAATAATTGATGTTGAAGCCTGGTATTTGAATGATACTTCCCAACAATATCCTGGGTGTAAAATTATAATTACCTTACGGGATGAGAAAAGAGATTTTTCGTCATATGAAATATCATTGAGCATAGCAGCCGCATCCGCCGCACCGGCTGGCGTTGCAAGAGCGGTACTGCCTGATATTGAAGGCAGAAAAGATGTTTTCCTTGATGCAAAGCTTGTTAACTGCCGAGGGGAACAAATAGATAACGAAAGATTTACAATTGAAGTTTTTAAAAAAGATAAAATTTATCATGGCGGAGTAATTGCATATATAGGCGAAAATGCTCGCAAGCTGCTTGAGTCATTAGGTATATCTGCATATGCTTTTGATGAAGCGGAATCCGGTATAAAAAACATATTCATATCTGATGAGCAGGAGTATTATAAGTTCAAAGAAATTATTACGGACATGGTAGTAAAAGGTGCAAGAGCTATTTTTATCAATCATGGGAAAGAAAGCTTGTGCTGGAAGTTCAGTGAGAACACTGTAAATTATAAAGATATGAATGGGCTATTTTTTATTGCGAGGGATAAGTATAATAGCTTCACAAAAGAATTTCACAGCGATGATTTTTCATACTGGTATAACGATGAAAATGAAATTATTGATTATTCTGCAGTGAAATATATGGAATCGAATGATCTTACTCCTATCCTGTACACATATATGAAACCCGGTTTTCATGACAAACAAAAAGGAAAAAAGAAAAAGCTCCCTATAGTGGGCGAAATTAGCTATGGTAAAGGAAAGGCAATATTCATAAGCCTTTGCCTTAATGGAAGGGTTGGCAAAAACCCTGTACTGGACAAGTTTTTAAGAAATCTTTGTGCAGATTGATATAGTCTGGCTGGTTAATACATTGTATAAAGCACTTGGTAACATAGCAGCTATTATTTCCTTTGGAAAGAAAGTTGCCAATTCAAAGGTGCTTTCGTTGGCAGTAAATTTAATGATTTGAAGGAAAGAGCCGACTTATTCAAAAAGCTTTCCTATAGCTTGGCAGCTTGTATAAAAACTATCAGGCTTTGCCTGCGACCAGCGGTGCTTACACCCTATGTCAAATTAGTTGCATTAAATGTGAACTTCCTGAAAAATTCCTACTCAATACCGGCATTTCGCTTAAATACTAGGTTTGAGTTAAAAACCGTTCTATCTTATTAAGTGTTATTTACTACTCAAAATTTTCACCTCAATACGCCTAAACGTCCAATGTTTATGCACCTTTCAGCGATTGAGTAATAAAAATGCAGGAAGTTCACAATTAAATGACACGCAAAAACCATTCTACAGCATAAACCGTAACACAGGCCGATATGGCGGAGGCTAACAGTCCTTTCTCTTTGAAGGATAGTATTATGGCAGCAATTGTTCCGGCAATCGCTGAATATATTGATGAAGTTGAAGAGAAGATATACGGTATTGTCATAGCTCCAAGCACGGCGAAAGGAACATAATATAAAAATGACTTAACAAATGTGTTTTCTATTCTTTTCTTAAATAAAACCATAGGCAGCATACGTATTAAGTAGGTCACTATGGCCATTACAAAAATATATTTGATAATCATTTTTTCACATCCTCAACAGGGTGGATTTTCGCACCAATTGCCGCTGCTACAAAAGCACATATAATTATTGCAAAACCTCCTGATATCTTATTTAATAATGGTGTGTACCGAATTAAACAGCTTAAAGCAACAGAGATTATTATCACATTAAGAACAGGACGGGATTTCTTTGCAGGCGGAATTATAATAGCGATAAACATGGCATAAATTGCAATGCTTAATGCCGAACGTAAGGTGTCGGGAAGTATGGTGCAAAACGCAGCACCTATAAAAGTTCCAAAAGCCCAGCCTACATATGGAATAGTAATTAAACCATACATATATCGTATGCCGACTTCACAAGGTTGACTGCTAGCCACAGCAAAAATCTCATCTGTAATACCAAATGATATAAAAAGACGGTGCAAAAAATTAAATGTTCTGTCTGTTTTCTGTGAAAGAGACAGAGACATTAAAGCATAACGCAGGTTTATAACCAATTGGGTTAATATCATTTCTATGTATGTCGCACCGGCGGCAATAAGACCAATTCCGGCAAACTGTCCGGCGGAGGTCAAGTTTGTCATTGATATAAGCAAGGCGGTGGGGACAGTAAGCCCTGTGTTTACAGCCATCATTCCAAAGGTAAAGGAAACGGAAAAGTAACCTAAGCCTATTGGAATACCATCAATAAAGCCTTTCTTATAACTGTTTATTGATTTTTCAGTTTCCAAGTGCTAATTCTCCTTAACCTTTACCATTCCAGCAATAAGTACATAATTTCTCGTGAGGAAGACCTATTGCATCCAGCATATCATTAAGATTTTGATATTTTAATGACGTAAAGTTCAATTGCTTTCCGATATATTCAACCATGCAATGGTATCTTTCTGTTTTCGGATCACTGTACTCATCCAAGGCGATTGATTCATTGCCTTCAAGCTTTTTTATTGCCTGTCGAGTCGCCAAATCCAGCTCAGATCTGGATCTTGAGAAGTTCAAGTATTTACACCCGTAAACAAGGGGAGGGCATGCAGAGCGGATATGCGCTTCTTTTGCATTGTTTCTATACAGGAGATCAATAGTCTCTCTCATCTGAGTGCCACGAACAATGGAATCGTCACAGAAAAGCAACCGTTTTCCTTTTATAAGACCGCTTATAGGCATAAGCTTCATTCTTGCAACAAGGTTCCTGACTTTTTGTGATTGAGGTATAAAGCTTCTTGACCAAGTGGGCGTGTACTTGATAAAAGGCCTGCCGTAAGGTATCCTGGCCTCATTAGCATATCCTATGGCATGAGCTACACCGGAGTCGGGTATGGCTGCAACCAAATCCACTTCTGCATCATCATTTTTAGCCATCAAAGCACCGTTGCGGTTACGCATAATCTCCACATTCATACCCTCATATTCTGAAGAGGGATAACCATAATAAACCCAGAGAAAAGCGCACATTTTCATTTTATCTCTGGGGGGTGAGATTTGCTTAATCCCATCAGGAGTAATAAGAACTATTTCGCCCGGACCAAGCTCATATTTAAAACTGTACCCTAAATTGGCAAAGACGCAGGATTCAAAAGAAGCACAAAAAGCTCCATCCTTTTCACCTATAATTAACGGGGTTCTTCCATGCAGATCTCTTGCAGCGTAAATTCCTTCCTTTGATAAAACGAGCATGGTGCAAGAGCCTTCAATTAACTCTTGAGCATGCCTTATTCCATCCCCAAAAGAACCTTCTTGATCAATTAAGGAAGCAACAATTTCTGTGGGATTAATTTCCCCATTACTCATTTCAAGAAAATGAATCAGGTTTTTCTTAAAGCATTTTTCAACAAGCGCATCTATATTATTAATGCGTCCTACAGTAGTAATAGCGTAATATCCTAGGTGTGAAAGAACTGTAAGAGGCTGAGGTTCATTATCACTAATGCAGCCAATGCCCATATTGCCTTTCATGTCTGATAAATCAACTTCAAATTTTGAACGGAACTGGATATTTTCAATATTATGAATGGCTCTGGCAAACCCGTTTCCGGTCCAAACAGCCATTCCACCGCGGCTTGTACCTAAATGGGAATGATAGTCCGTGCCAAAATATAAATCCATCACACAACTGCTTTTTGATGCAACTCCAAATATTCCTCCCAAAGGGGATCACACTCCTTATGTTATTTAATATCACAATGATAGCTTTGGAGGGATTTTACCTTATCCTCCTTAAGATGGTTTTCCATATATGTTTTTATACCGTTAACGCTGGCCATGGCTGCAGTCAGCGTTGTAATATAAGGAATTTTATATTTAATGGATGTTTTGCGAATATAAGAATCATCAGTCTGGCTCTGCTTACCCACGGGTGTATTTATAACCAGCTGTATTTCTCCGTTCATTATGTTATCTACGATATTGGGTCTTCCTTCTGTCAGCTTTTTGACCTGTTCGCAGCGTATGCCTTTTTCTGTAAGAAACTTGTATGTGCCTTCGGTTGCTTTTATTTTAAAACCCAGTTGCTCAAATTTTTTTGCAACATCCGGCAAATAAGGCTTATCCTGATCGGCAACGCTGATAAAAACATCCCCCTGTACGGGCAGAGGTGCTTGTGTAGCTTCCTGTGCTTTGAAATACGCAAGTCCGAAGGAATTCGCAAGACCTAAAACCTCACCGGTGGATCTCATTTCAGGACCTAAAACAGGGTCTACCTCTTGAAACATATTAAACGGGAATACAGCCTCTTTTACACCGAAATGAGTTATATTACGTGATTTTAAACCCTTAACCGGAGATTCTTTCCCCGTTATTTCGGACATAATTATTTCAGTTGCAATTCGTGCCATAGATATATCGCAAACCTTTGACACCAGAGGAACTGTACGAGATGCACGGGGGTTCGCTTCAAGAACATAAACAGTGTTATTGCATATGGCAAATTGCATGTTCATAAGACCTATAACTCTTAACTCATTGGCAATTTTTCTGGTATATTCGTAAACGGTTTGGATATGCTCCGAGCTTATATTTACCGTAGGAATAACACATGCGGAGTCGCCTGAGTGTATTCCTGCAAGTTCAATATGCTCCATAACTGCGGGAACAAATGTGTCATGTCCATCGGAAATTGCGTCGGACTCGGCTTCTATAGCATTTTCCAGAAATCTATCAATAAGGAGAGGACGATCAGGGGTTACACCTTCGGCGGATTCAACATACCGCTTGAGCATCCCATCATCATAAACAACCTCCATACCACGCCCGCCAAGCACAAACGAAGGACGGATCATTAAAGGGTAACCAATACGCCCTGCTATAGCAAGCGCTTCTTTGATATTACTAGCCATACCTGATTCCGGCATTGGAATGCTTAGGTGCTGCATCATTTTTCGGAACAAATCCCTATCTTCTGCAATGTCAATAGTTTCAGGGGTTGTGCCTAAAATTCCGACACCTGCCTTTTTAAGATCATCAGCGATATTTAACGGTGTTTGTCCTCCAAATTGAATAATAACACCAAGAGGCTGTTCTTTTTCATAAATACTAAGGACTTCTTCAACTGTAAGAGGTTCAAAATAAAGCTTATCGGAAGTATCAAAGTCTGTTGAGACCGTTTCGGGATTGCAATTTACAATTATCGTTTCATA
The DNA here is from genome assembly GCA_036768735.1 of Clostridiales bacterium. Taxonomy (GTDB): domain Bacteria; phylum Bacillota; class Clostridia; order DSM-8532; family DSM-8532; genus JAAYGP01. The sequence goes on along the minus strand of DAIPML010000026.1, from coordinate 117 downwards.
TCCTAAGTCACGAAGTGCGTAAGCTGCATGAACACAGCAATAATCAAATTCTATTCCCTGACCTATGCGGTTAGGACCACCGCCCAAAATCATAACTTTTTGGCGGCTTTCAGGTAA